>JBBQHA010000126.1:0-9413 GCA_038323475.1 Lysobacterales bacterium
CCATGAGGTCGACACGACGCTCGCCGACTTCGCGGCAGATCTGCGCGCGCCGACGCCGTCGGCTGCCGCCGAACTGCTGGTACCGGAGCGCGCGGAGTTGCTCGCCGCGCTGCATCGTCAGCGCGCCCGGCTCGACGATTCGCTGCGTCGCCGCATGGATGCGCCCTCGCAGCGCGCCGACCGCGCATGGCTGCGGCTGCAGGCGCTGCGTCCGCATGCGAGGCTGGAACGCGGCGCAGCGCGATTGCTGGAGCTCCGGCGACGGCTCGACGACCAGGCATTGCGGCCACTGGCGCGCCGTCACGAGCGGATCGGGACGCTTGCGGCAAGGCTGCAACTGCTGCATCCGGAGACGGAGCTGCAACGTCTTCGCGAACGCCTTGCGCGCGATGCGACGACACTCCATCGCAATTTCAGCGAAAGCCTCGCCCGGCGTCGACTGCGCCTGCACGGCGTCGCGCGCGCACTGGACGCGGTCAGTCCGCTCGCGACATTGCGGCGCGGCTTCGCGATCCTGCACGATGCCGATGGCATGGTTGTCCGCAGCGTGGCGCAGACGCATCCCGACCAACATCTTTCCGCACGGCTCGCCGATGGCAGGCTTGCGATACGCGTCCAGCCTTCGTCGTAAGCCGGGCGGCATCGCCACGATCATGCATCACGCAAGGAGCGATCGGATGCTGAAGAAACGCTATCCCTACTACCTCGCCAACCGCGCGGTCGCGCCGAACCATGACCTCGATGTCACCGACAAATACACCGGCAAGGTCGCTTGCCGCGTCGCGATGGCGGATGCGGCAGCGATCGACAAGGCCATCGCTGCCGCAGTGAAATCGCAGAAGGAGTTGGCGGGCTTCGCGCCGGACCAGCGCCAGGCCGTACTCGAGCACTGCGTCGTCCGGTTCACCGCGCGCAAGGAGGAACTCGCGCTCGCGCTGTGCATCGAAGCCGGCAAGCCGATCAAGGACGCACGCGGCGAAGTCACCCGCCTGATCGACACCTTCAGGATCGCCGCTGGCGAAGCCGTGCGCATCGGCGGCGAGGTGCTGGAGATGGCGATCTCGCCGCGAACGCGCGATTACCGTGGTTTCGTGAAGCGCGTGCCGATCGGGCCGTGTTCGTTCGTGAGTCCGTTCAACTTCCCGCTGAACCTGGTCGCGCACAAGGTCGCGCCGGCGATCGCCGCCGGCTGCCCGTGGGTACTCAAGCCCGCGTCGCGCACGCCGATCGACGCGCTGATCATCGGCGAGGTGCTTGCGGAAACGGATCTGCCGATCGGCAGCTTCTCGATCCTGCCCTGCCATCGCGACGGCGCGGATCTGTTCACCACCGACGAGCGCTTCAAGCTGCTTTCGTTCACCGGATCCGCAGCGGTCGGCTGGGACCTGAAGGCGCGCGCCGGCAAGAAAAAGGTCGTGCTCGAACTCGGCGGCAACGCGGCATGCATCGTCGATGCGGACCAGCGCCGCGACCTCGATCATGTCGTCGAACGCCTCGTGTTCGGGGCGTTCTACCAGTCCGGGCAAAGCTGCATCAGCGTGCAGCGCGTGTACGTGCATGCGTCGCTGTACGCGGAATTGCGCAGGCGGCTGGTCAAGGCGACCACGGCGCTGAAAGCCGGCGATCCACGCAAGGAGACGACCTTCATCGGGCCGATGATCGATGTCGCCGCCGCGAAAAAACTCGAAGGCTGGATCGCCGATGCGGTCGCTTCCGGCGCGAAGGTGCTGTGCGGTGGCGAACGGCGCGGGGCGATGCTGCAGGCGACGGTGCTGGAGGACGTGCCCAAGGGGGCGACGATCGAAGCCGAGGAAGCGTTCGGTCCGGTCGTGTTGCTCAAGCCGTTCGGCACGTTCGAACAGGCCCTGCGTGCGGTCAATGCCAGCCGGTACGGCCTGCAGGCCGGCGTATTCACCCATGACATCAGGCACGCGATGCGCGCGTGGGACGCGCTTATCGTGGGCGGTGTGATCGTCAACGACGTGCCGAGCTGGCGCGTGGACCACATGCCCTACGGCGGAGTGAAGGATTCCGGCCTCGGCCGCGAAGGCGTGCGTTACGCGATCGAGGACATGACCGAGCAACGCCTGCTGGTGATCCGCGACTGAGCTGTGCCCGCCCTGCTGGAGCTAGAGAGATGAAACGACTCATAGGCTTGTCGATGTCCGCAATCGCATACCTGGCCATCGTGTCGCCCACTGCCGCGAGCGCCGCCGATTCCGTGCCGTCGGCCGGCGTGCGCTCGGAGATCGTGTTCGATCGCTATTCGCCGCTCGCGGCAAGCAACGAGATCGTACGGCGTACGCTGAGTCCCGTCGCCGCCGACCGCGTCCTCGGCTATCTGCACGACAAGTCGCAGCAGCTACCGGAACAAAGCATCGACCTGGCCAATGAACGTTTCGAGATCTACATTCCACAGGGCGATCCACCTGCGGAGGGCTACGGCCTGCTCGTCTTCATCCCTCCGTGGGACCTGCCCAAGGCGCCTAGCCAATGGCTCCAGGCGCTTGATCGCCGCCACCTGATCTATGTCAGCGCCGAACGCACCGGCAACGACTTCAACATGTTATGGCGTCGGCTGCCGCTCGCCCTGCACGCGTACGAGAACATCGCCACGCGCTACAGGTTGAATCCGGAACGCATCTTCGTATCGGGTTTTTCGGGCGGTTCGCGCACTGCGATGCGCGCGGTATTGTCGTATCCGGACGTGTTTCGGGGCGCGATCCTGAATTCCGGCAGCGATCCGTTCGGCGATGCGGGCATCGCGGTGCCGCCGGCCGACCTGTTCGCTTTGTTCCAGCAACGCAGCCGTGTCGTGCTGGTGTCGGGTACCGAAGACCTGATCATCGACGCGCGCGACGCCAGCATGCTCGACTCGGCGGACAGGCTTTGCGTCGGCGGCGTCAGCACCCAACCGATGCACGACGTGAGCCATGCGCTGATGCGCGGAATCATGCTGGAACACGCGATCGACGACATCGAACGCGCCCGGGACGGGAAGTCGGCACGCAACGCGGACACGCTCTCGCATTGCCGCGCCGGCATCGCGGCGGAGATCGCGCAAGGCCTGCAACAGGTCCGCACCCTGATCGCGCAGGGCAACAGGACCGCCGCCGGCCAGGTCTTGTCGCGGCTGGACGAGCGCTTCGGAGGCCTGGCCGCGCCGGACTCGGTGGAGCTGGCGCGGCAGATCATCAAGAAATGACGATCAGCCCCGGGCCCGGTGATCGGCCAGCTGCCTGATCGTTCCACCCCTGACTGTGCGCATCGTTCGTGGCTTGTATCGAACACAGCCTGCTCGTTGGCAGTCGCATTCATGACGGACCAGCGCACGCGTGCCGTCGTGTTCGGTGAACATCGTCGTGCCCAGCGTTTCCAACAGCCGGTCCGGCACATCGGATGCCGCGTGATCCCGCCATCGGCGTCTTGGTTTCGTGTGACTTCGATCGCCGCCTGCCAGGGACGATCGACGAACGCACTCTGTGCGCGTTGCGCCTGCGCGGGCAGCGAACGACATTCGCGTAACCCCGAATCCGCGGACGCCGCGTTGCATGCAGGGCCATCCACCAAGGAGTCCCGCCATGCGTCGCAATCATCTCGCCCTCGGAATCGCATTGTGTCTCGCAGCCGCAGGCTGCAGCACCACCCAGTCCCCGCAAGCTTCGCAAACACCGCCAGCTTCGCAAACACCACAAACCTCACAAACGCCGCAACCCACCGCCAAGGACGACTCCCTGGCGGATCTGCGCGCGCAGGACGCTGCGGAAACCGATGCAACCGCATCCGTACAGGCCGCAACGACATCGCCGCAACCAATGGACCACGACGGTCGCGACAAGCAGGCGCAGAGCGCGCAGAAGTTGGAACTCAAGGAGGCCACGGATGCCGGCGTGGCCGTGCGGCAGGAGCCCGCGCGTGAGAACGAGAGACGCGTCGACGCGCCCGCGGGAGCGCCTGCCGTCGCCATCGCCGAAGAATACGCAGCGCCCGCACCGTCTTCCCCCCAGCCGCAACCGCTGATGAAGCAGGCGATCGGCGGTGCTCTGGGGAATGCGGTCGTGATCGGTTCGCGCGTGCGCTCGGTCAACGCGCCGCCCGTCGCGCAGGTGGTTCCCGCAGCGCCCGCATGGAACCCGGCGCAAGCCGTTTCCGCTGGCGAGAAGTACGCGACGCACGACGACAATCCGGTGCAGCGCACCGCGGAGAATCCCGTCTCGACGTTCTCGATCGACGTCGATACCGGCAGCTATTCGAATGTGCGCCGCATGCTCGTCTCCGGCCAGCGCCCACCGGCCGATGCGGTGCGCGTCGAAGAAATGATAAACTATTTCGATTACGCCTATCCCGCGCCGACTTCGCGCGCCGCGCCGTTCCGGGTGACCACCGAGATGGCGCCTGCGCCGTGGAATGCGAAGCACACCTTGCTGCAGATCGGCATCAAGGGCTACGACGTGCCGCATGCCGAGATGCCGCCCGCGAACCTGGTGTTCCTGATCGACACCTCCGGTTCGATGGACGAACCCAACAAGCTGCCGTTGCTCAAGCAGGCCTTCGCCCAGCTCGTTCCGAAGCTGCGTGCACAGGATCGCGTTTCGATCGTGGTGTATGCGGGCTCGGCGGGATTGGTGCTCGCGCCGACGCCGGGCGACCACCATGCGCAGATCCTCGCGGCGCTCGGGCAGCTCGCAGCGGGCGGTTCGACGAACGGCGGCGCAGGCATCGGCCTGGCCTATGCGACCGCGCGCAGCTCCTTCGTCAAGGGCGGTGCGAACCGCATCATCCTGGCGACCGACGGCGATTTCAACGTCGGCGTGGACGATGTCGGATCACTGAAGGCAATGGTCGCCAAACAGCGCGAAAGCGGCATCGCCCTGACCACGCTCGGCTTCGGCGAAGGCAACTACAACGACACCATGGCCGAGCAGCTGGCGGACATCGGCGACGGCAACCACGCCTACATCGACACCCTCAACGAAGCGAAGAAGGTCTTCGTCGAGGAAATGGGCGCGACCCTGCTGACCATCGCGAAGGACGTGAAGATCCAGATGGAATTCAATCCCGCGGTGGTGACCGAGTACCGGTTGATCGGCTATGAGGATCGCGCGCTGCGCCGCGAGGATTTCAACAACGACAAGATCGATGCGGGCGAGATCGGCGCTGGCCACAACGTGACGGCACTGTACGAACTGACCATTGCCGGTTCGGGCGGTGAAGCGAACGATCCCTTGCGCTACGGCAAGGCCATCATCGCGTCGCACATCGACGGTGAAGTAGGCCTGCTGCGCCTGCGCTACAAGCAGCCCGATTCGCAGCGCAGCCAGCTGATCGAGACGCCTTTGCAGCTCGGCCAGATCGGCGCGGCCGCAAGCCCGCGCCTGCGCTTCGCGGCGGCGGTCGCCGCATTCGCCGACAACCTGCGCGGCGGACAGCATCTGAACGGCTATAGCTGGGATGCGATCGGCAAGCTCGCGCGCGGCACCGGCGGGGTCGATCGCTGGGGTTATCGCGCGGAGTTCGAACAACTGGTCGAGCGCGCTGGTGCACTCGACCATGGCGCGACGCCGGTCGCGACCGCGCGCTGATCGATGCGACCGGATCGCGAGCCTTCGATGAACCGCATGACGCACCGCCGCTGCGCGCCGCCCAAAGGCGCGCAGCGTGCGTCAGCCGGGCGCTTCGACGATCGGCGTCGGATGCGCGAACAGGAACCCTTGCCCGTATCCGCAACCAAGTGCGTCGAGCAGTTCGCACTGGGCGGTGGTTTCGATGCCCTCGCCGACCACGTCGATGCCCAGCGATTTCGCCAGCGCGAGGATCGCGCGCACCACCGCTTCGCTGCCCTTGCCGTCCTCGCGCATCAGGTCGGCGACGAACGACCGGTCGATCTTCAGCGCGCGGATCGGGAAGCGATGCAGGTACGACAGCGCGGAATAGCCGGTGCCGAAATCGTCCAATTGCGCCCAGATGCCGCCATCGCTCAGTTGTTCGAGCGTGTTGAACACCGACTGCGAATTGTCGAGCAGCGCGCCTTCGGTCAACTCGATGCGCAGACGGCCAGGCGGGATGCCGTGGTGCTGGGCGAGCGCGAGCAGACGCGGCGCCAGGTCCGGCGAACGGAAATGCCGCGGCGAGACGTTGATGCTGACGTAGTGTTCGGTTCCGGCGATCGCATGGAAATTGCGGCAGGTTTCCTCGAACATCAGCCAGTCGATCTGCTCGATCAGCCCGCTGTCCTCGGCGACGGTCAGGAAATCCAGCGGCGGCAGCACGCCGCGCTCGTCGTGCCGCCAGCGCAGCAATGCCTCGAAACCGATCGTCGTGCGATCGGACAAGCGCACGATCGGCTGGAAATACGGAACGAAATTGCCGCTCGCGATCGCGCGCCGCAGGTCGCTTTCGAGGTCGTGAACGCGCAACGCCTCGAAGCGCAACGCCTCGTCGAACAGCTCGAACCGGTTGCGGCCCTTGGTCTTGGCGCGGTACATCGCGACGTCGGCGTCGCGCAGCAATTCCTCCGGACGCCGGTATTGCGGTCCGATCATTGCGATGCCGATGCTCGCCGAGGTGAACAACTCCTTGCCGGCGACGGTGATCGGCGCCGACAGCGCCGCCAGGATCCGCCCGGCGACTTCGCTGACCTCGGTCGAGCTCGTGATGTCCTCGACGAGCACCGCGAATTCGTCGCCGCCCAGGCGCGCCACCGTGTCGGGCAGCCTTACCGCGGTCGCGATCAGGCGGCTGGCCTGCTTGAGCAACTCGTCCCCGACCAGGTGGCCCACGCTGTCGTTGACGATCTTGAAGCGGTCGAGGTCGAGGAACAGCACCGCGAAGCTGCGCTCGGGATCGCGCGCATATGCGGCCATCGCGCGCTGCATGCGATCGAGCAGGCGCGTGCGGTTCGGCAATCCGGTCAGCGCATCGTGCAGCGCCTGGTGGGTCAGGGATTCCTCGGCGCGCTCGCGTTCGGCGATCTGGCCGCGCAGCTTGCGGTTCGCGTTGGCGAGCTCGCGGGTGCGTTCCTCGACGCGGCGTTCGAGTTCGGCGTAGGCGGCTTTCAGGCTGTCCTGCGCGCGCTTGCGCAGCAGGCCGCTGGCGATGTGGAACGACACGAAGGTCAGCAGTTCCTGGTCGCGCTCGCTGAACAGGATATCGTGCGAATAGCTCTGCACCGTGATCACGCCGACGGTGCGCTCGTCGCGCATCAGCGGCACGCCGAGCCAGCACACCGACCGCGGCCCGTAACTTACGACTTCGCCGGCGCGCGCGAGCTTGTCGATCGCCGCACGGTCGGCGAGCAACGGACGCCCGGTGCGCAGGACGTAGTCGGTCAGTCCGCGCGCGAGCTTGCGCGGCTCCCAGCCGGTGGTGTCGCGTTCGTCGACCGCGTACGGGAAATGGATCTCATCGCCGTCCTCCGACAGCAGCGCGATGTAGAAATTGCGCGCATACAGCAGCTCGTCGACTTCCTTGTGCACGGCCGCATAGAATTCCTCGAGCGTATCGGCCGCGATCGACAGTTCGGCGATGCGGTACAGCGCGCGCTGCAGGTGCTCGGAACGTTGGCGTTCGACGACCTCCGAACGCAGCTCGAGGTTCGCCATCGCGAGCTCGCGGGTGCGCTCGAACACCCTGCGTTCGAGTTCGGACTGCTGCTGCTTGCGCTCCAGCGCCGTCAGGATGTGCTGCGCGACGTACGACAGCAGGGTGCGGTCCTCTTCGTCGTAGCCGAAGCTCGCGTCGTAGCTCTGCACCACGATCGCGCCGCGCACCTTGTTGTCGCTGAGCATCGGCACGCCGAGCCATGCGTAGCTCTCCGGGCCGTGCTCGTCGTCGTAGACCATGCCGAGCTGGTCGCGGATCGTGTCCGAGGGCCCCATCAGCGCCTGACCGTGGCGGATCAGCCCGACCGTCAGGCTGTTCGGCAACGCCTCCAGCGGGATCTCCATGTCCGGATCGGCTTCGTACGGATCCAGCACGTCGGCGAAGTACAGGAAACGCAGGCTGTCCTTCTCCTCGTCGTAGAGCGCGATGAAGAAGTTCTCGGCGTACATCAGGCTGGCCACGATCTGATGGAGGCCGCGCAGCATCTTCGGCATTTCCATCTGCGCGCTCGCCATGTCGGCGATCGCGTACAGCGCGCTCTGCAACCGTTCGGCTTTCTGCAGGCGCATCACGCGCGCGCTCAGGTGCGTGCGTTCGAGCAGCGCCGCGCCGAACAGGTGGGTACGGTCGATCAACAGGCTCCAGTCGTGCGGCGGATCGGCGGAGTCGACCTCGACCACCATCGCGAGCCAGCTGTCGGCCTGTTCGACCCGCCATGCCACCGCGAATCCAGGCACCTTGGGCCCGTTCACCATCTGGCCGTCCGGATTCGCGATTGCGCGATCGAGCGCGGCTTCGACTTCCGGCGACAACTCGCCGCTGCGCCAGTCGGCGCGCTGGCCGGCGTGGCTCCATGCGAGTCCGAGCTGGCGGAAACTCGGAATCGCGCGCGCGCGCTCTGCCAACGCGAGCGCCAGGTCGCGCATCGGCCCGATCCCCGACAGCGGCAACGCCGCTACCGGCTCGGGAAAGGCCACGTTCATGTGCGGTGATCGGTGCATGTCCCCACGACACTGCCTGCTCTGGCGCAGCATAGCAATGCCGGCGCGCCGCGTGGTGGGTCGCGCGCCCGGATCCGCCGGCAAGGTCGATTCCGGCCGGCGATTGCTGGTCGCGGCGCGCCAATGCCGCGCTGCGGTCGCTCACGGCGTCCTGCCTTCCGCGACACCAGTGCGTCCCTGCACGTCGCCGGATGCGCAAGAGCGGCCACATCACGTAGGCTGTCCGGCATGGAAGCCGATCCGACGGACGAATCCCTGATGCTCGCCTATGGCCGCGGCGACGTGGGTGCGTTCGAGGTGCTGTACGGCAGGCATCGCGGCGGGCTGTTCCGTTACCTCGTGCGGCATGTGCGCCAGCAGGCGCTGGCCGAGGAGTTTTTCCAGGACGTCTGGAGTCGCCTGATCGCCGCGCGCGAACGCTATCGCCCCGATGCGCGGTTCACGACCTGGCTGTACCAGATCGCGAGCAACCGCCTGACCGACCACTGGCGCGCCCAGGGACGGCATGGCGTTTTCGTCGAGGATGGCGCCGAGCGCGCCGAGCGCGAACCGGACCCGTCCACGCCGGATCGCGAATTGTCGGAATTCGAGCAGCGTCGCCAGTTGCAACTCGCTCTCGAGGAATTGCCACCGGACCAGCGCGAAGCCGTGCTGCTGCGGCTCGACCAGGAACTCGGGCTGGAGGAAATCGCCCAAATCACAGGAGTCGGACGCGAAACCGTGAAATCCCGTTTGCGCTACGCCATGGACAAACTGCGCGCGAGGCTGGGCTCATGACGCAACCGCCGCTGCCCCCGCAGATGCCGCTCC
>JBBQHA010000127.1:0-9408 GCA_038323475.1 Lysobacterales bacterium
CAGCAATGGCAAGACCAGCGTGAAGACCTTGCTGTTCGGCATCCTCGAGCGCGCGGGCCTTGCATACGCGAACCCCGGCAACCGCAACAACGAGATCGGCCTGCCGCTCGCGGTGCTCGACGCGCCGGAAGACGCGCAGTACGCGGTGTACGAGATGGGCGCCGGCAAGCCCGGCGACATCGCCTACCTGACCAGCATCGTGCGGCCGCAGGTCGCACTGGTGAACAACATCGCGCCGGCGCATCTGGAGCGGATGGGAACATTGCTCGGCGTCGCCCAGACCAAGGGCGCGATCTACGAGGCATTGCCCGCCGACGGCGTCGCCGTGGTCAACGCCGACGATGCATTCGCACAGTATTTCGCGACGCTCGCCAAGGGCCGTCGCATCCTGCGCTTCGGGCTCGACGCCAGCGCCGACGTCAGCGCGCGCGCGATCCACGCCGGCAGCGAGGGCAGCCGCTTCGAACTCACGACCCCCGCCGGAAACGTGCAGGTCGCATTGCCGTTGCCGGGACGGCACAACGTCATGAATGCGCTCGCCGCAGCGGCGCTCGCGCTTGGCGCGGGGGTGTCGCTCGAAACCATCCGCGACGGACTCGACAACGCGCGCCCGGTCCCGGACCGCCAGGTCGCGCACACGTTGCCCAACGGCGCGGTACTGATCGACGACAGTTACAACGCGAACCCCGGATCGGTCGAAGCCGCGATCGCTGCGCTCGCCGCGGCGGGCGGCGAGGCGTGGCTGGTGCTCGGCGACATGGCCGAACTCGGCGAGGGCGCGGAGCTGCTGCACGCGCAGGTCGGTGACAGCGCGCGCAACAGGAAGATTGCCCGCCTGTACACGGTCGGTGCGAAGAGTCGCGCCGCCACCCGCGCATTCGGCGCCGGCGCCCACCACTTCGACGACCAGAACGCCTTGCTGCACGCCCTGCGCGGCGACATCCACGCCGGTGTGCGCGTGCTGGTGAAGGGTTCGCGTTCGAGCGCGATGGACAAGGTCGTTGCCGCATTGCTGTCGGCGTCTTCCAGCCCCCAGGCCGCAGCCCCCAACCACGGCTTCACCGGAGGCGGACATGCTGCTTGAGTTGGCCCGCTGGCTGCACGGAATGGCGCATGAGCGCCTGTTCGCGCTGTTTTCGTACATCACCTTGCGCGGCATCCTCAGCGCATTGACCGCGTTGGCGCTGTCGTTGTGGATGGGTCCGAGCGTCATCCGCCGGCTCGCGCAGCTCAAGGGCGGCGGCCAGCCGATCCGCACCGACGGCCCACAGTCGCATTTCGCCAAGGCCGGCACCCCGACGATGGGCGGCGCGCTGATCATCCTCGCGGTCGCGCTGTCCACCTTGCTGTGGGCCGACCTGCGCAACCGCTACGTGTGGATCGTGCTCGGCGTGCTGCTCGCGTTCGGCGCGATCGGCTGGTACGACGACTGGATCAAGATCGTACGCCGCGATCCGAACGGCATGAAGTCGCGCTGGAAGTACCTGCTGCAATCGGCGTGCGGCCTGGTCGCCGCGGTCCTGCTGTACCACGTCGGCGACAGCCCGGCGAGCACGACGTTCTACGTGCCTCTGCTGAAAGGCGTCGCGATTCCGCTGGGCCTGTGGTTCATCGCGGTCGCGTATTTCTGGATCGTCGGGTTCTCGAACGCGGTCAACCTCACCGACGGCCTCGATGGCCTCGCGATCATGCCCTCGGTGCTGGTCGCCTCCGCGCTCGGCGTGTTCGCCTACCTCTCCGGCCACGCCGAGTTCGCGCGCTACCTGCAGATCCCGGCGATCCCGGGCGCCGGCGAAATGGTGATCTTCTGCGGCGCGATCGCGGGCGCCGGCCTTGGCTTCCTGTGGTTCAACACGTATCCGGCGATGGTGTTCATGGGCGACATCGGCGCGCTCGCGCTCGGCGCCGCGCTCGCAACGGTCGCGGTGATCGTTCGCCAGGAACTCACGCTCGCGATCATGGGCGGCATCTTCGTCGTCGAAACGCTGTCGGTGATGATCCAGGTGGCGAGCTTCAAGCTCACCGGCAAGCGCGTGTTCCGGATGGCGCCGATCCACCACCACTTCGAACTCAAGGGCTGGCCCGAGCCGCGCGTGATCGTGCGCTTCTGGATCATCTCGGTGATGTTGGTGCTGGTTGGCCTGGCCACGTTGAAGGTGCGCTGATGACGACTCTCGACCGTTCCGGCGGCAAGGTCCGCGGTTCCGGCCAGGCGACTGGCGCGAACGACGCGCCGCGCTCCACCCAGGCGTTGAAGCTCGAAGCCATCGTCGGGCGCTACGACCCGGTGCTCGCGACGCTCGCGATCGCGATCGCCGGCATCGGCGTGGTGATGGTCGGTTCGAGTTCGATCGCCGTCGCCGAAGGGCTGAAGCTCGGGCCGTTCTATTTCCTGATCCGCCACGTGGTGTTCGTGCTCGGCGGCGTCGCGATCGCGGTCGCGCTGATGCGCACCGAACTCAAGTGGCTCGAGCAGCGCAGCCGGCTGATGCTGATACTGTGCTTCCTGCTGCTGCTGGCGGTGTTCCTGCCTGGCGTCGGCCGCACCGTCAATGGCGCCAAGCGCTGGCTCAACCTCGGGGTGTCGAACTTCCAGGCGGTCGAGGCGGTCAAGCCGATGCTGATCGTGTGGCTGTCGAGCTACCTCGTTCGTTATCGCGAGGAGATCCAGCATCGCTGGTGGCCGATCCTCACGCCGATCGGCATCGCGCTCGCGCTGGTGGTGCTGCTGCTTGCACAGCCGGACTTCGGCTCGGCATCGCTGATCCTCGCGGTCACTGGCGGAATGCTGCTGCTCGGCGGCGCGAGCCTGGTCCGGTTGTTCGGTCCGCTGATCGTCGGATTGCCCGCATTCGCGGCGGTCGCGATGTCGCAGGCATACCGCATGCGCCGGCTGACCACGTTCCTCAATCCCTGGGCTGATCCGTTCAAGGACGGATTCCAGCTGACCCAGGCGTTGATCGCGGTCGGGCGAGGACAGTGGTTCGGCGTCGGCCTCGGCGGCAGCGTGCAGAAGCTGTTCTACCTGCCCGAGGCGCACACCGATTTCATCCTTGCGGTGATCGCCGAGGAGCTCGGCTTCGTCGGCGTGTTCGCGATCGTGCTGCTGTACGCGGCGTTCACCGCGCGTTGCCTGCAGATCGGCTTGCGCGCAGCCGCGCTCGGCCGCCACTTCGCGGCGAACTGCATGTTCGGCGTGGCCCTGTGGTTCAGCCTGCAGGCGTTGGTGTCGGTCGGCGTGAACCTCGGCATGCTGCCAACCAAGGGCCTTACCCTGCCGATGATTTCCTACGGCGGATCGAGCGTGCTGATGTCGGTTGCGGTGATCGGCCTGTTGCTGCGGGTGAGCTACGAAGTCGATCGCGCGCAGCGCCAGGTCGCCCGCGCACGCGCTGACGCAGGCGTGTCGATCGAGGCCGCGCCGGTCGCGGCGTCCGCGCCGAATCCGGCGCCCGCACCGGTCGCGCCGCCGTTCCGTACCGGCCCGCGCCAGCGCATCGAACCGCACATCGGGGCCGTCGCTTGACCGCCGCGACCGCCACCCTCGATGGACGCCCGGTGATGATCCTCGCCGGCGGTACCGGTGGACATATCTTCCCCGGCATCGCGGTCGCGCGCGCCTTGCGCGACCGCCAGGTGCCGGTGGTGTGGCTGGGCTCTGCCGGCGGCATGGAGACGCGTCTGGTTCCTGCGCACGGCATCGCGATCGACACGCTGCGTATCGGCGGCTTGCGCGGCAAGGGCGCGCTGGCGCTGCTCGCCGCGCCGTTCCGCCTGGTCCGCGCGCTGTTCGATGCGCTCGCGATCCTGCGCCGGCAGCGTCCGCGCAGCGTGCTCAGCATGGGCGGTTTCGCCGCGGGTCCGGGCGGCATCGCGGCGTGGCTGCTGCGGCGTCCGCTGATCGTGCACGAGGCGAACCGCGCGCCGGGCTTCACCAATCGGGTGCTCGCGAAGATCGCGCGTCGCGTGCTGTGCGGATTCCCCGACAGCTTCAGGCATGGCGGCGAGACCGTCGGCAATCCGGTGCGCGCCGAAGTCGCCGCGCTGCCGCCACCCGCGCAGCGTTTCGCTGGGCGCGACGGCGCGCTGCGTCTGCTCGTGCTCGGCGGCAGCCAGGGTGCGCGCGCGCTCAACAACGCGGTGCCGAAAGCGCTCGCGGCGTATTCCGAAATCCAGATCGACGTGCGCCACCAGAGCGGCGCGAACCTGCGCGCCGAAGCCGAGTCGGCCTATGCCGAGGCTGGCGTGAAGGCTTCGATCGAACCCTTCATCGAGGACATGGCCGCCGCCTACGGCTGGGCCGACCTGGTGGTTTGCCGCGCGGGCGCATTGACGCTCGCCGAATTATGCGCGGCCGGCGTCGGCGCGCTGCTGGTGCCGTTCCCGCTCGCGGTCGACGACCACCAGACGCGCAATGCCGAATACCTCGTCGCGCGCGGCGCGGCGCGGCTGCTGCCGCAGGGCGATGAACTCGTGCTGCGGCTGTGCGCCGCATTGCGGGAATTGGCGCCGAACCGTGCGGCGCTGCTGGCGATGGCCGAAGCCGCGCGCGCGGCTGCGCTGACCGACGCGACTGCACGCGTCGCCGACATCTGCATCGAGGAGGCGCGCGCATGATCCGCCGCCTGCTCCAGACCGACGACGCCGGACGCAGCTCCGCGCGGGTCCATTTCGTCGGCATCGGCGGCGTCGGCATGAGCGGCATCGCCGAGGTGTTGCTGACGCTGGGTTACACGGTGTCGGGTTCGGACGCGAGCGAATCGGCGAGCACGCGCAGGTTGTCCGCGCTCGGCGCGACCGTGCAGCGCGGCCATGCCGGCGGACACGTCGCTGGCGCGGACGTGGTGGTGGTGTCGTCGGCGATCAAGCCCGACAACGTCGAACTGCTCGCCGCGCGCGCGCAGCGCATCCCGGTGGTTCCGCGCGCGGAAATGCTCGCCGAACTGATGCGCTTCCGCCGCGGCATCGCGGTGGCCGGCACCCATGGCAAGACCACGACGACGTCGCTGGTCGCGAGCGTGCTGTCGGAAGGCGGCATGGATCCGACCTTCGTGATCGGCGGGCAACTGCTGTCGGCCGGTGCGAACGCGCGGCTCGGCGGCGGCAAGTGGCTGGTCGCCGAAGCGGACGAGAGCGACGGCAGTTTCCTGCGCCTGAATCCGCAGATTGCGGTGGTCACCAACATCGACGCGGACCACCTGGAAAATTACGGCGGCGATTTCGCGCGGGTGCGCGCCGCGTTCTCCGAATTCCTGCACCGCCTGCCGTTCTACGGACTCGCGGTGCTGTGCATCGACGACCCGGAAGTCGCCGCGCTCGCCGCCGGGATGCCACGCCATATCCTGCTTTACGGCTTCAGTCCCGATGCCGACGTGCGCGCCGAGGATGTCGTGCAGGACGCCGGGCGCACCAGGTTCACCCTGTGCCTGCCGGAATGCGATCCGATCGCGGTCACGCTGAACTTGCCGGGGCGCCACAACGTCCTGAACGCGCTGGCCGCGGCGGCGATCGGCTGGGAGCTTGGCGTCGCGTCGGCATCGATCGCGCACGCGCTCGAGCAATTCCAGGGCATCGGCCGACGCTTCAACCTGCTCGGCGAATTCGACTTTGGTCGCGGCAAGGCCCTGCTCGTCGACGACTACGGCCACCATCCGCGCGAACTGCAGGCGGTGTTCGATGCCGCGCGCGCCGGCTGGCCCGAGCGCCGGCTCGTCGTCGCATTCCAGCCGCACCGCTACAGCCGCACGCGCGACCTGTTCGACGACTTCGCCGCGGTGCTATCGGGCGCCGATGCGCTGCTGCTGACCGATGTCTATCCGGCCGGCGAAACGCCGATTCCCGGCGCCGACTCGAAAGCTCTCGCACGCGCGGTGCGTGCGCGCGGCCGGATCGATCCGGTGCTGGTCGGCAACGTGCGCGACCTGCCGGCGGTGATGGTGGACGTGCTCGCCGACGGCGACCTGCTGCTGCTGCTCGGCGCGGGCGACATCGGCCACGTCGCCCAGGAACTTCACGCTGCACAACAACTTTCGGAACACGGTACTGGAGCGATGCGCACATGAGTCTGGTCAACGATCCCCGCGCATTCGGCCGCGTCGCCGTACTGATGGGTGGCACCTCGTCCGAGCGCGAAGTCTCGCTGAACTCAGGCAGCAACGTGCTCGATGCGCTGCGCGCGCGCGGCGTGGACGCGCAAGCGGTGGACGGGATCCCGGCGCTCGTCGATGCGCTGCGGGCGGGCAAGTTCGACCGCGTCTTCAACATCCTGCACGGCCACAACGGCGGTGGCGAGGACGGCATCCTGCAGGGACTGCTGGAAGCGCTCGGCGTGCCCTACACCGGCTCGGGCGTGCTCGGCTGCGCGTTGTCGATGGACAAGATCCGCACCAAGCAGGTCTGGCTTGCGCTTGGATTGCCGACACCGCGCTACGCACGCCTCCCCGCGGGCGACGACTCGCATGGAAGTGCGAGCGGCGCGGAAGGCAGGACGCCCAGAGCGACCGACGTGCGTGCAGCGGCGGCGCGGATTGGCCTGCCGGTGATCGTGAAGCCTGCCTGCGAGGGTTCCAGCGTCGGCGTGAGCCGGGTGTTCTCGGAGGCCGACCTCGATGCCGCGGTCGCTCTCGCGGCGAGCTATCCGGGCGACCTGCTGATGGAGCAGATGATCGTCGGCGACGAGTTGACCGTGGGCATCCTTGGCGACGTCGCCCTGCCGTCGATCCGGATCGTTCCGGCTGGCGAGTACTACGACTATCACGCGAAGTACGTCGCCGAAGACACCCAGTACCAGTGCCCCGGCCTGGATGGCGCGGCCGAGGAGGCGATCCGCAGGCTCGCACTGCAGGCATTCCGCGCCGTCGACTGCTCGGGCTGGGCGCGGGTGGACGTGATGCGCGACCGCACCGGCGATTTCTGGCTGCTCGAAGTCAACACCGCGCCCGGCATGACCAGCCATTCGCTGGTGCCGAAGGCCGCGCGCCAGGTCGGCATCGACTTCGAGACGCTGTGCTGGGACATCCTCGAGACCTCGTTGCGCGAACCTGCCACGGGGAGCGCGAGCCGTCGATGAACGTCTTCGTGCGCCTGCTGGCGTGGACCCTCGCGATCTGCCTGGTCGCACTGCCGGTGGTGGCGGTGCTCAACGGCTGGATCGCTGGCGACCGCTGGCCGATGCGCAGGCTGCAGGTCAGCGGGCCATTCGCGCGGGTCAGCGCCGAACAGGTCCGCGCCACCGTGCTGCCGCAGGTGCAGAGCGGCTTCTTCGCGATCCGCATGGAGCCGATCCGCAATGCGGTCGCGGCGCTGCCGTGGGTCGAACGCGTCGAAGTGCGCAAGCGCTGGCCCGACCAGTTGATCGTGAGCCTGACCGAGCACAAGCCGTTCGCGCGCTGGGGCCACGACAAGCTGCTGTCCGAACACGGCCAGGTCTTCGCCGCGCCGGGCAGCCCCGATCTCTCCGGCCTGCCCGAACTCGACGGTCCCGATGGCCGTACCGCCGAGGTGGTCGCGCTCTACAACCAGGTGCAGCCGATGTTCACTGCCAGCGGCAGGCGCGTGCTCGCGGTGAGCCTCACCGAGCGCGGCAGCTGGACCTTGCGCCTGCGCGACGGCACTGAAGTGGTGGTCGGGCGCGGCGAGCCGCAGGAACGCGTGCGCCGCTTCGCCCAGCTGCTGCCGCAGATCGCCGCCGCGCGCCAGGACGGGGTGCTGTTGCGCGCGGACCTCCGCTACACGAACGGCTTCTCGCTGACCTGGCAGGAAGCGCCGTCGGCAAAGCCGGCCGGAACGCCGAAACAGCGCACCACTCCAGTTCCTTCCGCCGCAGCAAAGCAACAGGCACATACATGAATCAGGCACATCCATGAATCGCAAAGGCGACAAGTCCCTGATCGTGGGACTCGACATCGGCACCTCCAAGGTGGTGGCGCTGGTCGGCGAATATTCGCCGGGCAATCCGATCGAGGTGATCGGCATCGGCTCGCACGAATCGCGCGGACTCAAGCGCGGCGTGGTCGTCGACATCGAATCCACCGTGCAGTCGATCCAGCGCGCGGTGCAGGAAGCCGAGATGATGGCCGGCTGCGAGATCAGCTCGGTGTACGCGAGCATTTCCGGCAGCCACACCCAGTGCCGCAATTCGCCGGGCATCGTGCCGATCAAGGACGGCGAGGTGACCTACGCCGACCTCGACAACGTGCTGCAGGCGGCCAAGGCCGTCGCGATCCCGTCCGACCAGAAGATCATCCACGCGATCCCGCAGGAATACATCGTCGACAACTCGCAGGAAGGCATCCGCAATCCGGTCGGGATGTCCGGCGTGCGCCTGGAAGTGCGCGCGCACCTGGTGACGGGCGCGCAATCCGCCGCGCAGAACATCGCCAAGTGCATCAATCGCTGCCACCTGCAGGTCGACGACCTGATCCTCGCCTCGATCGCGTCGAGCACGGCCGTGCTGACCGCCGACGAGAAGGAACTCGGCGTCGTGCTCGTCGACATCGGCGCGGGCACGACCGACATCGCGGTGTTCGTGCAGGGCGCGATCCGGCATTCGGCATCGCTGCCGATCGCCGGCGACCAGGTCACCAACGACATCGCGCACCTGCTGCGCACGCCGACGCCGGAAGCCGAACAGATCAAGGTGCGCTATGCGTGCGCACTTGCGCAGCTGGCGACCGCCGAGGAAAGCATCCAGGTGCCAAGCGTCGGCGATCGTCCGCCGCGTCGGCTCGCGCGGCAGGCCCTGGCCGAAGCCGTGCAGAACCGCTACGAGGAAATCTTCGAGATGGTGCAGGCCGAACTGCGCCGCGCCGGCTTCGAGGAACTCGTGCGTGCGGGACTCGTGCTGACCGGTGGCGCTTCGAAGATGGAGGGCGTGGTCGAGCTCGCCGAGGAAATGCTGCACATGCCGGTGCGCGTGGGCATTCCGCAGCACGTGTCGGGCCTGGGCGAAGTGGTCGGCAATCCGGTCCATGCGACCGGCGTCGGCCTGCTGCTGTGGGGCAGCCAGATCGAGCATCCGCGCCGGCCGGTGGTTCCCACGGGTCGGGTCGGTTCGCTGATAACGAAAGTGCGGACCTGGTACCGCGGCGAGTTTTAGCGATGAAGGGCAAGGGTCGGTGCACGCACGGGTGCACGGGTTGGTGAACGGACGGACGGACGGAAGGATGGCGGGCGGGAAGGGCGAGGGCGGTCTGCGGCACAACAGCAACACACAACTAGAACGACAACAATCCAACGGAGGATTACGGACATGGCACATTTCGAACTGATAGAGAAAGTCGCGCCGAGCGCGGTCATCAAGGTCATCGGCGTCGGCGGCGGCGGCGGCAACGCGGTCGCGCACATGGTCAGCAGCAGCGTGGAAGGGGTGGAGTTCATCACCGCCAACACCGACTCGCAGGCAATCAA
>JBBQHA010000128.1:0-9386 GCA_038323475.1 Lysobacterales bacterium
GCGCCGGCTTGACCGTGCGCGGCAGCAGGTAGGGCGCGTCGGTCTCGATCATCAGCCGGTTCGCGGGGATGTGCCTGACGAGTTCGCGCAGGTGCAGACCGCGGCGCTCGTCGCAGAGCCAGCCGGTGATGCCGACGTACCAGTCCTGGTCCAGGCAGTCGAACAGTTCCTCGCGCGTGCCGGTGAAGCAATGCACGACCGCGGCGCCGAGCCTGCCGTCGAA
The DNA here is from genome assembly GCA_038323475.1 of Lysobacterales bacterium. Lineage (GTDB taxonomy): Bacteria > Pseudomonadota > Gammaproteobacteria > Xanthomonadales > Xanthomonadaceae > SZAS-103. The sequence continues at coordinate 224 of JBBQHA010000128.1, forward strand.
ATTCTTCATCATCGCCATGAAGTCGGCATGCGCGTCGCGCTGGTGCAGGAAAAGCGGTTTTCGCGAAGCGGGCGTTTCGCCGCTGTCGATCGCGATCTGCAACTGGCGCTCGAACGCGCGGCGCTGCGCGGGTCGCGGCGAGAAATCGCGGAAATAGTCCAGCCCGCATTCGCCGACCGCGACAACTTCGGGATGCCGGTGCAATGCGCGCATCTCCGCGTCGGCCTCGTCGGTGTACTCGGTCGCGTGATGCGGGTGCACGCCGGCGGTCGCAAGCAACACGCCCGGATGCGCCTGCGCGAGCTCCAGGGCGCGCGGCGAGCCTTCGCGGCTCGCCCCGGTGACGACCATCCGCACCACGCCTGCTGCGCGCGCGCGCTCCAGCACGGCATCGAGGTCGTGGGCGAAACTTTCATGGCCGAGGTTGGCGCCGATATCGATCAGTTGCATGGGCGGGGAACCAGGAATGGGGAACGGGGAACGGGGAACGGGGAACGGGGAACGGGGAGAGCATAAAGCCTGTCATCCCGAGCGTAGCGAGGGATCTGGATCCTGGAGAGCTCCATGCGACAGATCCCTCGCTACGCTCGGGATGACAGCAATGGAAGAGGTAGGTGTATGGACAGGAAGTCGGCACGGAGAGGATGGCAGCAATGGAAGGGGTAACGGCACGGTGAGGAAGAGGCACGGAAAGGAAGAGGCATGAAGAGGATGACGCATGGAGAGGAAGAGGCACAGAAAGGCAGAGGCATGAAGAGGAAGAGGCATGAAGAGGAAGAGGCACGGAAAGGCAGAGGCACTGAAAGCAAGAGGCATGCAGAGGATGACGCATAAACAGGAAGACGCATGGAGAGGATGACGGGTTGAGTCAGTATCCTGATGGGGTGAACCCATCCGATTTCCCCATTGCCGTCCTGCTGCCTGCGATTCGCGAATCGTTGGCGAGGCATCCACGCCTCGTGCTCGAGGCGCCGCCCGGCGCTGGAAAGACCACGCAGGTGCCGATCGCCTTGCTCGATGCCCCGTGGCTGGCGGGAAAGAAGATCGTGATGCTGGAACCGCGTCGCGTCGCCGCGCGCGCGGCAGCGCACTTCATGGCGCAGCAGCTTGGCGAGGCGGTCGGCGAGACCGTCGGCTATCGCATCCGCTTCGAGAACAGGGTCTCGCCGCGCACGCGCATCGAGGTCGTCACCGAAGGCATCCTCACCCGCATGATCCAGGACGACCCGACGCTCGACGGCATCGGTGCGCTGCTGTTCGACGAATTCCACGAACGCCACCTGTCCGCCGATCTCGGCCTCGCGCTCGCGCTGGACGTGCAGGCCCAGTTGCGGCCGGACCTGCGCATCGCATTGATGTCGGCGACGCTTGACGGCGAGCGCATCGCCACGTTCCTCGATGCGCCGCGGCTGGTGTCGGAGGGGCGCGGCTTCCCGGTGACCGTCGCGCACCAGCCTTCGCGCAAGGACGAGCAACTCGTCGCACAGGTGCGTCGCGCAGTCGAGGATGCCCTCGCCACGCACGAAGGCGACATCCTGGTGTTCCTGCCGGGGCAGCGCGAGATCGCGCAGGCCGCGGCTGCACTCGCGCCGCTGCACGAAAGCCCCTCTCCCCCCGGGAGAGGGGTTGGGGTGAGGGGCGAACCTCGCGCAGGATCCGTGCGTGCGCTCGACCCCGCCCCGAGGGAAACGAACATCTCCATCTTCGCCCTGCACGGCGACCTGTCCGTCGACGCCCAATCCGCCGTACTCGCGCCACACCCGCCAGCGGAGCGCCGCATCGTGCTCGCAACCAACGTTGCCGAATCGTCGGTCACCTTGCCCGGCGTGCGCGTTGTGATCGATGCGGGACTCGCGCGCGAGCCGCGCTACGATCCGAATTCCGGATTTTCGCGGTTGCAGACCGTCGCGATCTCGCAGGCATCCGCCGACCAGCGTACCGGCCGCGCTGGTCGCGTCGCTGCAGGGTTTGCGTACCGGCTGTGGCCTGAATCGCAACGCCTCGAAGTGCAGCGTCGCGCCGAGATCGCGCAGGTCGAATTGTCGGGTCTCGCGCTCGAGCTCGCCGCGTGGGGCGAGCCGAATCTGCGCTTCGTCGAAGCGCCGCCGCCCGGCGCGCTGGCCGCGGCGCGCGATCTGTTGCAGCGGCTCGATGCGCTCGCTCGACAGGATCGGGACGATCGGAATCCAGAGTCGATCACGCCGCTCGGTCGGCGCATGCTCGCGCTCGGTACGCATCCGCGACTGGCCGCGATGTTGCTCGCACCCGCTGCCGCGAACGAGCGCGCGCTGGCGTGCGATCTCGCGGCCCTGGTTGAAGCGCGCGATCCGCTGCGCGACCGCAGCGACGACATGGCTTCACGCTGGCGCGCACTCGCCGCATATCGCGAAGGCCGCCTCTCGCCCCACATGAATCGCGGCGCCCTGGCCGCCATCGACCATGCCGCCAAACAATGGCGTCGGCGCATTCGCATCGAATCGGTGTCGCCGAACGAAGCGCCCGCACACTTGCTGGGCGACCTGCTGTTGCACGCTTTCCCCGATCGCATCGCGCGACAGAGCCCGTCCGATCCACGACGCTATCACCTCGCGAATGGCCGCAGCGCGCGACTATTCGACGACACCGCGTTGTATGGCGAACCATGGATCGTGATTTCCGAATTGCGATCCTACACCGGAGCTGGTGGTGCGCGCGGCAGGATGCCGGGGTCGGCACCGCGCGAGGCGCAGATCCTGCGTGCCGCGCCGCTCGACGAAGCGCGCCTCGAACGCGACTTCCCGCAACGCTTCATCACCGAAGACCGGGTGTCCTGGGATGCCGACAAACGCGGCATCGTCGCGGTGCGCGAACGCCGCTTCGATCGCATCGTGCTCGAATCCAAACCGATCGGCAAACCCGATCCGTCGCGCTACGCCGACGCGCTGGTCGACGCGGTGCGCCAGCTCGGCCTTCCGGCGTTGCCATGGAGCGACGCATTGTCGCAGTGGCGCGAGCGCGTGCGTTGCCTGCGCGCGTGGATGCCCGATCTCGCGTTGCCCGACCTGTCCGACCCCGCGTTGCTCGCATCGCTGGACGACTGGCTCAAGCCCGCGCTCGCCGGCAAGATGCGACTCGACGCGCTCGACGAACACGCATTCGCCGACGCATTGAAAGCGCGCCTGGACTGGAACGTGCGCCAGCGACTCGACACGCTCGCGCCGACGCGCATCCGGGTCCCGTCCGGCATGGAACGCGCGATCGCCTATCGTTACGACGACCATGCCGGGCAAGCTGAAGCGCCCATCCTCGCGGTGAAACTGCAGGAACTGTTCGGCCTCGCCGACACGCCGCATATCGCCGACGGCCGCATCGCACTCACCCTGCACCTGCTCTCGCCGGGCGGCAAGCCGCTGCAGGTCACCCAGGACCTGCGCGGCTTCTGGGATCGCACCTATCCCGAAGTGAAAAAGGAAATGAAGGGAAGGTATCCGAGGCACCCTTGGCCCGACGACCCATGGACTTCGGTTGCGACGCATCGGGCGAAACCGCGCGGCACCTGACGTTCGCCGGATGCCAGGCAACATCGGTTCGGCATCCTTGCCTCACCGTGTTGTCCGGCGCTCGCTCCTGCTCGCGCGTTCGCCGGTCCGCGAACCGGTGCTTCGCAAGCGGACCGCCTCACCCCTGGCCCGACGATCCGTGGACGACTGCTGCGACGCATCGCGCCAAGCCACGCGGAACCTGAATCTCGCCGGGTATTGGCGATACCAGCCGGGCACGCACCAACAGTTCCTTCGATCGTTTCGCGAGATCCGTGAACTGTTGGAGCGCGCGGTGCCGACGGTCTGCTGTGCGGGTCCGCTCGGCACCCCGACGCACCGCAACGCGCGATGCATGGCCGCAGCCGGGCACGGCTTGCGTTGACCTGCACTGAAGGACAACAGCCGCACTTGCGTTTCGTTCCAGGCACCCGCGGGGAGCGGGTAGCGAAGCGCAGACCATCCGATTCATCCATCGCGCCATCTCGGCGCTGTCCCGCGCTGCTTCGTGCGTCGTGATCGCCGCGCCGCGCATTACCCAAGGGGAACCTCATGAAGGCATCCAATCGTCTGCGCGCCGCGCAGTTGCCGCTGTGCATCCTGTTCGCGATTGCCGGCGGCAGTGCGAACGCTACCGTCTTCGGAATTGTCGGCTGCCTCGGCGGCGGCTCGACGGCCAGCGGTTCAGGGGCGGTCGCGTGCGGCTATTACGACACGGCAAACGGGGCGTACAGCCTTGCATTCGGCGACAACAACAGCGCCACCAACAGTCGGGCCAGTGCATTCGGCAGCAAGAACAAGGCAACCGCCATCGACAGTAGCGCGTTCGGCTTCAAGAACATGGCCTACGGCAACAACAGCAGCGCATTCGGCGACACGAACGTCGCCACCGGCACCAACAGCAGTGCGTTCGGTTACGACAACGGCGCGTACGGCAACAACAGCAGCGCGATGGGTCGAAGCAATCTCGCCTCCGGGAGCAACAGCAGCGCCTTGGGCTACAGCAATACCGCGTCCAAGCCCGGCAGCAACGCCGTCGGTACGCACAACAGCGCCAGCGGACCGGACAGTAGTGCGATCGGCTTCCAGAACACCGCATCCGGAAAGTACGGCAAGAGCAGTGCGGTCGGGTACTCCAACACGGCTTCCGGAATGACCAGCAGTGCATTCGGAGCCGATAACACCGCCATCGGCGTCGAAAGCAGCGCGTTCGGCGCCCACAACAATGCATCGGGTGCGGATGGCAGCGCGTTCGGCTGGAAGAACGCCGCGTCCGGTACGCACAGCAGCGCGTTTGGCTACTACAACACGTCCTCTGGCACGTACAGCAACGCGTTCGGGCTTTTCAACCATGCGACGAACAACAACGCCGTCGCCTTCGGCGATGGCAACACGGCGTCCGGCCAGGCCAGCAGTGCGCTCGGTGTCGCCAACGACGCAACGAAGGACGCGTCCAGCGCGATCGGTTTCACCAATGCCGCGTCGGGCTTCAAGAGCAATGCGTTCGGCTCCAACAACGTGGCCGGTGGCGACCTGAGTTCGGCGATGGGCTACAGGAACACCGCGAACGGCAACCACAGCAACGCAATCGGCTTCTACAACACCGCGTCCGGCACCTACAGCAATGCGCTCGGCTTCTTCAACCATGCGACCAACAACAACTCCACCGCGATAGGCCACGCCAACACCGCGTCGGGACAGGCTAGCAGCGCATTCGGCGTTGCCAACATCGCTTCGAACGATGCGTCGAGTGCGATGGGCTTCACGAATGCCGCATCGGGCCTGAAGAGCAGCGCATTCGGATACAAGAACGTGGCGAGCGGCGATTTCAGCAGTGCGATGGGCTATGCCAACAAGGCGACGTTCGCGTCCGGCAGCGCATTCGGCTACGCGAACAGCGCGTCCGGCATCAACAGCACCGCGACCGGTTTTACCAACATCGCGGGTGGCTCGAACAGCAGCGCGATGGGCAACGGCAACAACTCGGCCGGCGCGAACAGCGTCGCGATCGGATTCCAGAACAGCGCGAGCGCGGGCAACAGCGATGCGATCGGCCAGCGCAATATCGCCAGTGGCGTGAACAGCAACGCGATCGGCAACAAGAACACCTCGTCGGGCCTCAAGAGTAATTCCGGCGGCTACGGCAACACCGCCGGCGGACTGTCGAGCAACGCGTTCGGCTACGGCAATTCGGCGACCGGCAGCAAAAGCAACGCCTTTGGCTTGAGCAACACGGCGAACAACACCAACACCAGTGCATTCGGCGAGCTGAATTTCGCGACTGCGCTGGATGCGACGGCGTTCGGCTTCGGCAACACCGCGAGCGGTCAGATGAGCCTCGCTGCCGGAGCCAAGGCGACAGCGAGCGGCAAGGCGAGCGTGGCGATCGGCGGCTGGATCGACACCAACCACAACGGCATCGTGGATCCGGGTGAGGCGACGATTGCCGCTGGCCAGGACAGCGTGGCGATCGGCACCGGCGCGAATGCAGTCGGGACGAACGCGAGCGCATTCGGCGAAGGTAGTTCGACCGCCGGCAACAACCAGACCGCGCTCGGCGCAGGCGCCAGCGTGACGGCGGCGGCGACGAACTCGGTCGCGATCGGCTTCGGTTCGGTCGCGAACCAGGCGAACACGGTGTCGGTGGGCAGCGTCGGCAACGAACGCCGCATCACGAATGTTGCGACCGCAGTGAATGGCACCGATGCGGTGAATCTCGCGCAGGCCACCACGCTCGCCTCGACCCTGGTCGCGACGGTCAAGACGACGGCGGACACGGCGCTGAGCACGGCCAACACCGCGTTGAGCACGGCCAACAACGCGCTGGCCGAAAGCAATGCGCAGGTGACCGCGCTGGCCGGATCCGCGGGAACGAACGCGATGGATGCTGGCGATGCGGAAACCCTGGTCGCGGCGAATGCGCATTCGGATGCGGGCGATGCGAGCACGCTGGCATCGGCGAACGCGCATGCCGACACCAGCAGCGCGGCGACGTTGTCCTCGGCGAACGGCTACACCGACACGAAGTTCAATGCGCTGTCGGACAACTTCGATTCGTTCCGTGGCGAGGTGGATACGCGCTTCACCCAGCAGGACAACAAGATCAACACGGTCGGCGCACTGTCGGCGGCGTTGAGCATGGTCGGACCGGACGGGCGCATCGTCGGCAACAACCAGTTCAGCGTGGGCGCGGGCACGTTCCACAACCAACAGGCGGTGTCGTTCGGGTTCAGCCGGCTGATCTCGCCGCATGCCTCGGTGCGCCTGGGGGCAGCGTTTGCCAATGGGGAGAACGCCGCGGGCGTGGGTCTCAACGTCGGCTGGTGACATCGCGAAAAGACACTGAGGGTCGCCGTCCGGGATCGGGCGGCGACGTTGCAAAAGATCCGAAGGACTCGCCTGCAAGTCACCTCGTGCGATGCGTCGATGGCTGGGCTTGACGGCGAACGGCAACCCTAGCGGCAAGCGGCAGCGCTCTGGTCGACCTTTGCGATGTCCGACTGGTCGGTAGGCGCGACGTCGCCCTGGGTCGCCAGCATCTTCCACGCCGCATCGCTTGCGATCCAGTCGCGGCAGGATTCCCGGTGGTCGGACTCCTCCGCGGCAAGGTTGCCCAGCACCTCGGCGACATCCCGCCGCAACGCCGCCGCGTTTGGATCCTGCGCGAGCAACGCCTGCCGCAGTGCCAGCGCGTGCCGGAATGCCGCAACGGCTTCGCTGCGTTGATCGCGTGCCTGGTGCAGCGACGCGATGCTGTACCAGGTATTCGCCATGTCCTGGCGCGTCGTTTCGTCGTGCGCGTCGTGCGCTGATACGTCCTGCTGGGCCCGCAGCGCGGCACCATAGTGTTCCATCGCCTCGTCGTAGCGCTTGAGCGCGACCAGCGCGTCGCCGACATCCTGTTCGCACTGCGCCAGTTCGCGTTGCGCGCGCATGTCGGCGGGATCGGCCGCAGCCAGTTTCGCGAGCGCCGTGCGTGCCGTTTCGTAGGCGGCGAGCATCGGCGTCTTGTCGGGCAGATAGACCATGTTGTCGCCAAGCCGCATCGATGCCTTGGCGACGGCATCGATGACGGTCGCATCATCGGGTCGCGATCGCTGCAATGCCTGCAATCGATCCACGCCGTGCTGCAGCATGACAGCGGCCTCCGCATGGCGACCCAGCCAGTTGAGCGTGTCGCCGCGGTGGACTTCCGATTTGCCGATGAACAATACGTACGCCGTCGGCGCGTTGCCGGGGCCGGCAGTCTCCATTGTGGCTTGCGCGCGGACGTAGAGCCGCAGCGCTTCCTCGCGCTTGCTGCCCCAGAAGAGCACATTGCCGAGCCCATCCTGCGCATGGGCCAGTCCGCGACCCGCCTCGCTCACGCCTGCATCGAGCAACTGCGTCCATAGCGCGATATCCCGGCGATAACTCACGTCGGCTTCGGTCAGCGCCTCGGTCTGGAACAGCACGTCGGCGCGATGCAGCAGGACTTGCGCCTGCAACAGGCGCGCCTCGCGGTCGCTGGGTGTTTCGCGCAACACCGAATCAATCCGCGCAGCGGCCTGCGCGTAGCTCGCCAGTGCGCCGTGCAGATCCCCGAGGTTCGGCGTGCCCGGCAGTCCCTGCACGTCGCCGACGCGCAGCCACGCTTCGCCGAGTTCGCGACGCAGTGGTATCGATGCACCGTTTTCCTCGCCCAGTCGTTGCAGGTAGGTCAGTGCCTGCTTCACCAGCAACGAGCGCGCAGCCGTCGAGCCCGGCAGCTGCACAAGCGCATCGTGCAGGTCGAAGATCATCGCGTGGGCGAGGCCGCGCACATCCTCGAAACGCTGCTCGGCACGCTGGCGCTCCTGTTCGGCGCGCTGGCGTTCGTGCCCGGCGATGCGCGCCTGCCAGAGGCTCGCGATCAGGCCGCCGATCAAAGCAAGCACCACCGCGGCCGTCGCGGCGACCACGAGCGTGTTGCGACGAAGGAACCTGCCCAGCCGATAGGTCAAGGCATCCCTGCGCGCACGAATCGGCTTGTGCCGCAGGTAGCGCTCGATGTCTTCGCTGAAGGCCTGCACCGTCGGATAGCGGCGTCCCGGTTCGGCCTGCAGCGCCTTCATCACGATCGTGTCCAGGTCGCCGCGCAAGGCGTGTCTCAAGCGTTGCGGAATGCTCGCGCGCGCATCGGCGAGCCGCTCCGGATCGGGTGCGTCGGTCGCTCCGGACTGGGTGATCGCCAGCCGATGCAATGCTGCGGATGGAGCCGTGACATCGACTTCCGCGGTCGTGCGTTGCGCCGAGGACGGCAGGAATCGCAATCCGCACAGCAATTCGTAGAGTACGGCGCCCAGGCCATAGACATCAGTCACCGTGGTCACCATCGAACCGCTGTACTGCTCCGGGGCCGCATATTCCGGGGTGAGCAGATGGACGCCGGTGCGCGTCATCGGATGGCCGGTGTCGTCGAGCAGTTTGGCAATGCCGAAGTCCAGCAGTTTCGGTTCGCCATCGGCGCCGACCAGGATATTCGCCGGCTTGACGTCGCGATGGATGACCAGGTTCTGGTGGGCATAGGCGACGGCATCGCAGACTTTCCGGAAGAGTTCCAGCCGCGCGGCCAGCGTCAATTGGCGATCGTCGCAATAGCGCGTCAGCGAGACCCCGTCGACCCA
>JBBQHA010000129.1:0-9245 GCA_038323475.1 Lysobacterales bacterium
GCTCGATGGTGCGGAAGCCGCTGGCCTGGCGCCGCGCTTCGGATGCCGGCGCGGCATCTGCCGCACCTGCCAATGCCTCAAGCGCAGCGGCACGGTGACGAACCTGCTGACGGGCCAGGTGTCCGGGCCGGGCGAAGAACTGATCCAACTCTGCATCTCCACCCCGCAAAGCGCTGTCGAACTCGCGCCCTGATCCACAGGAATCCACATGATCCCCAAAACGCGAATGGACGCACCCACCCTCGCCCGATTCGAAGGCGAACTCGACGCCTTGCGACTCGACGTGCTCGCCGATATCGGCGAGCGCGACGCCCGCCACATCCATCGCATGCGCCACATCGTGCAGGGCCTGGCGATCGGCGGACGCAGCCTGCTGATGTTCGGCATCGGCCCGATCAGCTGGATCGGCGGCGTGGTCGGGCTTGCGCTCGCGAAGATCGTCGAGAACATGGAGATCGGCCACAACGTGATGCATGGCCAGTACGACTGGATGAACGACCCGTCGCTGAACTCGCAGACCTACGAATGGGACATCGTCTGCGATGGCGACCATTGGCGGCACTCGCACAACGTCGAGCACCACGACCACACCAACATCATCGGCAAGGACCACGACTTCGGTTACGGCATGCTGCGCCTGAGCGAACAGCAGAAGTGGAAGCGATTCAACCTGCTGCAGCCGTTGTGGTACCTGCTGCTCGCAATCAATTTCCAGTGGGGAGTCGCCGTCCACGACGTCAAGATCGGCCGCTTCGTGAAAGGCCGCATGCAGAAGGGCGAGTTCCGCGAGCGCGTGCGCCCGTTCCTGCGCAAGGCCGGACGCCAGTTGTTCAAGGACTACGTGCTGTTTCCGGCGCTCGCGTTCTGGCAGTGGCCGCGCGTGCTGCTCGGCAACCTCGTCGCGAACGGCATCCGCAACCTGTGGACGAACGCGATCATCTTCTGCGGTCATTTCACCGAAGACGTGCAGACCTACACGATGAAGGAAGTCGCGAATGAAACCCGCGGCCAGTGGTACCTGCGGCAGATCCACGGGTCGAGCAACCTGGAAGGCAGCCGCATGTTCCACCTGCTGACCGGACAACTGAGCCACCAGATCGAACACCACCTGTTTCCGGACATGCCGGCGACCCGCTACGCGCAGATCGCCCCACGCGTGCGTGAGATTTGTGCGCGCTACGGCGTCCACTACAACTCGGGGAGTTTCTGGAAGCAGTACACGGGTGTGCTCGCGCGGCTCCTTCGCCATGCGCTGCCGTCCCGCCCGCAGTTGGCGGCGGCGTAGACGTGCAAGCGACGTCCCTCCGCTTCCACCCGCAAACTGGCCGAACAGCTCTTGTTCATGCTGGCGCGATCCAGGGGGCGTGGCTGGTTTCCCAGGATGCCAGCAGCTTGACGCACTCCATGTCGCCGCCCAGGATCGACGAGTCCCTCGTCGCAGCAAGGTCGCCATGAAACGTCTGCTTGTCGCGCTACTGATGCTCCCGCTGGCCTGCAATGCGGCGGAGTTGAAGACCGGATCCATTGTCCTCCTGCAGCCCGAAGCGTCCATGCGGGAGAAACAGCTCGATGTGAAAGCGATGGCCGCATATCTCAGAGCCGCTTCCGCGGCGGCGGCGGATTCGGCCAGGCAGGAGACATTGCCGATGTCGTCCGGTTTCCTGGTTTTCGCCGTCCGGGAGGGCGGCCTGTCGAACGCATGGGTCGACATGACCCCGGCGCTTCCTCCCTCGGTCGAGGCGAAGATCGTGTCCGCGATCCAGCGCGTACCGTCCTTCCCTGTCGCGAGGGGCACGCTGGTGTTCGCCGCGAAGACTTCGATCAACGGCGCTTCCGAACCCGCAGGAAACATGCCGTTGCCGATGGCATGGAAAGCGGCTATCGCTGGCAGGAAGGAGTCCATCGAGATCGAAGCGCTCGTCGGCCTGGCTTGGCCGGACCATTACATAGCCGCGCACGCCGCCGGTGGTGGGAACATGCAGCAGGACAAGCGCGCGCCCGAGAGCCATTTCGACTCTTACTACCAGTCAGGCCAGAAACGCGACGTCTACAACTCCGTAACGAAGGGGCAGGATTCAAAGTTCGATGCCCTGGCCCACCAGACACTCGATGGCCGTTTCCATGTCATCGATCTCACCGATGGATCCCCACGCTGGGGCCGGCATGCACATCCCCTTTCGGGTTCGATGCCGCCCACACCGCTCATAGGCGGCAAGCCCCTACACGGCTACGTCATGATCGCCTATCTCGTTGCGCCGAATGGACGCGCCGAGGCGCCGACGATCGTCCAGTCCACCGACCCGCAACTGGCAAAGATCGCGCTCGCGGCAACGGAGACGTTCCGGTTCGAGCCGGCATTCGTCGATGGGAAGATCGTGGAGACGGTGGCGATGCAGGAGTTCAAATTCTAGCGAGACATTTTTTGTTACCCTAGCCCCGGCGTCGCAAGCCGCCTCCGGGTCCGCGGGAAGGGTTCAACCCACTTGTCTGCAGTACATCCCTATCGACCTTTATGCAGCCGGGCTTGCGGACCTTCGGCATCAACGCATGGAGGTTGTCGTGAAAGACTTGCCGCAACGGCCGCATCTCGGCCATCTGAAGAAACAGGCGAAGGAACTCCTCACCGCAGTCCGCCAGCAGGACAGCGTTGCGCTGGCCCGCATCCGTGACGCATTGCCAGCGGCGGCGGGACGCGACGACGCAACGATCGTCGCGATGGACTTGCGATTGCACGATGCGCAATCGTGCATCGCGCGCGAATACGGATTCGCTTCATGGACGCAATTGAAGGACTACGTCGACATGCAGACTGCCGGCGTCTCCGACGAGGCCGCGCTGCTGCGTCGCTGGGTGCTTTGGACGTTCGGCGCGGGATACCAATCCGCCAAGCCGCAACTCGCGGCGCGCATGCTGCGCGAGCATCCACGATTGCTGGACGGAAGCCCTGCGCTCGCGTGCGCGGTGGGCGATGTCGGCAGCGTGAAGAAGAGCATCGCCGATGACGTACGCTGGGCAAGCACGCGCAGTTCCGCTGCGGCGATGTCCCCATTGCTATGCGCCTGCTTCTCGGGACTGATCCGCTTGCCCGGATACGCGCAAGGGATCCGCGACTGCGTCGTGCTGTTGTTGGCAGCGGGCGCCGATCCGCGCGACAGCACGATCGATCCCGAGTTCCAGGATCCGCTGGGCGCTCTCTATGGCGCCGCTGGACGCAACCACGATGCGGACTTGACCCGCATCCTGCTCGCTGCGGGCGCCGACACGAACGACGGCGAGTCGCTGTACCACGCAGCCGAAGCGACCGACAGCGACTGCGTGCGCCTGTTGCTCGAAGCCGGTGCGCGCGTGAGCGGAACGAATGCGCTGTTTCGCGCGCTCGATTTCGAACGTCCGCAGAGCGTGCGCCTGATGCTTGCGCATGGTGGCGATCCGAACGAGAAAGGATCGCCTGGCCTTCCGTTGATGCACGCGATCCGTCGCAGGCGTTCGGCCGAAGTCGTGCGGATGCTGCTCGATGCCGGCGCCGATCCGTTGTCGCGCGATGCGCATGGAGTCACCGCGTATCGGGCGGCCCTGCGCATGGGACTCACCGAGGTCGCGGCGCTGTTGCGAGCTGCGGGCGCGGCCGACGACGGCGATGCGGGGGAAGCCTTCCTGGCTGCGTGCGCGCGGGCGGATCGTGTCGCGGCGATCGCCATGCTCGCGCGCCATCCGCGCCTCATCGACGAACTGGATACAGGGCAACTGCATCAGTTGCCAGCGCTGGCCGCCGAAGGCTGCGATGCCGCGGTGCGGCTGATGGTGGAACTGGGATGGCCGATCGCCATTCGCGGCGGCGACATCCAGGGCAGCGCACTGAACCATGCGGTGTTCCGCGGCGACAGCGCCATGGCTGCGTTCCTGCTCGCGCACGGCGCGCACTACGACGAGCGCCATGCATACAACGACAACGTATTCGGAACGTTGAGCTTCGCGTCGCGCAACGGCATTTCCGCGGACGGCGACTGGCTCGGTTGCGCAAGGGCGCTGGTCGCCAGCGGCGCGCCCATGCCCGACGCGCGCTATGCGTTTTCCGATGACGTCGAGGAGTATTTCGCGGAACTGCGGACTTCAGGCTGATCGCCGGACGCAGCGGAGGCAATCGCATGAAGCGGTTGCCTCCGTTTTCGCTACGGTGTGGACGATGCCGATCGATCACATCCCCGGAATCGGCAGGCGCTCCATCACCTCGATCGATTCGCCAGGGAAGATCGTGAAGTGCGGGTGGTTCTCGAACATTTTCGCGGCGGCTTCGTGCGATTCGGCCTGGACGACCGTGTAGGCGCCCATGTCGTTGCGGATGTCGGCGATGCCGTGCTTCGAAATGCTCATGGTCTTGCCGAGCGGACCGCCCTGGTCGACGATCGCATTCGCGTTCGCCTGCACCCATGCGTGCCACGCCTGCACTCCGGCGATTTCCTTCAGCTTGCGCTGGTCTTCATCCATCGTCTTCCAGGCGTCCATTGCCGTTGCGGATCCGAGGTAGATGGCAAGAAACGTTTTCATGGCGATTCCTTCTAGTTGTTTTTCATTTGACGCGCCGTGAACGCCGACGCCGCATCGCGACCGTAGCCGCCGGCGGATCAATTTTGCGCTATATCCGCCATCGGCAAGGCAGCCAACGAAGGAGCACCCCTGCGCACTTCGAACCCTGTCTCTTTCTTGCCCCTCGCCTGCTCTCTTCCAGGGGGCGGCCTCACTCGGATTGGCAAGCCGTTACAGTTCTGGTGCGCCGACGATTCCGGGCAGTTTCTGCGGGCCATTGCAGGCCCCGAAGCCGCCTTGTTCATTCGTGGATTTCGAAATCGAACGACTTGACAAGTTGTCCGTTCACGATGAGATCCAGATGGTAGTTCCCGCGTTCCCAATGGAGGATGTTTCCGCTTTCGATCGTCCTGGCGTACGAGCCGGGAACCCAGCCGTCGCCCGCGACCTGCTTGTCCGACTCCGAACCCTCGGGGCCTGTTTTCAGGTTCCATTTGTCGTGGCGGATGGGCTGGTGCTGCGGGCCATACGACCACTGCAGGTCGATGGCCTGGAGCTCGGTCCTGTCGATGTTCTTCGCCGTCACCCGGACGCTCGCGAAAATCTTCCTGTCGCTTGGCGAAAAACGAAGGGTCGGATGATTGACGTTCCCATGCGCGTCGCAGCAGTCCGTCCCGAAGTCGACCGACATCACGGCCAGGCCGGAGCTTGCGGGAACCAGGACCGATGATGCGCCGTACGCCGGATCACGCGGCATCCGGTGCGCGTAGTCGCAGACCAGGGTCAGTTCCGCTCCGGCAACGGAATCCGGAACGACCGCCTGGAACTGGCCCTGGGCTGCAGGCCCGGATGCATCGAACACGAGGCTTCCGGCACGATGGAGTTCGGAATAGCCGGCTTCGCCGACGCTCCTGGTAGCCTTGTTGCGGCAGTCGTACTTGACGAGCCTGGAAGTCGATCGGGCATTGTTGGCTGGCGTCGCAAGATCCATCGAAGACCATGCTTCGACGAGGTCGCGGCCCGGGTCTTCGATGTTGATCGAATTCAGGTCCACGTACTGGCTGTCGCCAGCGCTGGTCTTGCCGACGAAAAACCAGTTCGAGGTGGCGAATGCCGGTTGAACGCATACCAGAAGCGCCAGCGCTGCGACTGCCTGTTTCATTCCTCTCTCCCCGGGGGCAAGCCAACGTCCCACCGCGCAAACTATGCCGCACTTCCAGCCGGGTTTGTATCGCGTCGTCGTCATGGCGTTTGCCCTACGGCACCCTTCGCATGAAAGCGTCAGGCAAGGGGACTCAAGCGTGCTGGCGCACGTGGACGAGTCCGGAACTGTACCCGCCCCTTGTCGCCGGCGCGGCATCTGCAGGAGGTGAAACCACGTGAAGCGCCCCGCGAACGTCGCTTCGAAAACATCTTTCTCAATGCGAAGGGTTTCCATGTCGGACTTGCTTCCGATGACGGTGGCTCTCTCGGCTTCCCCTATTTCGTCGATGCGGAACGGCGCGCACAACCTTCGAGTCCACCGGGGCGCGGCCTGAGCGAATCGGCATGCAGGAGTCCGACCTCAAGCTGCTGTTCGATCCCTTCTTCACCACCAGGCGCGGCAGTGGCAACATTTGTCTGGGCGCGCATGTCGTGTTCAACCAGGTCACCAATCTGCTGGGCGGATCGCTCGGTGCGATCAGCGCACCGTGCGCGGGAATGCAGGTACAGATGCGCCTGCCGCGGACGGCTGGTCCCGGTTGAGCCGCTGGCTGGGCTGCTTCGGCAATGCAGCCGTCAAAGTACCGCGGTGTTGAAGTCGAAATTGAGTTCGTCGGCGGCGCCCTGCACCAGGTTGCCCTGGATGTAGTCGATGCCGCTCATCCATAGTTTCGCCGCCGTCTGCGCGTCCTCGACGCGGTGGCCGATGACCTGGATGCCGAACCGGTGCGCGTGATCGCTCAGCACGCGCAACTCGTCGTGCAAGTCCTGAGGAACATCCTCGGCGACGTATTTCGCCGCCAGCTTGATGAAGCCGAGCGGGATCTCCTCCAGCAACCGGCTTGCCTGGGCTGTGTGCTCGTACTGGCCCAGGCACAACTGCACGCCATTGCCGCCCATCGCCCTAGCAAACGCCACGAGCGCCGGCGGATTGAGCAATGCGTCAGCGAGCCGGCATTCGAGTACGAGCGACGAACCCGACAATTCGTGCGCGGCAAGTTCGGCCTTCAGGATCAGGTCCTGCTCTTTCGCCACGAATGTCGTCATCGCCTGCGGGACGAACAATCGCACCGCGCGCCCGATGTCGCGCTGCTGGCTCAGCACGTTCATTGCACGGACCAGCACCCAGCGATCGATGTCGATCATCAACCCGGCGCGTTCGGCCAGGGGCAGGATCTCGGCTGCAGGAACCAGCCGACCACTCGCATCGCGCATGCGCAGCAGCGTCTGGTATTGCGCTTCGTGGCTGCCCTGGATCGCGGCGATGGGCTGGTAGATCAGCCCGAAACCGTCGCTGCCGATCGCTTCGCGCAATTGCCTGGCCAGCTCCGGGTCCTGATTGCGTTCGGCGGGCTTCGGCGGCTCGTAACGCCGGATGCCCTGGTCGCCGATGCGCGCCTCGCGACAGGTGCGTTCGGCGGTGTTGAGCAATGCGCTCGCATCGTCGAACCCGAAGCGCAGCGGGCAGATGCCCACCGAAGCGCTCAGGTTCATGGGCTGGCCAGCCTGCTCGAACGGATGCTGCATCAGCCGCTCGCGCAGTAGCTGGGCGAGTGCGTCGAGGCCGGCATCGTCGAGTTCGGCCGCGAGCACCACGAATGCGTTGTCGTTGATGAGCGCGGCCACCTCGAGCTCGCCAACAGCGTCGGCCAGCATGCGTCCCGCCGCGACGAGCAGGTTCTCGAGCGCGGTGAGCCCGAGCTGGTCGCGCAACGCCGCTGCGCCGTCGATCTCCAGGAACAGCACGCCACCGACATCGCTGCGCTGGTCGGCGCTGGCGCCGATCGCGTCGTTGACGCGATCGAACAGGTACGCGCGCCGGTACAGGCCGGTCGCCTCGTCACGCGCGCCGCGCATGCGGTCGCGTTTCTCCAGCGCGCGCATCCGCCGCACGCGATGCCGCACCGCGGCGATCAGGTGTTTGGGACGGATCGGCTTGGACAGGAAATCGTCGCCGCCGGCATTGATCGCCTCGTAGCGCGCGTCCGGATCGTTGTCGCCGGTCAGGAACACGATCGGCGTGCTCATGAAGACCGGGTGTTCGCGGATCAATGCGGTCAGCTCCACGCCATTGGCTTCCGGCATGTGCAGGTCCATCAGCACCAGGTGCGGATGCAGCGCTTCGAGCGCATCGAGCACGTGCAGGGGTTCCAGCTCGACCTGCGCCTGCATGCCCGCGTTGGCCAGCACGCTTTGCGCGAACAGCGCCTGCCCGCGATCGTCCTCGACGATCAGCACGCGCACCTGTTCCTCCGCCGGCGGCGTCAACAGCCCTTGCAACTGTTTCATCACCTGGGTCGCATTGAACGGCGGAAACAGCAGCGCATCCACGCCGGCGCGGCGCGCGTCCAGTCGCGATACCAGGTTGTCCTGCGCGGCCATCGCGACCAGGCGGATGCGGTCGTCGTTGTCGATCGAGCGTTTCTGGATGTCGCGGCAGATCGTTCCGACCGCCAGCAGGTCGAACATGTGCGACGAATCCAGCAACACCAGCTGCGGCGAAATGCTCATCAGCAGTTCGGTCAGGTCGTCGACGGTTTCCACGGTTTCGACTTCGTAGCCATCGGTCTTGAGGCGCTTGCCGAGTTCCAGTGCGAGTGCGTTGCCATCGCTGAGATGGTAGATGTGACGCGCGGCGGACCACTCGACTGCAGCCAGCTTGCCGCCCGCAGTCGCACCGCGTGCGATCGAGGCGCTGGCCGGCATCGAGCCCCTATCCGGCGCATCGGAAACCGGTCGCCGCAAGGCGGTTGCGGTCGCGGTCCCGGTGAGTTCGGGATGCAGCTCGGTATCCGGCCGAAGGGTCAGTGACGCGGTGACCGCGGTCAATTGCGCGAGCATGCCCTCGCATTGCTGGGAATCCGGCAGCCGCTTGCGCGCTATGTGCTCGCCGAGGATCTGCTCCAGCGTCAACAGGCGCTGGCTGGCTTCGATCAGATCGTAGCGGCCGCTCGAACCTGCCAGCCGCTGCACATCGTCGTGCAGCAACCCCATCCTGGCGAATTCCCAGCCTTCGTGGCGGAAGCGCTGGATGCGCTGCTCGATGGCCCGGATGCGATTGGCCAGGTGGCGCAAGAAGGCCTGCCGGTATTCCTCTTGCTGGGACGAACTGGTCCTGATCATGTCGGGTTTCCCCCGCAATCATTATGGGCGTCGGCCGGGATGGATGTAACCGACAGCGAGCAACGCGCGTGATCCGTTCAGGGGCGAGCCAGTGGTCCTCGTTGCCGGCGCACGTGCGCCCTGCCGCGTCTTCGGGCACCGCTCGATGCACATTGTCTCCCTGGGCGCCCATTGCACGAGCGCTCGATGCGATGCGATTGATCCAGATCAACGCCTGACAGTGCAGTCCCCCTGCCTTGACGCGATGCCGACTAACGACGCGATGAATCATGAACCCGGTGCCGCGCTGACCTGGCTGCGGCCCATCGTCGTCGTCCTGCTGGCATATGGATGCTGGCAGGTACTGGCGCCGTTCTCGCCGGCGAGCCTGTTCGCCGTAGCCATCGTCCTCTCGG
>JBBQHA010000130.1:0-9145 GCA_038323475.1 Lysobacterales bacterium
CGCCGAACTTTGCCAATCATGGCCATGGTGATCACTCCTTGTCTCCCACCGCAACATGCGGCAGGACAGGTTGAACACCCGGTTCAATTTTGGATCGGCAGAACCCTTAAAAGTGGTTCAATTTTCGGTCGGCATCAACACAGTCAGGCCCAGGAACAGCAGCTGGTTGGTCGCCGCATCGATGGCCTGGAGGAAATCCGCCACGTTGACGGCGCCGCCTTTCGACATGCCCGCGAGCTGGAACACGGCCCAAAGCACGAGCGCGAGCAGTAATCCGATCGTCAGCGCGGTCAGCAGGCGCACCCACCACAGGGGACGTCGCAAGTGTTCGATCGCCGACTGGTTGTGTTCCGCCACCAGGACCAGTTCGGCTGCGACCTTGCCCAGGCTCGACTCGGGAAAGCGCTCGTGGACGCGACGCGCCAGCAGTTCGATGGTCGCGCGGATCGGTGCCGGATTGAGTTCGCTGTAGCTGGTCATGCATTGCCTTCGAAACGTCGTCGCGTCGCGCCAGGCCTGCAGCGAATGCGGATGCAGGATCCAGCGATCAGTTTACCCAGCAAGCCACGCCGGTGCGATCAGCGTGGCCTGGCGGATGTTTCGAGGATAACCATCGCGATGCCGCCGAGAACGGCCGCGGATGCCATCAGCAGGCGCAGGTTCAGCGCTTCGCCGAGGAACGCGATGCCGCCGATGGCGGCGAACACCGGCACGCTGAGTTGCACCGCCGCGGCGCTCGTCGCCTTCAGGCCACGCAGCGCCGTGTACCAGATCGCATAGCCGACGCCCGATGTCAGCGCGCCTGACGCGATCGCGCAGAAGACTCCATCGCGATCCAGCGTTTTCCCTCGCCACGCGAAAGCCACCAGCATCACCGCAAGCGGCATGGCGCGCAGGAAATTCCCCGTGGTCGCGCCGGTCGGATCGGCGACGCCCTTGCCGCGCAGCGAATACACGCCCCACGCGATGCCGGCGGACAGCATCAACAGCGCCGAAAGCAGCGGCGGCGCAGTCGCGTTCGATGCAACCAGGCCAGGGAGCATCAGGAACACCAGTCCGGCGGATGCGCAAACCAGTCCCACCGAACGGCGCAGTCCCAGGCGTTCACCGGCCCACAATCCGTAGCCGATCATCGTCGCCTGCACGGCCCCGAACAGCAGCAACGCGCCGGTCGCAGCCGGCAGGCTGATGTACGCATACGAGAAGCACGCCGCATATGCGAACAACGCCAACGCCGATGGCCAGCTTCCTGCGATACCACGCGCACCGCCGCGCAATCGAACGATCGTCCATAACGAAAGCGCGCCCGAGACGATGCGGATCGAGGTGAAGCTCGCGGCGTCGATGCCGGTGTGCTTCAGCGCGAGCCTGCACAGCAGCGAATTGCCGGCGAAGGAGAGCATCGCCAGCAGCGTGAGCGAAAACGTCAGCGCGCGCGGCATCGGTGCTGCGCTCATTGCAGGCCCCTGAGAATCCACAGGAGCGCGCACCACACTTCGACGGACAACATCGACCAGACGAGCACACCAAGTCCAAGCCGCCGCATCAGCGGGCCAGACGCGGTCAAGGCCAGATATGCAGTCGTGCCTGCAGCGACGACGACACTGGCGAAGAACAGGTCGAACAATGCGACCACGCTCGCGCCGCTGGAAGCTGACGAACCCGCGACCACCCCCGCGACGACCGCTGCCACGAGGGGCAGCACGAAAGCGAAGCCGCCGATCCACCATCTCGTTTTCGTGGAAAGCTGCGGCATTGTCGCGTTTCCCGGATTTCAGAAGACCCGATTGCATCCGTTGCCGACTACCCCCGGCGAACTGCGTTGCAGTCCGCCGGATCGCGCTCAGCGGAAGATGATCGTCTTGTCGCCGTTGAGCAGGATGCGGTGCTGCACGTACCAGTTCACCGCCCTCGCCAGCACGACGGACTCGACATCGCGTCCCATCGCGGTGAATTCCTTCGCGCTCATCGCGTGGCCGACGCGGATCACGTCCTGTTCGATGATCGGGCCCTCGTCGAGTGCGTCGGTGACGAAGTGCGCGGTCGCCCCGATCAGCTTCACGCCGCGCGCATGTGCCTGCGCGTACGGATGCGCGCCCTTGAAGCTCGGCAGGAACGAATGGTGGATATTGTCCGCGCGCCCGCGCAGCGCGCGGCACAGTTCCGGCGACAGCACCTGCATGTAACGCGCGAGGACGACGAGATCGATGCTTTCGTCGGCGATCAGCTGCAACAGTTGCTGTTCCTGCGTTGCACGGGTTTCTGTGGATACGGGCAGATAGTGGAACGGGATGCCATGCGATTCGGTGAGCGCGCGGAAGTCCTCGTGGTTCGACACGACCGCTCGGACATCGGCGTGGATCAATCCGCTGGAATAGCGGAACAGCAAGTCGTTCAGGCAGTGCCCGGTCTTCGACACCACCAACAGCACACGCGGCTTGTGGCTCGCGTCGTGCAGGCGCCAGTCCATCGCGAATTCCGCAATTCCGCGCCCAGCGTCGCGAACCTGGCAGGCAGATCGCGGCCACCCCCGGTTTCATCGGCGAAATGCACGCGCATGTAGAACACGCCGGTCGCGACGTCGTTGAACTGGGCGCTGTCGAGGATGTTGCAGCCGTTGTCGGCGAGCAACCCGGACACCGCCCTGACGATGCCGCGGCGGTCCGGGCAGGAGAGGGTGAGGATGTGTTCGCGCTGTTTCGTGACTTTCTTCATCGGGATGCCTTTGGGCTGGTTCCGACTGCCTGAAGTTCCAGCAGTCCTCATTCTTTCGGCCGGTACAACGACAATCCACACAGGGCGATGCCGACGATCATCGCGATCACGGCATAAGCTTGCGACCCGGAGGCGGTGACGTGCTCCACGAAGTACGGCAAGTGCTTGATGCGGTCGTGGTAGACGTGCACATCCCGTGGATACAGGAGCAGTACGACGCCTGCCAGCAGGAAGCACGAACCCAGCAATAGCCCGAGGTGGCTGATCGGGCCTTTGGGCAACATGGCGTTTCGCGTCTGTTGCTCGGGCAGATCGCGCAGGGGCGTGGATTGCGTGGGCGTATCGACGTTGGATACGTCCGGCGTGTCATCGGCATCAGCGACGAGAGGATCTTGCGCAAACGGCTTCGCCTTCAAGTCGCTGCCATTCTCGATGCCATCATCGAGCAGGTCTTCGACATTGCTTTGGCGCAGCATCCGCGAAAACTTGCGTTTGTCCATGTGGCTCACTCGTCGCACTCTGGCTGGGGCGGCACGCGTATCTGATCACGGATCCGGTGCGCGATCCGGTTCCTGGTAGAGCCCGAGCACGTTGCCAGCGGGGTCGCGGAAGCGCGCGGTCATCTCCGGCGCATCCACGCCGAGCGGCTGGACGATCGCGCCCGCATGCGCCTCGATCGCTTCACAGGCTGCGCCGACGCTGTCGACCATGATGTAGACCAGAAGGCCCGGCGCCGCCGAAGGCTGCCTGCCGGGGACGAACGCCCCGCTGACTAGCCCGGTCGTGTCGTCGAACGCGGTGGCTCCGTCGCCACGCTTCCGCATCTTCCAGCCGAACACGCCGGCATAGAAGGCGGCCGACCGATCGACGTCCACAGTCGGGATCTCGAGGTAGCAGATCTTGCCGTTGGTCGGAGTGGGGCTCATTGGCGGCTCCTCGACAACCGAAACGAGTACACCGAGAGTCTCGATGTACTCGGGTTGGAGCGTGGCTCTGACACCGCTCGTCGTAAAATCAGGATCGCTACTGTTCCTTCGGCACGAGGGCTCGATCGCCCTTCATGGGTTCATGCCAAGTTCCATCAGTTCCCTTTTTCCACACCCAACCGGCGGACGCGGTAACGCCAAATCCGGCTTTTTTCGCGGACGCGACGACGATGGCTGCCTGGACCTTTGCCTTGTCCGCTGTTTTCTGGAAAACGGCCCATACACTTTCGACTTCGGCAGACAGCGATTGCATATCGGTGAATTCGATGTCCGTTTGGTATTTCAGGACCAATACGGATTCATCACTCATCTTGAGTGTGGATCTGGAGATGCCGATGACTGCGACACTTTTCCCGGAGTCAAGGCGAAGGGAGCTTGGTGTTGCAGCAAGTGCCGTTGAACAAAGCAGCAAGATCATGCAAAGCAGAGAACGGGCAATCATCACGTGATTCCTCGAAATTTGTCGATATCGGAGCATGTAGCGCATGGTCGGTTGAATCTCCTGGAGCGTCAAGGCGCCTTCATGGCTGCGCGCGGTCGCCGGGCGCGACGCGACGTCCGGCATCTCGACCTTGATCTGCAACTTGTCCGGCCCGCGAATCAAGGCTCGCATCGCTTCGCTTGGCGGCCTTGGCTGAGCGGGCATAGAGATTGGCCTGGCCGACTATTCCGCGTCAGTCGTGGTTCTCTTCCCGGGTCTGCTTCGGGATGGGCGGCGCCAGCGCGTTCTGCGTGATCCTGGCCACGTCAGCGACGACCGCGCTCTTCGCGTCGTCGGATGCAATCGACCCGCTCTGGAAGACGACGATGACGAACGGTGGCAGGCCTCTCGGAAACACGACGGCAACATCGTTGACCGCGCCGTTCGCGCCAGTGCCGGTCTTGTCGCCGATGATCCACGACCCTTCGAACCCGGCGCGCAACCTGGCATTGCCGGTCCTGTTCGCGATCGTCCACGCCTTGAGTTGTTCGCGTGATGCGGCCGACAGGACGTCGCCGACGAGGAGCGTCCGCAGTGTCGCGGCCATCGCGTCGGGCGTGCTGGTGTCGCGCGCATCACCCGGAGTGTTCGAATTCAACGACGTCTCGTTGCGGTCGAGCCGCGTCGTGGAGTCGCCGATCGTTCGCAGGTAGTTCGTGAGGCCTGCGGGGCCACCGGAGGCATCGAGCAGCAGGTTCGCCGCGGTGTTGTCGCTGTACTCGATCGCCGCCGCGCTCAGTTCGGACACCGTCATATGCCCGTCGTGCAGATGCGCCTTCGTGATCGGCGCGTAGTCGAGCAGGTCCCGCGACGTGTACGCGATCGGCCGGTCGAGCGTCTCGGCGCCGGCATCGATGCGCGACAGGATCTCGGCGACGAGCAGCACCTTGAACGTGCTGCACATCGCGAAGCGTTCGGTCGAGCGGTGCGTGAGCAGCAGCGAGCCATCAAGGCCAAGTACCGACACGCCGATGCGGGCGCCGCTGCGCTGCTCCAGAGCGGATAGCGCGCTGGTGAAGCCCCTGGGCGACGTCGCAGCTTGCGCGCCGACATTCGCCGAGATGAGTGAGGACATGAAGACAACCAACAGCCATCGCATCAATGAGATCCCGGTAGTAGTGGAGTGGTCGCGCGTGCGCGAGCCACGTTCGAACGTCTGAACGCAGCGGCCAAAGCGAGAACCATCCATACGCCGATGGGAATGGTCGCGTCGTCCCAGAAATGCTTCAAAGCTATGCCGCCGGACGTTGTTACCGCGTCCGGCCCCAAGCCATCTCGGAGAAGCCAAGTGAGCCAAAGGATGCTGGCCCAGCTCGCCGAGGAGATGAACAGAAACGAGACGAATGCGCGCCGGGAGCCCGAAACGAGAGACCACAAGAAAAGTACGGCGGTCATAACGAGCGTCAGCGGAATGGCATCAATCGCTAGCATTTTCTCTCAGCCGTGCTCACGCCAAATCGAAGTCGGGCAACGAAGCGGCTTTGGCCTGAGCAACGCTCAAGCCGCCGTCCAGCTGTAGCAGATGGTTGCCCGAATGTGCGGCTGGTACAGTTCATGATAGCTGTACACGGACCTTTCGAGCCACGTCCCGGCCTGGGCACGGACTACGAAGTCTTCCAAGTGGAATCCCTCATGCCAGAGGCCTTGCGAAGAGAGTCTTTTGATGTAGATGGTCTGGTTTACAGCAGTGCTGATTGCCTCTAAAGCTTCCGCTAGGCAGACGCCGTCGACGACGACGTACGGGAAACAACCCAGCAGTCCACTGAGATCTCGTGCAAGGTCTTCGAGGCGCAGCTTGCCAACGAACCTCTCGGCTTCGCGGTCCTTGTCGATGTAGCTGTCCAACCCTACCCGGATTCCTGCGAGCTTCTGTGCGAGGTAGAACGCTAGCGTTGTCCTGCCGGTGCCATCAAAGCCGTCGATGCCGACGAGAAGGCTGCTCGACGCCTTTTTGGCAGCGACCAACGATGCCAGTTGCTCCAGCGTTGTTGCGGCTTCCATGGATATTTCCCAGACCTCGCGCCTAGGCGAAGATGTTTTGGCTATTGCGAGCATGTTGATGGGGATGCCGAGCGATGGCCCTTCGCTACCCACCATTTCGCAACACCGCCACCAGCGCCCTGGCTGTCGCCAAGCGCGATGCCGCATCCGGCATCTCCAGCTTGATGCGCAGTTTCTCCGGGCCCTCGAGTTGGTAGAGCTTCGGTTGCTTCTGGATCATCCGGATCACCGACATCGGGTCGATGTTCGGCTTCGCGGTGAACAGGACGCGGCCGCCGGCGGCGCCGAGGTCGAGCTTGCGGATGCCGAGCGGGGTGGCGGCGAGGCGCAGTTCGGCGATCGCGAACAGGTGCTTGGCCTGGTCGGGCAGCAGGCCGAAGCGGTCGATCATTTCGACCTGCAGTTCGCGCAGCGCGTCGATGTTGCGCGCGCTCGCGATGCGTTTGTACAGCGTCAGGCGCGCATGCACGTCCGGCTGGTAGTCCTCGGGGATCAACGCTGCGATGTGGAGTTCGATCACGGCGCCATGGTCCGCGTCGGCGTCCATGTCCGGCAGGTGGCCGTCGCGGATCGAGCGCACCGCGCGCTCGAGTAGCTCGGTGTAGAGGCTGAAGCCGACTTCAGCGATCTGTCCGCTCTGTTCGGCGCCGAGCAGTTCGCCAGCGCCGCGGATTTCGAGGTCGTGCGTCGCCAGAGTGAAGCCCGCGCCGAGTTCATCGAGCGCGGCGATCGCTTCCAGGCGCTTCGCCGCGTCGCCGGTCAGCGATTTCTTGTCGGGCACGACGAGGTAGGCGTAGGCGCGATGGTGCGATCGGCCGACGCGACCACGCAGTTGGTGCAGTTGCGCGAGCCCGAAGCGGTCGGCGCGGTCGATGATGATGGTGTTTGCATTCGGGATGTCGATGCCCGATTCGATGATCGTCGTGCACAGCAGCACGTTGAAGCGCTGGCGCTGGAAGTCGAGCATGACCTGTTCGAGTTCTCGCTCGGGCATCTGGCCGTGGCCGATGCGGATGCGCGCTTCCGGCATCAACTCGCCGAGCGTGCGCGCCATGCGCTCGATGCTCTCGACCTGGTTGTGCAGGAAGTAGATCTGCCCGCCGCGCGATATTTCGCGCTGGAACGCTTCCTTCAGCAGCGCCGGGTCCCACGGCGTCAGGAAGGTCTTGACCGCAAGCCGATGCGCGGGCGCGGTCGCGATCAGCGACAGTTCGCGCAGTCCCGACATCGCCATGTTCAAGGTGCGCGGGATCGGTGTTGCGGTGAGAGTCAGCAGGTTGACCTCGGCGCGCAGTTTCTTCAGCGCTTCCTTCTGCTGCACGCCGAAACGCTGCTCCTCGTCGACGATCACCAGGCCGAGGTCCTTGAAGCGCACGTCCTTCTGCAGCAGGCGATGGGTGCCGACGATCACGTCGACGCGGCCTTCGGCGAGTTCCTGCAGGACCGTCTTGATCTCGGCGGTCGAGCGGAAACGCGAGATCACCTCGACGCGCATCGGCCAGTCGGCGAAGCGGTCGCGGAATGTCTGCCCATGCTGCTGCGCGAGCAGGGTCGTCGGGACGAGCACTGCGACCTGCTTGCCCGCGCTTGCGGCGACGAATGCCGCACGCACCGCCACTTCGGTCTTGCCGAAGCCGACGTCGCCGCAGACCACGCGATCCATCGGCTGCGGCATCGCGAGGTCGCGGATCACCGCTTCGATCGCGGACATCTGGTCCGGCGTTTCCTCGAACGGGAAGCTCGCCGCGAACGGTTCGTACATCGCGCGATCGACCGCGATCGCGAGTCCTTGCCGCGCGTGGCGCTTCGCCTGGATCTCCAGCAGTTCGGCGGCGACATCGCGCACGCGCTCTGCGGCCTTGCGCTTGGCTTTCTGCCATTGCTCGCCGCCGAGCGAATGCAGCGGCGCGGTTTCCGGCGAAGCGCCGGAATAGCGGTTGACCAGGTGCAATTGCGCGACTGGCACGTAAAGCTTGTCGCCCTTGGCGTATTCGATCTCGAGGTATTCGGCGCGTTCGCCGCCCGCATCGAGCGTGATCAGGCCGCGATAGCGCCCGACGCCGTGGTCCTCGTGCACGATCGGCGCGCCGACCGCGAGTTCGCCGAGGTCGCGGATGATCGTTTCGGGATCGCGGCCGGAGCGTTTGCGTCGGCGCGTACCCGGGGCGCGATCGGGGTGGAACTGGCGCTCGGTGAGCACGCACAGTGCGGGCTCGGTCAGCGCAAAGCCGTTCTCGAGCGGTGCAACGGTGATGGCGAAGCGAGGTAGTTCTTTTCGTTCTCCCGCTCGCGGGAGATGGTGCCCGGAAGGCGGTTGAGGGTGTTTGCCAACCACATCGACAGGTGATCCGTGCGATGCACCCTCGGCCCAGCCCTCTCCCGCTTGCGGGAGAGGGGGTATCCCGACGAACGCCTGCCATCCCGAAACTGGCTGTGGGGTGAGGCCCGCAAGTGCGAATTGTTCCAACAATGCCTCGCGCCGTCCGGGCGAATCCGCGGCGACCAGCACGCGGCCCGGATAATTTGCGAGGAAGCTCTTCAGCGCAGCCGCGGGCGCTTCGTTTTTCTGGTTCAGCGGCAGGGCCGGCGCGGGCTGGTCGCCGAGCGGCATCGCCTCGGCGCGCTTCGGATGCGCTTCGCCGCAGACGTCGACCCGCTTGTGGCGATTGAGTTGCTCGCGCAGCGCATCCGGCGGCAGATACAGTTCGTTCGGCGGCAGGATCGGTCGTTCGAGGTCGTGCCGCCGCTGTTCCCAGCGTTCGCCGGTCTGCGACCAGAATGTCCCGCCCGCCTCCAGCGCGTCCTCGCCGAGAACGATCAGGGTGTCGTTCGCGACGTAGTCGAAAAGGGATGCGGTTCCGTCATGCGAGCCCTTCGCGCTGGTCTTCGCGTCCACGGATGGACGCTCGAAAAACAGCGGCAGGTAATACTCGATGCCCGCCGGCGTGCTGCCTTCCTGGAG
>JBBQHA010000131.1:0-9132 GCA_038323475.1 Lysobacterales bacterium
TTCCACGACCCATACGGAAATCCCCATGTCCGAGGCTGCGACCGCCCACTCCCATCTGCTGATCGAAGACCGCGACGGCATCCGCGTCGTGACCATCAACCGGCCGGACAAACTCAACGCGCTCAATCGTGCGGTCATCGAAGAGCTGCACGCCGCATTCGCCGGGATCGCCGCCGATCCGGGCGTGCGCGCCGTGGTGTTGCGCGGCGCTGGCGGCAAGGCGTTCGTCGCCGGCGCGGACATCGCCGAACTCGCCGCCCTCAATCCGGTCCAGGCCCGCGATTTCTCGCGGCTCGGTCAGCAGATGATGCGCAGCATCGAAATCCTCGGCAAACCGGTGATCGCGATGATCGGCGGCTACGCGCTCGGCGGCGGCATGGAACTGGCGATGTGCTGCCACCTGCGTATCGCGGCGGATACCGCGAAGTTCGGCCAGCCCGAAATCAACCTCGGCGTGCTGCCTGGCTTCGGCGGCACCCAGCGCCTGCTGCGCCTCGCCGGTCGCGGGGCGGCGCTGGAGCTGTGCCTGGTCGGCAAGCCGATCGACGCGCAGCGCGCTTACGAACTCGGCATCGTCAACCGCGTGGTGGCGCCGGAGCAACTCGAAGAAGCCACCTTCGCACTCGCCGCCCAATTCGCGACTGCCGCTCCGCAGGCCCTGCGCGGCATCCTCGATGCGGTGCTGATCGGCGGCGAATGCGGCATCGAGGCAGGGCTCGACTACGAGACGCAGGCATTCGCCGTCTGCACATCGACGAACGACATGCGCGAAGGCACCAGCGCCTTCCTCGAGCGCCGCAAGCCGGTCTTCCGCGGCGACTGATCGATGGCTGTCGCGACCGCATCGGCCGATCTCGAACTGCCTTGCATCCGCTGCGGCGATTGCGCGACCGCATGCCCGATGCAGTTGCATCCGCAACGGCTGTTGCTGCAACTGCGCGACGGCCGCCTGCACGAAGCGGAATCCGAAGGCGCGCTGGATTGCACCGAATGCGGGCGCTGCGACGTGGTTTGTCCGAGCCGGATTCCGCTGTTGCAACGCTATCGCGAAGCAAAATGCCTGATCCGCGATGCGGCGTCGCGTCGCGCCGAAGCGATGGCCGCACGCGAACGCTACCGTGCGCGCCAGCTGCGGCTCGGTCGCGACGAGGAACAGCGCGCCGAACGCCATGCCGAGCGCAGCGCGAGCGCGACCAGCGCCGATGCGGTCGCCGCAGCGATCGCGCGCGCGCAGGCGCGCCGTGCGACCCAGCGCAAGGATCCCGACGCGTGAGCGCTTGCTCCGACGCGGAAGCCGGGCCGATGCCGCGCCGCGCGGTGTCGGCGGACGCGCGCAACGGATGGATGCTGCTCGCGCTGCTGCCGGGCGCGTTGTTGCGCGGCCAGGCATTCGGATGGGACACGCTGCTGCCGCTGCTTGCTGCGGTTGTCGTGGCGATGCTTGCGGAAGCGGGCCTTGCGTTCGCAATCCGGAAACGGGTGTCGATGGCCGGGCTTCGCGAAACGATCCTGTTCTCTGCGCTGGTGGCGCTGTGGCTGCCACCGACCGTGCCCGCGTGGGCCGTCGCCGTGGCCGCGCTCGCGGCCGTCGTGCCCAGGCGCCTGCTGTTCGGAGGCGCCCCAAGTCCGTTCCATCCAGCGATGGCGGGTTGCGCCGTGGCGATCCTGTGTGCAGCACGCGTGGACATGCCGGTTGGCGCGGACGCCGGATTCCTGCTCGTGGCTGCCGCCTACGCGATCGGCGGAGTCGCGCTGGCCATCGGCCGCTGCATCCGCTGGCAAGTGCCGGCGATGAACCTCGTCCTGGTCGTCGGTTGGCTCGCGGTGTTGGGATGGCTCGGCGACGGGCCGCCCGCCTACGTCGCGTTGGCGCCGTTTTTGCCGACGCTCGTGCTGACCGCATTCTTCATCGCCACCGATCCGGGCAGCGGCTGCCTGTCGATGGCCGCGCGCCTGCGGTTCGCTGGATTTGTCGGAATGTTTTCCGTGAGTGCGCTGCTGGTACTGCGCGACGACGCACACATGCTGCTCGGAATCGCCGGGACGGTGCTGCTGGCGAATGCGGTCGCGCCGCGCCTCGACCTGGTGTTCGGACGCGCGCGCGACTCAGGCGCATCACGCGCATGACGCCAGCCGAGCGCCACGAACTGTTCGCACGCCTGCGCGAACTCGATCCGCATCCGCGCACCGAACTCGTCTACGCATCGCCGTTCGAACTGCTCGTCTCGGTGGTGCTGTCGGCACAGGCGACCGATGTCGGCGTCAACCGAGCGACGAAACGCCTGTTCCCGATCGCGAACACGCCGCAGGCGATCCTCGATCTGGGCGAGGACGGACTCAAGCACTACATCGCGACGATCGGCCTGTTCAATGCGAAAGCGCGCCACATCATCGCGACGTGCCGGATGCTGATCGACCTCCACGAGGGACAGGTCCCCGACGACCGCGCGGCGCTCGAAGCCCTGCCCGGCGTCGGCCGCAAGACCGCGAACGTGATCCTCAACGTCGCCTTCGGCCATCCGACCATCGCGGTGGATACGCACATCTTCCGCGTCTCCAACCGCACCAGCCTGGCACCGGGCAAGACTGTCGAGGCGGTCGAGCACAAGCTGCTCAAGCGCGTACCCGCGGAATTCCGCATGCATGCGCACCACTGGCTGATCCTGCACGGCCGCTACGTGTGCAAGGCGCGCAAGCCCGATTGCCCGCAATGCGTGATCCGCGACCTGTGCCGATTCAAGGACAAGACGGTCACGTGACCGCGCTGTGCAGGGATGCACGCGTGTCGCGAGCGCATGGATGCGCAGGAGCGACCAACCGATGTTGCGGTTGTCACACGAACGTAATCTTAACGACCTAATCTGCGCCCACTCTCTTCAATCCCAAGGCGCAACTACATGAAACTCCTGCCCAGCCTGATGGCCGTCGCGATCGTCGCGGCGCTGTCCGCTCCCGCACATGCAGAGATCACGATCGACCAGTTCGATTTCTTCGGCGGCAGCGAAGTCAGCTTCGAAGGCCTGATCCAGGCCGACTACAACCATTTCAACAGCGACGTGAAGGACCTCAACAACGCCGCCACCAAGGACGGCAACGACAGCGACGCCGGCATGCGTCGCGCCGAACTGGTCCTCAAGGGCAAAGGCGTGAAATACGACTGGGTCCTCGGTTACGACGCCAAGGCGACGAAATTCCTCGACACCAACGTCAAGTGGAAGTTCAGCGCCAACACCGGCCTCACCGTCGGCCAGTTCAAGCAGCCGAACTCGCTGGAAGAACTGTCCAGCACCAAGAACAACGACTTCATCGCCAAGGCGATGGGCACCAATACCTTCGGCCTCTCGCGCCGCCTCGGCATCGCGTTCAACACGGGCAACGACAACTGGACGGCAACCGCGAGCGTGTTCGGTCGCGAACTGACCCGCAACCTCGGCGAAGGCAACGGCTACGGCGGACGCGTGACCTGGGCGCCGGTCATGAACTCCGAGAACACCCTGCACCTCGGCCTGTCCGGCGTCGATTACCGGTCCCGGGACTCGCTGGACAACGGCCGGACCCAGTGGCGCTCGCGCCCCGACGCCGACTTCGCCGGATCGCGCCTGATCGACACCGGACTGTTCACCGATGGCGACCGCATCCGCACCCTCGGCCTGGAGGCGATGTGGATCCATGGCCCGCTCCGGGTCCAGAGCGAGTACATGAAGAGCAACACCTCGCGCTCGTTGCATTCCGATTTCACCGCCGACGCCTGGTACGTGCAGGGCATCTGGAACATCACCGGCGAGAAGTTCGGCTACAAGGCCGGCGTGCCGACCACGTCGCTGCCGAATGCGCCGGCGAGCGGCATGTGGCAGCTGGGCCTGCGCTACGACGCGCTCGACCTCAATGACGGCAACCTGCTGCCAGGCGCACCGCCGGTCGTCAACGGCGTGCTCGGCGGCAAGGAGCACAACCTCACCCTCGGCGTGAACTGGTACTGGCATTCGAACTTCAAGTTCATGCTGAACTTCGTCAAGGTCAACAGCGAACGCTACAACACCGCCTCGCACACGACGGTCAGCGACGACCCGAGCATCGTCGAAGTCCGCGGGCAGTTCTACTTCTAGTCCAGTGCGTCATCGCGCTCGGCTCGCAATGAGCCGTACGCGTCCCTTCAGAGTGGAGGCGGTGCGCCCACGGACGGGCGCATCGTCCTGCCCGCGCGCAGGAAATTCCGGCCTTGCAGGCGATCCGGTCGGCTTTGTCACATCCCTGTCATCGCACTGTCGTCTCATAGCGGTAACGGCAGGGCCAGCGGCCACGGCCGCTGCCAGCCACGCATCCCCCAATCTCCCAGGAGTTCGACGTGTCCATCTCGATCAAGTCCCTCATCGTCGCCGTGGGCATGACCGCCCTGGTCGGCGCCAATGCGAACGCCGCTAGCAACAGCTTCACCGGCGCCGGTTCGTCGTTCTTCCGCCCGATCATGTCCAAGTGGTCGTCCGACTACAACAAGGCCACCGGCAACCAGGCCAACTACCAGTCGATCGGTTCCGGCGGCGGCATCGCGCAGATCAAGGCCGCCACGGTTGACTTCGGCGCCTCCGACGCTCCGCTCAAGCCGGAAGACCTCAAGCAGTTCAACCTCGCGCAGTTCCCGGCAGTGATCGGCGGCGTGGTGCCGGTCGTGAACATCAAGGGCATCGCGCCGGGCAAGATCCGCTTCACCGGCCCGCTGCTCGCCGACATGTACATGGGCAAGGTGAAGACCTGGAACGATCCGGAAGTCGTCGAAGCCAACCCGGGCCTCGCCCTGCCGGCCACCAAGATCACCATCGTGCATCGCACCGACGGCTCGGGCACGACCTTCAACTTCGTGAACTACCTGTCGAAAGTCAGCCCGGCGTGGAAGAGCAGTGTCGGCGAAGGCACGACCGTGAAGTGGCCGCTCGGCATCGGCGGCAAGGGCAATGAGGGCGTCGCGGCCTACGTGAAGCAGATCAACGGCGGCCTCGGCTACGTCGAGCTGTCGTACGCCCTGCAGAACAAGCTCACCTATGCCGGCATGCAGAATGCGGCGGGCACGTGGGTGCAGCCGAATGCCGAGAGTTTCGGCGCAGCCGCAGCGAGCGCAGACTGGGCGCACGCGCAGGACTTCTACCTGGTGATGACGAACGCGCCCGGCAAGGATTCCTGGCCGATCACCGCGACCGTCTTCATGATCATGCAGAAGGCACCGAAGAATCCGGCCAACTCGAAGGCGGCGCTGGACTTCTTCCGCTGGGCGTACACGAACGGCGACGCACAGGCCAAAGCGCTGGATTACGTTCCCCTGCCCGATGCGCTGGTCAAGCAGGTCGAAGCCCACTGGGTCGCGAACCTGAAGTTCTGATCGCGGATGCGGTCGATCGCACCACTTGCGCGCGCGTACCCGACGAAGGTGCGCGCGCGTTTTCCTGCTTGAGCACAAGCCGTTCGAAGGCATCTCCATGGCGATCCCGATGACATTGCCGAGCACCGCACCGACCGGCGTCGCCTCGGACCGACAGGCGTCCGCCGATGCGCGCAACGACCGATTGTTCCGCTGGATGGTCGCTGGCTGCGGCGTGCTGGTGTTGTCGCTGCTGCTGGGCGCCGCACTGTCGATGGCCTGGGGCGGACGCCAGGCGTTCACCACCTTCGGCCTGCACTTCTTCACGTCGACCGAGTGGGACATCAACGCCGGCCAGTTCGGCGCGCTCGTGCCGATCCTTGGCACCCTGGTCACCGCGCTGATAGCGATCGTGATCGCGGTGCCGGTGAGTTTCGGCATCGCGATGTTCCTCACCGACGTCGCACCGCAATGGATGCGCACACCGGTCGGCACCGCGATCGAACTGCTTGCCGGCATCCCGTCGATCATCTACGGCATGTGGGGCTTCTTTATCTTCGTGCCGATCATGAGCAACTACGTCCAGCCGTGGCTGATCAACCACCTCGGCGACGGCACCGACGACTCCGGCAAGCCGACGGGTCTCGGATTGGCGATTTTCTCGGGCGCGCCGATCGGCGTCGGCATCCTGACCGCAGGCATCGTGCTCGCGGTCATGATCATCCCGTTCATCTCCTCGGTGATGCGCGAGGTGTTCCTGACCGTGCCGTCGCGACTGAAGGAATCCGCGTACGCGCTCGGCTCGACGCGCTGGGAAGTGCTGTGGGACATCGTGCTGCCGTACACGCGCACGGCGGTGATCGGCGGCGTCTTCCTCGGCCTCGGCCGCGCGCTCGGCGAGACCATGGCGGTCACCTTCGTGATCGGCAATTCGCACGACTTCAGCACCTCGCTGATCATGCCCGGCACGTCGATCGCGGCGACCATCGCGAACGAATTCAACGAGGCCGGCAGCGACCTGCACCGCTCGGCGCTGATCGCGCTCGCTTTCGTGCTGTTCCTGGTGACGTTCGTGGTGCTCGCGATCGCGAAGCTCATGCTGCGGCAACTTGCGAAGCGGGAGGGCACGTGATGGCGAGCGTACCTTCAGCGGCTTCGAACCCGATCGCGGAAAGGTTGTATCGACGCAGGCGCTTCACCAACGTGCTGGCGCTGATCCTGTCCGGGATCGCGACGCTGGTCGGCTTGTTCTTCCTCGCCTGGATCCTGTGGACCACGGTGAGCAAGGGCATCAACGCGCTGAACCTCGACCTGTTCACGAAGATGACGCCACCGCCCGGCGAGAAAGGCGGCCTGCTCAACGCGATCATCGGCACCGCGATGTTGAGTTTCATGGGTATCGCGATCGCGACGCCGATCGGCGTCGCCGCCGGAACCTACCTCGCCGAATACGCGAAGCTGCGCCCGGTCGGCGAAACGATCCGCTTCGTCAACGACATCCTGCTGTCGGCGCCATCGATCGTGCTCGGCATGTTCGTCTACACCCTCATCGTGCTGCCGACCGGCAAGTACTCGGCGCTCGCCGGTGGCGTGGCGCTCGCGCTGATCGCGCTCCCGGTGATCGTGCGCACCACCGACGAGATGCTGCGGCTGGTTCCCGGCGCGATGCGCGAAGCCGCGTTGTCGCTCGGCGTGCCGCAGTGGAAGGTCACGATGCAGGTGCTGTACCGCTCGGCGCTGCCCGGCATCCTTACCGGCGTGCTGCTCGCGCTCGCGCGCATCACCGGCGAAACCGCGCCGTTGCTGTTCACTGCGTTCGGCAACCTGTTCTGGAGCGTGAACCCGACCAAGCCGATCGCTTCGTTGCCGGTCGTCGTGTACCAGTTCGCGCAGGCGCCGGACGACGGCTGGAACGCGCTCGCATGGGCCGGCGCGTTGCTGATCACGTTGTTCGTCCTGCTGCTCTCGATCATCGCCCGCACTGTCCTTCTTCGCAACAAGGTGAGTCATGAATGACGCCCGCCTCGCAGTCGCCCAGACCGTCCCGATGTCCGCCGTGCCTGCGCCAGCGCAGGCCGCACCAGCGAAGATGTCCGCGCGGAACCTCGGCTTCACCTACAGCGGCTTCGATGCGCTGCGCAACATCAACCTCGACATCGCCGAGCGTCGCGTCACCGCGCTGATCGGCCCGTCCGGCTGCGGCAAGTCCACCCTGCTGCGCATCTTCAACCGCATCTATTCGATCTACCCGAAACAGGAAGCGCGCGGCGAATTGCTGCTCGACGGCGAGGACATCCTCGATCCGCGCTATTCGCTGAACCGCCTGCGCAGCAAGGTCGGCATGGTGTTCCAGAAGCCGGTGCCGTTCCCGATGTCGATCCACGACAACATCGCCTACGGCATCCGCCACTACGAGAAGCTCTCCCGCGCCGACATGCAGGTGCGCGTCGAGCAGGCGCTGCGGCAGGCCGCGTTGTGGGACGAAGTCAAGGACAAGCTCAAGCAGAACGCGTTGGGCCTGTCCGGCGGTCAGCAGCAGCGCCTGTGCATCGCGCGCGCGGTCGCGCTGAAGCCGGAAGTGATCCTGCTCGACGAACCGACCTCCGCGCTCGACCCGATCGCGACCGGCAAGATCGAGCAACTCGTGAGCGAACTGAAGACCGATTTCACGATCGCGATCGTCACCCACAACATGCAGCAGGCCGCACGCGTCTCCGACTACACCGCATTCATGTACCTCGGCGAGTTGATCGAGTTCGGCGAGACGCAGACGGTCTTCACGAAACCGGTCAAGAAGCAGACCGAGGACTACATCACCGGGCGGTTTGGCTGAAATGCCGCGCGAAGCGACTTGACGTCGCTTCGCGCGGCGTTTCAGGCCTGAGGCAGGAGCCACTGCACGCGTGGAACGCGTGCGAACGGCGAAGCCGGCCCGAAGGGCGAGCGCCATGGATGGCGCGAGTCAAGGCTGGACTCGCTTGGCAAGCGCACGATGCGCGAGCCTGGTGAGAACGAACGTTTGCGAAAAATCAGGCCGGGAGTAAGGAGCGAAGGGCGGGACTCACTTGGTGAGCGCAGGATGCGCGAGCTGAGTAAGGAAAGCAGCGCTTCAGTCACTCCGAAAGAGCAGCTACGGGAGCGGCAAGAATCAAGAGTTCGATCCGTTCACCCCTCACCCGCCCTCCGGGCACCCTCACCCGGTGGGAGAGGGGAACAACAAGACCAATCGAGAATCGAATGAACGCCACCCCCAGCGAACACATCGTCAAGAGCTTCGATACCGAGCTTGCACGCCTGACCGGCGAGATCGTGCGGATGGGCGAGATCGCCGTCTCGCAGATCGAAGCCGCGATGGACGTCCTCGACCGCCGCGACAGCCGCGCGGCCGAGCGAGTGATCCAGAACGACGACGCGATCGACAGCCTGGAAGACATGGTCGGCCAGGACGTGGTCAAGCTGCTCGTCATGCGCCAGCCGATGGCGCGCGACCTGCGCGAAGTGCTGGCGGCGCTGCGGATCGCGTCGGACATCGAGCGCGTCGGCGACTACGCAGCCAACCTCGCGAAGCGTTCGATGGTGCTGAACCTCGCGCCGCCAGTCGCCCACGCGCGCGGCCTGCCGGCGCTTGCCGAACTCGCCGCCGAGATCGTGCGCGAAGTCATCGAGGCCTATCGCGACCGCGACGCCGAGCGCGCGATCGT
This sequence comes from Lysobacterales bacterium, assembly GCA_038323475.1. GTDB lineage: Bacteria > Pseudomonadota > Gammaproteobacteria > Xanthomonadales > Xanthomonadaceae > SZAS-103. Next base: position 9,052 of record JBBQHA010000131.1, read on the forward strand.
CGCGCGCGCTCGTGATGCCGAACTCGACACCCTTTACACCGGCCTGTTCCGCGAACTGCTGACCTACATGATGGAAGACCC
>JBBQHA010000132.1:0-9081 GCA_038323475.1 Lysobacterales bacterium
CATCCAGTGCCAGAGTCGGTCGTCCCATTGTCCATCTCACCCCGCGCCAAAGATACTCTTTGGACCGAATGGGATCGACTTAGTTTCCTTTGGGACACTACACTAGCAGGTTGCTGAAAAAGGGCTGTCCTGCCCTCTCAACTCGCCGCGTCCGGCACATGTCCGTACTCGGCTCCATGGATCAAGCACTTGCGTGCTTGATCCATGAGCAAGCCATCCATGGCTTGCGTTAGCAGGCTGTTTTTCAACAGCCTGCTAGACACCGGATTCGTAGCCGTCCATTGGGTTCCTGACAGGCGACGGACAGCGGGCTGCGGCTGCGAGCCAGCTCCGGGTCTCGTTTCCTGCGACCACCAGCCGGTTAGAGTAAGCGCCTCTCCAGCACATCCGGATTCCTCGTGGCCAAAGCCAAGACCGCCTATGTCTGCTCCGAATGCGGGGCCGATTTCAACAAGTGGCAGGGCCAGTGCGGTGAGTGCGGCGCGTGGAACACCCTGTCCGAGATCGTGATCGAGCCTGCGGCTGCGGCCGTGAAATCGCCGTCGCGGGGCAGCTATGCAGGAACGGGCGGCGCGCCGCGGATCGTTTCGCTGCGCGAAGTCGGTGCGGTCGAGGAGCCGCGCACGCTGACCGGCATCGGCGAGTTCGATCGCGTGCTCGGCGGCGGCCTCGTCGAAGGTTCCGTCGTCTTGGTCGGCGGCGATCCGGGCATCGGCAAGTCCACGTTGCTGCTGCAGGCGCTCGCGTCGCTGGGTTCGCGCATGTCCGGACTGTACGTGACGGGCGAGGAAAGCCTTGCGCAGGTCGCCGCGCGCGGTCGTCGCCTCGGACTTTCGCTGGATGGGCTCGACGCGCTTGCGGAAACCTGCGTCGAACGCATCCTCGCGCAGGCGCAGGCCGCGAAACCGAAACTCATCGTCGCCGATTCGATCCAGACGTTGTGGAGCGAGCAGCTCACCGCCGCGCCGGGTTCGGTGTCGCAGGTGCGCGAGAGCGCTGCGCGGCTGGTCCGCTACGCGAAGGAAACCGGCACCTCGGTGTTCCTGATCGGCCACGTAACCAAGGACGGCGGCATCGCCGGGCCGCGCGTGCTCGAGCACATGGTCGATGCGGTGCTGTATTTCGAAGGGGAGTCGGGCTCGCGCTTCCGCGTGCTGCGCGCGTTCAAGAACCGCTTCGGCGCGGTCAACGAACTCGGCGTGTTCGCGATGGGCGACAAGGGCCTGCGCGAGGTGCCGAATCCGTCGGCGATCTTCCTGTCGGGCTCGGCGACACCGCAATCGGGCAGTGTGGTGATGGTCACGCGTGAAGGCACGCGGCCGCTGCTGGTCGAAGTGCAGGCGCTGGTCGATCACTCGCCGCTGTCGAATCCGCGCCGGGTGACCCTCGGCCTGGAACAGAACCGCCTCGCGATGCTGCTAGCAGTGCTGCATCGCCACGGCGGTATCGGCGTGTTCGACCAGGACGTGTTCGTCAACGTCGTCGGCGGCATCCGCGTGCAGGAAACCGCGGCCGATCTGCCGGTGCTGCTCGCGGTACTGAGCTCGCTGCGCGACAAGCCGCTGGCCGAGAAAACGGTCGTGTTCGGCGAGGTCGGCCTGTCCGGCGAAATCCGTCCGGTGCCGAACGGCGAGGAACGGTTGAAGGAAGCTGCGACGCACGGCTTCAGGTGCGCGATCGTGCCGAAGGCGAATGCGCCCAAGCGCGGCAAGGTCGGTGAGATGGAGGTGATCGGGGTGGAGCGGTTGGCTGAGGCGCTGGAGCAGGTCCTCTAGCTCTTGGCAAGAGATGAACTCAGCCGCCAAGGCGGCGAGCCATGCCCTCTGGCGACGACGAGAAGAAGGCTGTCACTTCTGTCTCCATTGATGCTAGGTCTTGCAGTGTCTTTTCGACTTGGACAATCGATCGTCCGAGGCGACTCAGCCAGGAGCCCGTTGTGCGTGGCGTTTCAAACCGGAACGATATGTTAGTCGCATCGTTGACACAGAACTCGATGAACGTCTTCGCATCCATCGAGAATCCGAACATGGTTTCCGAGATGGCTTCTTCGGCACTCGCATAGGTGTTGGCCGCTCTCGCGTAATAGCTTCGGCTGATCTCAAGAGCCTGATCCACAGAAACGTAATCGTGTTCCTGTGTCGTCAGCGCAGCAGTCGTGGAATACCAGCGTATCGATTCGGTCATGGCGATCCATTCGGCTAAGGCATATTGAAACTCACATCGTGTCGCTCCGATGCAGCACAATCTCCAGCACGAACTTGCTCCCGAAAAACGCCAGCAATAACAACGCCATCGCGACAAGCGTGAACTTCACCGCGCGCGGGCCGCGCCAGCCGTAGCGCCAGCGACCGACCAGCAGCCAGCCGAACACCAGCCAAGACAGCACCGACAGCACGGTCTTGTGCCACAGGTGCTGGGCGAGCAGGTTGTCCACGAACAGCAATCCTGTCACCAGTACCAGCGTCAGCAGGGCGAAACCCGCGCCGATGCAGTGAAACAGGAGTTGTTCGAGTTGGGTGAGCGGCGGCAAGGCACGCAGCCAGCCGCGGATCTGGCGCTGGCGCAGGGCGCGCTCCTGGAACCACAACATGATCGCGAGCAGGGCGGCGAGCGACAACGTCGCGTACGCGACGAGCGCGAGCCATGCGTGCAATTGCAGGTGCCAGTCGAGGTTCTCGGCGAGGTGGTGGCCGTAGAAGTGGTAGAGCACGAGCATCGTGGCGGCGAGTGGGTACACGACCACCCCGAGCGTCTGCAACTGCTGCCGCCAGGCCGCGGTCGTGGTCAGCGCAGCCATGCCGAGCGTGACCAGCGACAGCGCCGCGAAGAAATGCATGTCGGGCCCGCCCGCCGCGCGCCAGGCGACCGCGTGCATCGCGATGTGGCCGAGCACCGCGAACGTCGCCAACGCGATCGCGATGCGCCGGAAGCGTGGTCGGCGCATGTCGTCGTCGCCATGCGACACCCACATGCAGATGGCTGTGGTGGCGGTCAGGTAGGCGCAGGCGACGAGGATGAGCAGGGCGGTCATCCTGCGAGTGTGACATGGCCGCGCGCGAGCGAAAACGCCGCAGCTGCGAGTCGCAGGTGGCGCTGCGCTATACTTCGCACCCCTTCCAGCGTGCGCATCCGGCCATGTTCGAGTCGTTGACCCAGCGTCTTTCCGGCACCATCCAGCGCCTGCGCGGAAAAGGCCGCCTGACCGAGGACAACATCCGCGAAGCGCTGCGCGAGGTGCGCATCGCCCTGCTCGAAGCCGACGTCGCGCTGCCAGTGGTGAAGGCGCTGATCGAGCGCATCAAGGTCCGCGCGATCGGCCACGAGGTGTTGAAGAGCCTCACCCCGGGCCAGGCGTTGGTCAAGGTCGTGCGCGACGAACTGGCCGCGGTGATGGGTTCGGCGATGCAGGACCTGCACCTGAACGTCCCCGCGCCGGCGGTGATCCTGATGGCGGGCCTGCAGGGCGCCGGCAAGACCACGACGGTCGCCAAGCTCGCCAAGCACCTGAAGGAACGCCGCAAGAAGAAGGTGATGGTGGTCAGCTGCGACGTCTACCGTCCGGCCGCGATCAAGCAGCTCGAAACGCTCGCGCAGCAGGTCGGCGCGCTGTTCCACCCGTCCGACCTCACCCAGAGCCCGGTCGATATCGCGAAGTCGGCGATCGATGCCGCGCGCAAGAATTTCGCCGACGTGCTCATCGTCGATACCGCCGGTCGCCTCGCGATCGATGCGGCGATGATGGACGAGATCAAGTCGCTGCATGCCGCGATCCATCCCGCCGAAACCTTGTTCGTGGTCGATGCGATGACCGGCCAGGACGCGGCGAATACAGCGAAGGCCTTCAGCGAAGCGCTGCCGTTGACCGGCGTGATCCTCACCAAGACCGATGGCGATGCGCGCGGCGGCGCGGCGCTGTCGGTGCGTTACATCACCGGCAAGCCGATCAAGTTCGTCGGCGTCGGCGAGAAGCCCGACGGTCTCGACGTGTTCCATCCGGATCGCGCCGCGGGCCGTATCCTCGACATGGGCGACGTGCTGTCGCTGGTCGAGCTGGTCGAGCAGCAGGTCGACAAGGACAAGGCGCAGAAACTCGCCGAGAAGATCACCAAGGGCAAGAAGTTCGACCTCAACGACATGCGCGACCAACTCGAGCAGATGCAGAGCATGGGCGGCATCGGCACGTTGATGGACAAGCTGCCGGGGTTGGCGAACGTGTCACAGGGTCTGAAGGATCACGTCACCGGCAAGGAAGTGCCGCGCATGATCGCGATGATCAACTCGATGACCAGGAAGGAGCGCCGGCATCCGGCGCTGATCAATGGCTCGCGCCGCGCGCGCATCGCACGCGGTTCGGGAACCACGCCGCAGGACATCAACCGGCTCATGAAGCAGTTCATGCAGATGGAAAAGATGATGACCAAGCTTTCCATGTTCGGCATGAAGGGCATGATGCGCGGCCTGAAGGGCGTGCTTGGCGGTGGTCCAGGCGGCGGCGGTGGCTTCAGCGGCTTCGGCGGCGGCCAGCCGCAGTAAGCGTTCCCCCCGGCCCCCGTTTTCCGCGGCCGGCTCCTGCCGGTCGAGAAGCGGCTCGCCATTTGTCTTGCTGGCGCCGACTGCGACGGGTAACGGACTGCAAGCCGTCGCTCCGCTGCCTGGAGTCTTCCAGGCGTCAGCCACGAAGACACGCCGCGCCGCTGGGGTCCGCCCAGTTCATGCAATCGGCCGCCGCGACTCCCATCAGTCCTGCCCAGTCTTCCGTCTTGCATCGCCATCGGCGTGCTGCATGGCGATCGCTGCGCGCAGGGCAGCGGGCGCCCGTCCACCGGGGCCCGCGCAATGGGAGATACCTGGCGGCATGCCGGCGAAAGGTTTTTTTTACAATTGCACTCCGGCATCGGGAGTAGAGTTGCCTAGCCGCTCTGCAGGACGGATCGCCATTCGATCCAGGGGGCTTGCGGGCGATAGGGCGTCAAGTCGCACGGCTGCGCACAGGGGCTCGGCACAACACGATCTGCAACAACGAACAGCACGATGCCGAGCTGCCCGCATGGGGATTTATGCGCCAGTCCTGGCCACCTTTTCGACTCACCACAACGAAAGGAACTTCAATGGCCGTTTCATTCCTACGCACGGCATCCGTCGCGGTGCCAGCTCTGCTGCTCGCGATGACCGCGAGCGCTGCAGACACAGACAGGCCCGCTGGACCCAGCATCCGGACGGTTGGCGCCAAGGTGCAGATCACCAGGTCGATCAAGACCGGATCGCTGAACTCGCTGCGCGACGTTGTCGTGCGTCGGGGGGATTTCGGCAGGGGCCAGACGATCCTCGGCATTGACAGGCTGCCGCACCCGATTCACCGCGGCGCTGGGCTCAATGCGATGTCGGGCGACCGCATCGTGCAGGACAAGGCTGCCGTGAGCACGCTTGGGGTGACGGCCGGCACCAGTGTGATGGGGCTGGGCAATGGCTTCGTGGGTCCTGCAGGTGCGTTCGTGAATCGGTACGCGCCGCCGGATACGGTCGGCGCAATCGGCGCGACCCAGTACCTGCAGGTCGTCAACGTGGCGCTCGCCGTGTTTGACAAGAACACCAAGGCTGCGGTTCTCGGCCCGGTTCCGACCAACAGCCTCTGGCAGGGTTTCGGCGGCCCATGCGAAGCCGACAACGACGGCGACGCGACGGTGGTGTACGACAAGGCCGCACAGCGCTGGGTGGTGTCGCAGTTCGCGGTCGAAACGACGTTCGCGCAGTGCGTGGCGGTGTCGAAGACCAGTGATGCAACCGGCGGCTGGTGGCTGTACGAGTTCGATACGCCGGGCAACGATTTCCCCGACTATCCGAAGATGGGCGTGTGGCCGGATGCCTACTACGAAACCTTCAACATGTTCGGTTTCGGTTTCGACGGTGCGCTGGTTTGCGCTTACGACCGTGCCAAGATGCTGACCGGCGCCGCTGCCACCCAGCAGTGCTTCCAGCTGAGCTCGGACGTCGGCGGCGTGCTGCCGGCAGATCTGGACGGCCACACCGCACCGCCGGCTGGTTCGCCGAACTACATGGTCGATTTCAACGCGGACGATTCGCTCAACCTGCGGAAGTTCCACGTCGATTTTGCGCATCCGGAGAACACCGCGCTCAGTGATGCGACTGTCGTCCCGGTGGCCAGCTTCATCGGCGCCTGCAACTTCGGCGGCAGCTGCGTCAAGGAGAAGACCTCGCCGCTCAACAAGCTCGACTCGCTCGGCGACCGCATGATGTACCGCCTTGCATATCGCAATTTCGGCGACCACGAGTCGCTGGTGGCGACGCATTCGGTGGATGTTGGCACCACGGCGCGGACCGCTCGAACCGGCGTGCGCTGGTACGAGTTGCGCAGCCCCGGCACCTCGCCGGTGGTTTACCAGCAGTCCACGTACTCGCCTGACGCGGTATACCGCTGGATGCCGTCGATTGCGATGGACAAGGTGGGCGACATCGCCGTCGGCTATACCGCTTCGGGCACGAGCGTCGATCCGTCGGTCCGCTACACCGGCCGCCTGGCTTCCGACCCGCTGAACACCCTGCAGGCCGAAACGACGATGGTCACCGGTATCGGCTCGCAGAGGATCGGTCTCCGTCGCTGGGGCGACTACAGCGCCATGACGGTCGACCCGGCCGACGACTGCACGTTCTGGTACACGCAGGAATACATGTCCGCCACGGGCACGTTCAACTGGACCACCCGCATCGGTTCGTTCAAGTTCCCAACCTGCCACTAAGCCATTCGGCATCGGTGGGCGCTGTACCCAAGGCCCTTCCGGCTCATGCCGGGAGGGCCTTTTTCGTGGCAGCCTTGCCGGTGGGCGGGTGGAGGGGTTTCGCCCAGGCCAAGGGATGGGTTATGCTACGCAGCTTGCTACCGGCGACGATTGCCCGGTGGCCCATCAGCCATTTACCGAGATCCATCCATGGTCAAGATTCGTCTGACTCGCGGCGGCGCCAAGAAGCGTCCGTTCTACCACATCGTCGCCACCGACCAGCGCAAGAAGCGCGACGGCCGTTCGCTCGAGCGCCTGGGTTACTACAACCCGATCGCCGGCGCCAACGAGAAGCGCATCGAACTCGACACCGGTCGGGTGCAGCATTGGCTCGACCACGGCGCGCAGATGACCGACAAGGTCCGCACGCTGTTCAAGGAAGCATCGCAGCCCGCGGCGGCCTGATGCAGGCGGGTTGCGCGTGAGCGCGACCACGAGCCGCGACGCCGGTTCGCCGGAGCCAGCAGGATCCGGCGGCGTGCACGCCGGGGATGCTGGCGGCCAGAGTCCCGAAAAAAACTCTCGTCCGGATCGACTCAAGTCTGACCGGCCGATCCTGCTCGGACGCATCACCGGCGTGTTCGGCGTGCGTGGCGAAATCAAGATCGAATCCTGGACCGAGCCGCGGCTGGCGATTTTCCGCTACCAGCCGTGGAAACTCGTCCGCAATGGCGCGACTTCGCCAATGGCCGGCATACGCGGGCGCAATCACGGGCAGGCATTGGTCGCATCGGTGCCCGGCGTCGACGACCGCGACCGCGCGCAGGAACTCATCGGTTCCGAGATCAGCGTTCCGCGCAGCGCATTGCCTCCACCCAAACCAGGCGAGTACTACTGGGTCGATCTCGAGGGCCTGGACGTGCGGACCGTCGACGGCATCGCGTTAGGCGCCGTGTCGCACCTGCTCGATACCGGAGCCAACCACGTTCTCGTCGTGCAGGGCGACCGCGAGCGCCTGATCCCGTTCGTGCAGCCGTACCTCGTCTCGGTGGATTTCGACGCGAGCCTGATCGTGGTCGACTGGGACCCGGATTTCTAGGGCGCAAGACGATGCGTCTCGACGTGATCACGCTGTTTCCCGACTTCATGCGTCAGTGCGCGGACGTCGGCGTGGTCGGCCGCGCACGCGAGCGGGGCCTGCTCCAACTCGAAACCTGGAATCCACGCGACTATGCGAGCGGCAACTACCGTCGCGTGGACGACCGCCCCTTCGGCGGCGGCCCAGGCATGCTGATGCTGATCGAACCGCTGCGCGCATGCATCGGTGCGGCGCGCGCAGCCGCAGCGCCGGCTCCGTTGGTCTATCTCAGCCCGCAGGGCGAACGCCTGACCCAGGCGAGCGTGCGCCGACTCGCCGCAATGCCGCGCCTGCTGCTGCTGTGCGGGCGCTATGAGGGCATCGACGAGCGCCTGGTCGCACGCGAGGTCGATGAGGAAATCTCGATCGGGGACTACGTGCTGTCCGGCGGTGAACTTGCCGCGGCGGTGCTGCTCGATGCGATCGGCCGGCTCCAGGATGGCGCCCTGAACGACGCGGAATCGGCTGCACAGGACTCCTTCGAGGACGGTCTGCTCGACTGCCCTCACTACACGCGGTCTGATTCCGAGGGTACGGCTGGCATCCCCGCGGTGCTGATGTCCGGCGACCACGCGGCGATCCGGCGCTGGCGGCGCCAGCAATCGCTGGGACGCACGTGGCTGCGACGCCCCGATCTGCTGGCGCGGGCAAAACTGGACGCCACCGACCGCGCCCTGCTCGACGCATTTCGCCGCGACTGGCTGGCGGAGCATGCAGGGGATCGCCCCTGACCTGGTTTCTTGCGCCCAATACTAGCCAGCAGGCAATTCGATCAGCTACACTACGCGACTTACTGCCGGGGACCCGCCTTGGCACCATCGACCGGTACAGCGCCATGAACAAACTCCAACAATTCGAAGCCGACCAGATCAAGCGCGAACTGCCTGAATTCGGCCCCGGCGACACCGTCGTGGTGAACGTCAAGGTCAAGGAAGGCAATCGCGAACGCGTGCAGGCCTACGAAGGCGTCGTCATCGCGATCAAGAATCGCGGCCTGAATTCGGCCTTCACCGTGCGCAAGATGTCGCATGGTTTCGGCGTCGAGCGCGTGTTCCAGACGCACAGCGCCGTGATCGACTCGGTCGAGGTCAAGCGTCGCGGCAAGGTGCGCGCCGGCAAGCTGTATTACCTGCGCGAACTCGAAGGCAAGGCTGCGCGCATCAAGGAAGACCTCGCCGGCAACGCCGCCGCGAAAGTGGCCGCGAAGGC
>JBBQHA010000133.1:0-9073 GCA_038323475.1 Lysobacterales bacterium
AATCGCTGACCACCGGCATGTAGTTGTCGACGATGAAATCCAGCATCGCGTACAGCGGGTAGCTCGGGCCGAGCGCCATCATGTCCGGCTCGCGTTCGCAGCGCATGCGCGCGGGCACGTAGGACAGCGACGCGCCGTGGCGGATCGTCACCAGGTAGCGCTTGCCGAGGAAGGCGTGGGTCTCGCCGAACTGCACGCAGCCTTTCACAGCCTGCGCGGTATTGAGCACGACGAAAAGCGAGTCGCCGTAGATTTCGATCTTGGGTCGCTGGTGCGCGTTGTGCGCGTCCTCCACGGCGAGGTCGTGCAGGCCGAATTCCTCCTGCAGCTTGTCCATCAGCAGTTCGTCGGGCTCGTACAGGCCGACCCACACGAAGCTGCCATCGTCGCGCGCGAGCACGTCGCTGATCTGTTCGAAGTCGATGTCCGGCAGGCGCTGGCCGTCGGCGCCGTAGGCGACGCAGTTCACGACCATCTGCTCGGGATTGATCTGGGTGTCCATGCAGGTCTCCGGGGGATTGCCGCGCGCCAGTTTCATGGCCGATGGCGACCGGTCGATGAAACCGCGTTCAGCGCGGCCGGCGTCCAGCGTAAGCCAATGCGAGATGGATCGGCAAAAACAGCGCGATCCAGTCGCCATTGCTCTGGATGCGGAACGGCAGGCACTTCAGGAACAGCGCCACGCCGGCCGAGATCGCGATCAGCAGCAATAGCGTGGCATGCCAGCGCGGCGGCTCGCGACCGCGCAGCATCGCCCACGCGCCCGGCAGCAGGGCCAGGCACAGCGGACTCGTCAGCAGCAGGTTCTCGTTGCCCCAGATCGCGACGTGCTCCGTACAGCACCACAGCAGCGCCAGGCCCACGCCGAGCAAGCCGCACTTCACCCAGAACAGGCCGGCGAACGCGGCGGTCGTGCGCGGCGCGCGGCGCGAGCCGACCACCGCCACTACCGCAAGGCCGAGCCCCAGCAGCACGAACCAGATCCGCCAGCGCGGCATCTCGGTCAGCGTCGGCGCCAGCCGATGCGGCACCAATTCGGTTTCGCTGGTCACCAGCGGGGTGCCAGCGGCGGTGCGGATCATGCGCAGGCTGGCCTGCAGGCGCATCGGGATGAAGGCCTCGTCCCAGCGCGACAGCGGGCGGTCGCCGTACGGGCCGAGCGCGAAGTGCATGCCCAGCCCCATCCACGGCACCGGCGCGCCGAGGCGGACCGCTTCGGCGCGGTAGGTCAGCCCCTGCGAGGGCGCGCTGAGCTGCGCGTGCAGGGCGCCGTCGAGGGCGAGGTCGAGCGCATCGCGGACCTTGGTCGCGCAATCCTGGGTGAAGTAGTCGTAGCGGTAGGTCGCGTGTTCCGGCAGCGCATTCCATTGCAGGTAGCGCTGCAGCTTCGTCGCCTGCGCGGGCGTCATGTCCAGCCATTGCAGGCTGACCCCGCGGCCCTCGTACGCGTAGCCGGCGACATCCTGCTGGAACGGCACCGCGGCCAGCTGGTAACTCATGTAGCCCTGCGCGAAATGCAGCAGGAAGCCGGGCTGGTCGAAGTCGAAGTAACCGTAGTTGTAGAGCAGCGGCACGCTGGCCGGGTCGTCCGCACGGTCGTCGACGAGGATCGCGTCGTGGCCGAACCGCGACCAGTATTCCGACCCCGGCTGCATCGTCACCACGCCGATATGCGGCGCGGCTTGGCTCGGCTGCAGTACAGCTAACAGCACGAGAAATACGGCGACAAGGGAGGGAACGGGGAATGGGGAACGGGGAACGGAAAATGCAAAAAGGGGACGAAGGCAGTGAATCAGCCAACCGCTGGATGCGCTCGCCTCCGTTCTGGAAAGCGCTGCCAAGAAACGTCGGGATCTGCTTCTCCCCGTTCCCCGTTCCCCGTTCCCCGTTCCCAGCTTCTCACCCACCCGACTGCACGCTCACGATCAGGGCATGCACGCGGCGGGCGTCGGCGCGGGCGACGCGGAAGTGGAAACGCCCCATCGCCAGTTCCTCGCCGGATTCCGGCAGGTGGCCGATTGCATCGGTGACCAGCCCGCCGACGGTGTCGTACTCGTCGTCCGGGAAATCCGCGCCGAAGCGCTCGTTGAAATCGTCGATCGGGGTCAGCGCATCGACCACGAACTGGCCATCGGCCTGCGCCGCGATCTGCACGGACGGGTCCACCGCATCGTCGTGCTCGTCGTCGATCTCGCCGACGATCTCCTCCAGCACGTCCTCGATGGTGACCAGGCCGGCGACGCCGCCGTACTCGTCCACCACGATCGCCATGTGGTTGCGCGACAGCCGGAACTCCTTGAGCAGCACGTTCAGCCGCTTGGATTCCGGGATCAGCACCGCCGGCCGCAGCAGCTCGCGGATGGTGGACGGCCCGCCGTCGCAGACCACGCCGCGCAGCAGGTCCTTGGCCAGCAGGATGCCCAGGATCTCGTCCTTGTCGTCGCCATGCACCGGAAACCGCGAATGCCCGGATTCCACCACCATCTTCATGATGTCGAAAAAGCGCGCCTGCACCGGCAGCACCACCATCTGCGCGCGCGTCACCATCACATCGCCGACGGTGCGCTCGGCCACGCCCAGCGCGCCTTCCATCATCTTCAGCGTATCCGCCGCGATCAGCCCCGCAATCTGCGCGTCGCGCAGGATCTCGACGAGGTCCTCACGGCTCTTGGGCTCGCCGGAAAACGCCTGGCTGAGGCGTTCAAGCCACGAGCGGCGATCCGGCGCCGGATGCTCGGGCGTACGACTGCTGGGGTCGTCTGACATGGTTCTGCAGGGCGCGCCCAGGGGGCGGGGAGGGGAGTGTACCGCAGGCGAGTGGCTGGCGGCCCGCATCGGCCAACCAGCGGGCGGGTCGGGGAGGCTTCGTGGCACCGGCCACGGGACTGGTAGCCCGGTGCAATCCGGTATCGCGCAGAAGGTGGGTCCTGTGAGGTCGTTATCGCGGTGCCGTCAGCAATACTGACGCGTAAGCAACTCTGTCGTCATCTTGTCCAGTATCGCTGACGCCAACCCCGAAAGCCTTTGCTAGCTTGATCGCGTATTTCTGTAGTAAGTGATACTGGCGCGTTTTCCGCGCGTGTGGCATGGCGGTTATCGAAGCTCCGTGATTTGATGGTCCCGCAAGACTACGGTCGCGATTTTTAGGGGAATCGCGACCTCACATCCAGGGGAATCCATCATGGCAAGGAAGCTTGGTGTCGGGCTGTTGTGTCTGCTATTCACGGCGGTGATCTACGCGGCGGCGGGTGGGGCTTTTGGTGGCAGTCCCAGCGCCACCCAGGACGAAATGTCGTCTGGGGTGGCGCTGGGCATCCAGGCTCTGACTGCCGTTGTAGCGCCAGATCAACCGAAGGAACCTCTGGGCAGCGAACTTCCTCCGCACGACCCGACCGTCGGCAAGCTCGCCGGATCTGCTGGAACATCCGGTGGCGCAGCCAGCTACAGCATTCCGATCGCGCTGCCTCCGGGCCGGCGCGGCATGCAGCCTTCGGTTTCACTGGACTACAGCAGCCGCTCCGGCAACGGCATCGCGGGCATGGGCTGGTCGCTGTCCGGCGCCTCGTCGCTGCACCGCTGCCCGGCCACGATCGAGCAGGACGGCATGGTGGGCGCGGTCGCGCTGACCAACGCCGACAAGCTGTGCCTGGACGGCCAGCGCCTGATCCCGACCTCGGGTACCTACGGACTGGCCAACACCACCTACGACACCGAACTCGAATCCTTCGTGCGCGTCACCCAATTGGGTGGCGACCTGCAATCGGCCAGCACCTACTTCAAAGTCGAGACCAAGTCCGGCGAGATCCTCTGGTACGGCAACAACACCAGCGCAGCAAACGCCGCGCGCGTGGTGCAGGGCGGCGTCGTCGCACCGCTCAACTGGATGCTGGTGCGCAAGGAAGACCGCCTCGGCAACTTCGTCCGCTATGCCTATACCAGCTACGGCAATGGCGAGGTGCTGCTGAGCGACATCTACTACACCGGATTCGGCGCGACCGATGGCGACCGCAGGGTCAATTTCACCTATGAGGCGCGTCCGACCGGCTCTGCGGGCAACGACCAGCCCTCGTCGTATCTTGCCGGTGGCCTGACCAGGCAGACCCAGCGTTTATCGGTCATCACGACCTGGGCCGGCACCGACAAGGTGCGCGAATACCGGTTGGACTACGGCAGCGCGACGAGCCTGAGCACCCACCGCAGCCTGCTCGCGAGCGTGACCGATTGCGGATTCCAGGGAACGACCAGTTTCTGCCACAAGCCGACCACGTTCGCCTGGCAACAGGGGCCGATGCAGTCGGTGTTCCACATGGCGTCGACCCCGGCCGGATACACGATCATCCGCGCGCTTCCGGATTTTACCGGCGACGGCACGCCCAAGGTCTTTGCGTCCGATGCGAACAACCACAACTACATCCTGTCGCTGCGGGCCGACCGTTCCGTCGCCGCATCGATCGATGTCAGCGCGTATATCGATTCCAGCGCGGGCGTCAACGGCGCCGATCTCGCGGCCGACTTCGACCAGGATGGGCGCGCCGATCTGGTGGGCCGCGACAATTCAGGCAATGCCGTCATCTATTTCTGGGATGGTCCTGCCAATGCGACGACCTTCGCCCAGGCGTTCACGCGGCAGTGGACGACCTCGATCAATGGCGTGGGGTCCAAAGCGTTCGTATCGTATATCGGTGACATGGATGGCGACGGGCGCGCCGATATCGTGAGGCGGTCGCTGGATGCTTCGGGTTCATTGAGTTGTTACGGGCGAATGGAGGTCTATCGCAATATCGCCAACCCGACCAATCCATCGCTGATGGGGCAATTTGTGGCGCCGACGAATGCACCGTGCCTGACGGCCGTGCGTTACTACAACAGCACGGACGGCGGCTACGGCTATTGGTACGAAGGCATCCACAAGGTTGCCGATCTCAATGGCGACGGATTGCCGGACATCATCCTCAAGAACGACGATCCGCTCCGCCCGGTCGGCCCGAGCCGCATCCTGTACGGAACGCGCAGCCCGACGTACGGATTCACGGCAGCGACCTACAGCAGCCTGTTTCCCGGCGACATGGCATCCGACGAAGCCAGCAGTCGGGCCGTCATCTTCTGGCCGGATATCAATGGTGATGGCCTCGCCGACTACGCGATCGCCCGCATCGGCGGCTGGTCGATCCGGATGAACACCGGGCGCGGGCTGGGAGCTCGCATCGATACAACCAATCGCAACGGCATTGAAACCTGCGGCACCTCCGCTCCGGCCACCGTGGGAACGGGATGCGGCGATGTCTGGCAGCCGTGGTTCTCGCAGCGCATCCAGCTGAGCGACATGGATGCAGATGGGCGCCAGGAGATCCTGATCCCGCGCCATTACGCGAGTCGCGTCTGCACGTACCTCACCGACAACAGCGACCCGCTGGAACCAAACACCTACTACGGCTGCCCGGAAGAACTGGAATCCGGCGATACCGATGCCGCCACATTCCCGAATCTCTCCGGATGGGAGGTAAGAAGCCTGTATTGGGACGGCCACGGCAGTGCCGACCAGAGCGCCTATTTCATGAACGCCCTGCAGTTCGTCGAAACCGGACCCAGCCAGTTCCAGATCACCGAAGAACCGACCTCGCGGATCAGCGGTCCACTGGAGTCGAGAGTCGATCTGTATGGGGATGGCCTGGAAGACAGCCTGATCCGTGTCAGCTGCACCTGGACTGGAGTTCGCGCCTGCGCGCTTGCATCCAATACGCTGGTGACATTGCCGGGCGGTTATGCGCACATGTCCACCGGCATGTTCGTCAACGAGAACGTTGGGCCCAACGGTCAACGGAACCCCGATGGCAAGACGCCCGAACTGCCCGACCTGATGTCGATGGTCACCGACGGCATGGGCGCGCAGACGGTGTGGACGTACTACCCGCTGTCGAGCACGGCCGGACGCAGCGCCGGACAGACGCCGCTTTACACCGTGCCAACCGATGCCGCAACGAAGTACGTCGACGACCGCCACATCTATTTCACCTCGTCGATGCCGGTGGTCTCGGACATGGCGACGAGCGACGGCATCGGCGGCTTCCACGCGCTGCGCTACGGCTACAGCCAGGCGATGTACAACGAGCAGGGCCGCGGCTTCCAGGGCTTCCGTACGATCGTCGAGGAAGACACGACGGCGGGCCTTCGCACGACGACGATTTTCAACCAGAAGTTCCCGCTCGCGGGCCAGGTGCAGGACGTCTTCGTCAATGCGCTCACCCGCAGCGGCATCGACGCGCCGATCAAGCATGAGCTCTACACGTGGCGTTGCAACCGCGCCAACCGCAACGACGCGACGGCGTGTACGCCACCCAACGGCAATGCGTCGATCAAGTTTCCGTTCCTGGACAAGAAGGAAACGTGGACGTTCGACGCGACGCTTGCGCTGCAGGCAACCGGCACGCCGCAGCAGACCGGCTACACCCAGGACGTCAACGCGAACGACACCAGTTGTGTCGGCACCGCATTCGCCAGCGCATCCGGATTCGATGGGAGCGGCAATCTCTCGGCACACACGGTTCTCAGCTTCGACAAAGGCTCCGGCACCGGCGGCTTCCGATCGTTCGTCGCGACGCAATGCAACCGGACCGTCGCGGGCTATACGGCGGATGCCAGCACCTGGTGGCTCAATCGACTCGACACCACCACCACGACCAGCGCGCTCGCCTACAACACGACCAACCATCTGCTGCCGACCGGTGCATCGAATCCCGCACAGACGTCGACCACGAGCTATGTGTGGAATGCCGACCGCACCTTGCGGCAGGAGACAGTGCAGGCGAGCGTCGCCAGTGAGAAGCGGGTCACGTCGTACGTTTATCCGAGCATTCCCGGCGTCAACTACGGCCTTCCCAGCGCGATAGGGATCGCAGCCGCAGGCGATTCGAACGGCAGTCGCAGTAGCGGCATCGCATACAGCGCGGATGGCTATTTCCCCACCGATGCAGTCAATCCGTTGGGCCAGCACACGCAGACGACGGTCAGCCCACGCAACGGCCAGCCCACGCTCGCTATCGATGCAAATGGCATGCGGACCTTGATGACCTACGATGTCTTTGGCCAACTCATCCGTACGCAGTTCCATGGCACCGACGACGCGATCCAGTCTGCACCGGACAGGTTGGCGGCGTTGAGTTGGTGCAGCGCGACCTGCCTCCCAGGCCCGCAGGCCCTCTACAAGACGACCATCGTCCAGGATGGCGCACCGACCCAGATCGTCGCGTACGACGTGCTCGGGCGTGCATTGCTCACCGAACATCGCGAACAGGACGGCAGCCTGCCACTCGCACAGACCCGCTACGACGCTCTGGGCCGTGTCACTGCCCAGTCGACGCCTTACAACACGCCGCAAGAATTGTTCTGGACGACGTTCCAGTACGACGCACTGGGCCGTGTCACCCAGAAGATCGTTCCCAAGGGATCGGACGACGGTCGTGGCGACATGAAGACGACCTATGCATACAGCGGCCAGCAGACCGCGATCCAGGTCTGCGGCACAGCCGACGTCAATACGGTCAATTGCCTGAACCTGACGCGTACGACCGACAGCATGGGCCGCTACATGGAGACTGTGGATGCGAAGGGCGGTGTGACGCAGTACTGGTTCGATGCGGGCGGCCATACGCTCGCACTCAAGGATGCGAAAGGCAGCATCACTCTCGCTGCTTACAATGCCAGTGGCCAACGCACCAGCGTGACCGATCCCAACCAAGGAACGTGGAGTTTCACGTACGACGCGCTCGGCGAAGTGCTGACCCAGACCGATGCGCGCAATGTGGTCACGAGCAGCAGCTACGACAAGCTCGGCCGCCCACTGAGCCGCACGGCGAGCATCGATGTCACCGGCGACAACGTCGCCGATGCGATCGCGGACAGTTGGAGCTACGATCCGCTCAATGGCATCGGCAAGCCTGCAACCAGCCAGCGCCTGGTGAACGGCGTCATCGAGCGGAAGCAGGCCTACGCCTACGACACGCTTGCGCGACCGGTACAGACCGACACCATTCAGCAGATCGCGACCGGCTCGACCAGGAACTACACCCAGACTTTCGCCTACGACAGCTATTACGGGCGTCCGAAGTCGACCGGTTATCCGAACGGCGAAGCGGTCGCGACCTACTACTCGAAGTACGGCCAGCCGATCCGCAGCTTCAATCCGGCTACCGGCGCGGTCTACCGCGAGGTCATTTCCGTGAATGCGCGAGGCGCACCGACCGTGGCAAGTCTCGGCGGCGGTTTGCTGACCGATACGCGTGCCTACAGGCCGGCGAGCGGCGAGTTGACGACGATCGCGACGACGCGATCGGGCGCCGGACTGCGCCAGCTCGACTACCGTTACGACATCTACGGCAACGTGAGTCGGCAGACCTTGAATGCAGGCGCCACGGTCGAGGACTACGCCTACGACACACTGCAGCGCCTGACCCAGGCCACGCGCAGCGGTGCGGCGAATGCAAACGTTACCTATGCCTACGATGCGGCCGGCAACTTCACCAGCAAGTCAGACTTCAGCAAGCCGCTGGTCAACGGTTACGTCTACACGTCGCCCACCTGCGGCGGCGGACCGAATGCCGTCAAGAAAGTGCATCTCGCGGCAGGCGGGTCGCGGACGTATTGCTACGACGCCGACGGCAATCTCACGTCGGACAGCGCAGGCCTCGCGGTGCAATACGACCACGACAACCTGCCGGTCCGCACGACGCGCGGCGCGGTCGTCGTCAACCTGGCCTATGGCCCCGACAACCAGCGCACCCGGGAGTGGGGCGGCGACGGCACCAAGGTCTATGTCGACGGCTACGAGGACTGGATCAGCGCCGGCAGCACCAAGGTCTACATCGGCGCCGATGCGGTGGTGACCCGGAACTCGGCCGGCAGGTCGGTGAATTACCTGCTGACCGACCGCCTCGGCAGCGTCGATGCAGTCGCCGACAGCACCGGAACCCTCCTCGAGACCCGCGGCTCCGACGCCTTCGGCAAGCCCCGTACCGGCACATGGTCCGACGCCACGCGCCTAGCGAGCACCGCGGTGACCACGAAAGGCTTCACCGAA
>JBBQHA010000134.1:0-9069 GCA_038323475.1 Lysobacterales bacterium
TGTCCAACCCTGTCGTTCCGGTGATGCCGCCGGACCTCGCATCCGCCCGCGCCTGAGGCCCGACGCATGAGCCATCCGCACGAAAAAATCGAGACGAATGTCGGACTACTGGCGGTGCTGATCGCCGTGGCGCTGTCCTTCGGCGGACTCGCCGAGATCGTCCAGCTGATGTACCAGAGAGAGACCATCAAGCCGCTGCCGGGCGTGAAACCGTACCCCGCGCTGGAACTCGCGGGCCGCGACGTCTACATCCGCGAAGGCTGTTACGGCTGCCATTCGCAGATGGTGCGCACCCTGCGCTTCGAGACCGAACGCTACGGGCATTACTCGATGGCCGGCGAGTCCGTATACGACCGTCCGTTCCAGTGGGGCAGCAAGCGCACCGGACCGGACCTCGCGCGCGTCGGCGGGCGCTATTCGGACGACTGGCACCGCGTGCACCTCAACAATCCGCGCGACGTCGTCCCCGAATCGAACATGCCGTCGTTCCCATGGCTCGCGGAGACGCATGTCGACGGCGCGCTGATCACCAAGAAGTTGAAGACCCTCAAATCCATGGGCGACCCGTACACCGACGCCGACGTCCGTGGCGCCAGCGACGCCGTCAATGGCAAGACCGAACTCGATGCCCTGGTCGCCTATCTGCAGGGCCTTGGCAAACACGCACCGCGAGGCAACTGAAATGATCCCGGGCATCATCACGTCGATCCTGCTGGTGTTGTTCCTCGTTGGCTGGGCCTGGGCCTGGAGTCCCCGGCGCAAGCGCGAATTCGACGAGGCCGCGCGACTGGCCCTCGAAGATCCGTCCGATGCGGCACCGGAGCAGCAGCCATGACGACAGGATGGTCGTTCTACGTCATGTTCCTGGTCGCGCTGAACATCGTCGGCTGCGTCTGGTTGCTGTGGTGGACCGGCAAACGCAAGCCGGGCGATCCGGCGCCGACCGACACCAGCCACGTCTGGGATGGCGACCTCACCGAATACAACAAGCCGATGCCGCGCTGGTGGATCAACCTGTTCTACCTGACCATCGTGTTCGGCATCGGTTACCTCGTCTACTACCCCGGCTTCGGCGCATACGCCGGCACCTCGAAGTGGACATCCGCGAAGCAGCACGACGCCGACAAGGCCGCCGAGGACCGCAAGCTCGACGCGGCCCTGCATGCCTATGCGGGCCAGCCGATCGACGTGCTCGCGCAGGACCCGAAAGCGTTGAAGCTGGGTCGCTCGATCTTCAGCAACACCTGCGCCGCCTGCCACGGATCGACAGCGCACGGGGCGATCGGCTATCCGAACCTCAGCGACGGAACCTGGCTCTGGGGCGGGGCGCCGGATCGCGTGCTGCAGACCGTGCTGGACGGCCGTGAGAACGCGATGCCCGCATGGGACAAGGTGCTGGCCGGCATGGGCGGCGAGAATGCGGTGGTCGAGGTAGCGGCCTACGTGCGCACGCTCGGATCGTCGGATCATTCGCTGGTGAACAACGCCTTGGCCGCTGCCGGCAAGCCGCTGTACGACGGCATCTGCACGGCGTGCCATGGCCCCGAGGGCCAGGGCAACCAGGCCATCGGCGTGCCGAACCTGACCGACGACGACTGGCTGTACGGCGGCAGCAACGAGGACATCTACAAGAGCATTTCCGGCGGTCGCCACGGTGTGATGCCGGCGCACCGGGCGCTGCTCGGCGAAACCCGCGCCCGCCTGGTCGCGGCCTACGTCTGGTCGCTGTCGAACCAGCCGCCGGGCAAGGCGAAGTGACCGATTTCACCAGCCCGCGCTTCGATCATCCGCCGCGTCCGCTGGCGCAGCGGATCGGCGCGATCGTGTGGCCGAGTTTCTTTTCGGCGGGTGTTTCGACGATGGTGTTCTTCGCCTTCGTCGATCCGCTCGCGCTGCGCGACATGACGTTTCCGCAGATGCAGCTCAGCCGCGAACTCGGCTACACCATCGGCTTCTTCATGTTCTGGATCGCGACCGCGAGCGCCAGCCTGTTCACCTGGATCCTGCTGCGGCCGGCGGCGCGCTTCAACAAGCCGTTGCCGCCGGAAAACTAGGCCATGTCCGGCAAATCGATCCCGATCGCCGTCGTCGATGCAGGCGGCAACAGCCTGTACGCGAGCGAGCGCAAGATCTATCCGCGCGACGTGGACGGCCGTTTCCAGACCATGCGCAAGGTGGCGGTGTTCGTGCTGCTCGGCATGTTCTACGGATTCCCCTGGCTGCGCTGGGGCGGACGCCAGGCGGTGCTGTTCGACCTGCCCGCGCGCAAGTTCTATGTGTTCGCTCTTGCATTCTGGCCGCAGGATTTCGTGTTCCTCGCGATGCTGTTGATCATCGCCGGAATGGCGCTGTTCTTCTTCACCGCCATCGCCGGCCGCCTGTGGTGCGGCTATGCCTGCCCGCAGACGGTATGGACCGAAGTGTTCCTGCGCATGGAGCAGTGGACCGAAGGCGATCGCCACAAACGGATGAAGCTCGATGCCGGGCCCTGGAACCGCGAGAAACTGCTGCGCAAGGGGAGCAAGCATGCGTTGTGGCTGATCTTCGCACTGTGGACGGGTTTCACCTTCGTCGGTTTCTTCACTCCGATCACCGAACTCGCCGCGCGCGCGCCGTTCGCATGGAGCGGCTGGGAGGCGTTCTGGATCGGGTTCTATGCGCTCGCGACCTGGGGCAACGCCGGTTTCCTGCGCGAGCAGGTCTGCAAGTACATGTGTCCCTACGCGCGTTTCCAGAGCGCGATGTTCGACCGCAACACCCTGATCATTTCCTACGATCCGATGCGCGGCGAGCCGCGCGGCCCGCGCAAGCGCGGTCTGGGCAGCGTGCTCGAACGCGCGCGCGGACTGCTCGACCAGGTCACCGCCCACGACTACGTGTTCAGGGCGGCCCACGACCCGACCGCGCCCGGCGCGGCGGGTGAAGCGCGCGGCGGCACCGCGATCGCCGATCTCGGGATCAAGGCCGAGCCGCTGCCGAAGTTCGCGATCGACCAGCTCGGCGATTGCATCGACTGCACGATCTGCGTGCAGGTGTGTCCGACCGGGATCGATATCCGCAATGGCCTGCAGTACGAATGCATCGCCTGCGGCGCATGCATCGACGCCTGCGACGAGGTCATGGACAAGATGGGCTATCCGCACGGCCTGATCCGCTATGCCACGCAGAACGCGATCGACGGCAAGCCGACCCGCATCCTGCGGCCGCGCATCTTCGTCTATGGCGTGTTGCTGCTTGCGCTGTGCGTGGGTTGGGCATGGGGCGTCGGCCACCGCAGTCCGCTGATCGCGGAGGTGCTGCGCGATCGCAACGCGTTGTATCGCATGGTCGGCGACGGCCGCATCGAGAACAGCTACACGCTCAAGATCGTCAACAAGGACGCGAAACCGCAGCGCTACCGCATTTCCGTGGCCGCGGCATCGGGCATCGCCTTGCCAGGCGGCGAACGCACGGTGAATGCGTCGGCCGAGGAAGTGCTGAACCTTCCGCTCACGCTGTCGGCGCCCGGCACGGTGCACGGCAAGCAGGCGGTGACATTCAAGGTCGATGCGCTCGACGGATCGGCGCATCAGTCGGTGCCATCGAGTTTCTTCGGGACCCTGCAATGAACGAACGGAAGGCCATGCACGAACCGATGGTCTGGCTGATGATCGGCCTGCCGGCGGCATCGGTCGTCGCCGGCATCTGGTTGCTGGCCTCGGCGATACGCAGCGGCGGCGCCGACGAGGTCAGCGACGAGGTGCATCGCACGGCCGACGTGCAGGTGGCCGAGATCGGCCCCGATACGCGGGCGCAATCGATGCAGCTGTCGGCCGTGCTGCACCTGGGGACGACGGCGATCGATGTGTTTCCGGTCAACGGGGACTTCGCGCGCAACCAGTCGCTGGTGCTGACCCTGAGCCATCCGACCGATGCGAAGCAGGATCGTCACTTCATCCTGAAGCCGAGCGACCTCGGCTGGCGCATCGTCGGCGATGTCCGCGCTGGCCACGACTGGATCGCGCAGCTTGCGCCGGCCGACCAGCACTGGCGGCTGCGGGGCCGCCTCAAGGCAGGGCAGAGCGCCGCACGCATGGGGCCGGCGTTCGCCGGGGACTGATCCGCATGGACATGCGCGCCGACATCGCGTGTTACCACTGCGGCGAACCCGTGGTCGGGGCAGCGGTTCCGGGCACGGTCGCGGGCGAGGAACACGAGTTCTGCTGCAACGGTTGCGCCGCTGCCGCGACCTGGATCGGCGACGCCGCGCTCGGCGACTACTATCGCCTGCGCAGTGCGAGCGGCGGTCGGGTCGGTGCCGATGCGCTGGATTTCTCCGGGTGGGATCGCGAGGCCGTGCTCGCCGAACACAGCAGCGTGGTGGAGGGTGGTCGCGAAATCACCGTACTCACCGACGCGATGCGTTGCGCCGCATGCGCGTGGCTGATCGATCGCGCATTGCGCCGCGAACCGGGCGTCGTCGATGCGATGGCGAATGCGATCAGCGGCCGTGTCGTGGTCCGCTGGGATCCGCAACGCACGGCCTTGTCTACGTTGATGGCGCGGATGGCCGCGCTCGGCTATCGCCCATGGCTTGCCACCGGCGAGGCGCGCGAACAGGCGAAACGGCGCGACCGCAGGCGCTGGCTGATGCGGCTCGGCGTGGCCGGCCTCGGCGCGATGCAGGCGATGATGTTTTCCGAAGCGCTGTACTGGGACACGCACGGCGAGATGGCGATCGCCACGCGCGATTTCTTCCGCTGGATCACCTTCCTGGTATCCACGCCGGTCGTGTTCTATTCGGGTTGGCCGTTCCTCGCCGGCATGGCGCGCGAATGGCGCGGACGCCGGCTCGGCATGGACACCCTGGTCGGTGGCTCGACGCTGCTGGCCTATGGCGCGAGTTTCATCGAGACGCTGCGCGGCGGCCCGCATGTCTGGTACGACGCGGCGGTGATGTTCGTGTTGCTGCTGCTGGTCGCGCGTGCGCTCGAACAGCGCGCGCGCGGCATCGCGAGCGCGCAGGTCGACGCCCTGGTCCGCGCCCGCCCGGCGCTCGCGACGCGCGAACTCGCCGGCGATCGCAGCGAGCAGGTGCCGCTCGCGGAACTCGCCGTCGACGATGTCGTGCGCGTGGCTTCGGGCGAAGCGGTGCCCGCCGACGGAGTATTGCTGGACCACTCATCGAGCTTCGATGAAGCCCTGCTCAGCGGCGAATCAGCGCCGGTCCTGCGCGAAGCCGGAGGCATCGCGCTCGCCGGCAGCGTGTGCCGGGAACGTCCGGCACGGTTGCGGATCACCCGCACCGGCAGCGATACGCGCCTGTCGCAACTGATCCGGCTGGTCGAGCAGGCGCAAGGGGCGCGTCCCGCGCTCGCGCGCGTCGCCGACCGGATCGCCAGCGGTTTCGTGGTCGCGCTGCTGGTGTGTGCTCTCGGCGTGTATGCATGGTGGCGGCAGCACGATCCATCGCGCGCGCTCGAGGTCACTCTCGCCTTGCTGGTCGTGAGCTGCCCCTGCGCGCTGTCGCTGGCGATCCCGACCGCATTGACCGCGGCGCACGGCGCACTCGCGAAGCTCGGCGTGCTCGGCATCGGCGCCGATGCGCTGTCCGCGCTCGCGCGCGTGGACCGCATCGTGTTCGACAAGACCGGCACGCTCAGCACCGGCGAGCCGCATCTTGAGGCCGTCCAGACATTCGATGGCATGGATCGCGGCCATGCACTGGAGCTCGCCGCCGCGCTCGAACGCGACACCCGGCATCCGCTCGCGCGTGCCCTTGCGGCGCAATCGACATCGTTCATCGCCATCGATGTGCATGCCGTGGCGGGGAAGGGCGTGGAGGGCTGTATCGATGGCGCCACCTGGCGCATCGGTCGCGCCGACTTCGCAGCGGCCCGCGACGACGATGGCGGGATCTGGCTCGGCGATGGCGCGCGCGCCTTCGCGCGCTTCGATATCCGAGAGACGTGTCGTCCGGATGCCGCTGCGGCGATCGCGCTGCTCGGCGCGCAAGACATCGGCATCGAATTGTGCAGCGGCGACGGCGATGGCCCGGTTCGGCACTTCGCGACCTTGCTGGGAATCGCCGACACGCGTTCGCGCCAGCTGCCGGAGCACAAGCTCGCCCGCGTACGCGAATTGCAGGCGCAGGGACACGTCGTGGCGATGGTTGGCGATGGCATCAACGATGCGCCGGTACTGGCGGGCGCGGACGTGTCGCTGGCGATGGGAGAGGGCGCGGCGCTGGCCCAGCGTGCCGCCGGCCTGGTGATCACCAGCCCATCGCTGCTGCGCATTCCGCAGGCGATCGCGCTGGCTCGGCGCACGCGATGGATCGTGCGGCAGAACCTCGCCTGGGCGCTCGCCTACAACCTGGTGGCCGTACCGCTCGCGGCGACGGGACGGGTCACGCCATGGCTTGCGGCGCTGGGAATGACATTGTCCTCGCTGCTGGTCACCCTCAATGCGCTGCGCCTGACCCGACCGGGCCGCTGAGGATGGCGATCCTGCTCATCCTGGTTCCCATCAGCGTGATCCTGTTCGGGGTCGCCGTGTGGGCATTCATCTGGGCAGTCCGGGGAGGGCAGTACGACGACCTCGATACGCCCGCGATCGATATCCTGCGCAGCGATCCTGCCGACGCGGGTCCACCGCCGATGCGTGGCCCCGACGAGAAGCACGATGATGCCGATTGACTGGCTGACGATCGGCGCGGCACTGCTCAGCGGCCTGCTCGGAGGCGCGCATTGCGCGGCGATGTGCGGCGGGATCGCGACGGGCTTCTCGGCGCTGGCGGTGCGCGGCCGGTTGGCGTCCGCCATCGAAGCGAATCTTGGCCGTGTCGGCGGCTACGTCGTCGCCGGCGCGATCGCCGGCGGCATCGGCCACGGCATCGTCGATGTCGCGCGCCTGCAGTGGCTCGCGCTCGGGCTGCGCATGCTGGTCGGGGTCGTGCTGGTCGTGGTCGCCCTGCGCCTGCTGGATCGTCGCAACCGGCTGGGTTTCATTGCGCGGCCCGGCGTCCGCGCGTGGCGACTGCTGCGTCCGTTGCAGCAGCGGTTGCTGCCCGCCGACACGCGCGCGAAGCGGATCGGGATGGGCATGCTCTGGGGCTGGTTGCCGTGCGGGCTCAGCACCACCCTGCTGGTGGCCGCATGGCTGCAGGCGACCGCGATCAACGGCGCATTGACGATGGCCGCGTTCGGGTTGGGCACGCTGCCGGTGATGCTTCCGCTCACATGGTCCGGCGCGCGGCTCGGACGCTGGTTGCAGCAACCCGGTCGCCGGATGACTGTCGCCACGATCGTCCTGTTCGCAGGCCTGGTGACGGTGTCCGCGCCGTGGTTGATGAAGGTGCCGGCCCTGCATGGTGCGCTCGGCGCGCTGGGCTGCATGTCCGTGCCGACATGAAACCTGTTGCAGGCGAAACAGCGTCGTGCGCGCGGACGCCGTGGAGTCGAGGCGCGCAGCGGACTTGGACGTCGTCGTAACGGGATTGTCCATTGCAATGTGTATCGTTCCAGCCATCCATCTGTCGAAGGATCATTCGGCATTCCCTCCCTGATGCGAGTCCCCATGCCGAATCACCTGTCTCCCGCTGTCCTCGAAAAAATGCACGCATGGTGGCGTGCGGCCAACTATCTGTCGGTAGGGCAGATCTACCTGCGCGAGAACCCGTTGCTCGAACAACCGCTGGCGCGCGAGCACATCAAGCCGCGCCTGCTCGGACACTGGGGCACCACGCCGGGTCTGAACTTCCTGTACGTCCACCTGAACCGGCTCATCATCGACAACGACCTGGACATGATCAACATCATCGGTCCGGGGCATGGCGGTCCCGGGCTGGTTGCGAACACGTATCTCGAAGGCTCCTATACCGAAATCTATCCGGCGATCGAGCGCAATCGGGATGGCATGCGTCGCCTGTTCCGGCAGTTTTCGTGGCCGCATGGCATTCCCAGCCACGTCGCGCCGGAAACGCCAGGATCGATCCACGAAGGAGGCGAACTCGGCTATTCGCTCGCGCATGCATTCGGCGCGGCGTTCGACAACCCTGAACTGGTCGTCGCGTGTATCGTCGGCGACGGCGAGGCGGAGACCGGCGCGCTCGCGACGAGCTGGCACTCCAACAAGTTCCTCAACCCGGCCCGCGACGGAGCGGTGTTGCCGATCCTCCACCTCAACGGCTTCAAGATCGCGAACCCGACCGTGCTCGCGCGGATCAGCCGCGAGGAATTGACCGACCTGTTCCGCGGCTACGGTTACGAACCGCATTTCGTCGAAGGCGACGATCCGCAGATCATGCATCCGTTGCTTGCGGAAACCCTGGACACGGTGTTCGCGAAGATTCGCGCGTACCAGGACGCGGCGCGCGCGCCTGGCGCGGCGAGTCCTCCCGAGCGCCCGCGCTGGCCGATGATCGTGTTGCGTACGCCGAAAGGCTGGACCGGACCGAAGTTCGTCGACGGGCTGCCCGTCGAAGGCACCTGGCGCGCGCACCAGGTGCCGATCGCCAGCTTCGACGATCCCGAACATGTCCGGCAGCTCGAGGAATGGATGCGCAGCTATCGGCCGCAGGAACTGTTCGACGCGAACGGCAAGTTCCGCGACGAGCTCGCCGAACTCGCGCCGATGGGCCAGCGACGGATGGGATCCAATCCGCACGCGAATGGCGGCGGCCTGCTGGTGCCGCTTGAACTGCCGCACTTCCACGATTTCGCGGTGCCGGTCGCGGTGCCTGGCACGACCAGGGCGGAGGCCACGCGCGTGCTGGGCACGTATCTTCGCGAGGTGATGCGGCGCAACCTGGCCGCGGCGAATTTCCGCCTGTTCGGTCCCGACGAAACCGCATCCAACCGCCTCGACGCCGTGTTCGAGGTCAGCGGCAAGGCGTGGATGGCGGACGTCGAAGACGTCGACATCAACCTGGCCGCGGATGGCCGCGTGATGGAAGTGCTGAGCGAGCACCTCTGCCAGGGCTGGCTCGAAGGCTACCTGCTGACCGGTCGCCATGGTTTGTTCTCGTGCTACGAAGCGTTTATCCACATCATCGATTCGATGTTCAACCAGCATGCGAAGTGGCTGAAG
>JBBQHA010000135.1:0-9056 GCA_038323475.1 Lysobacterales bacterium
ATTTCCTGTTCCGCAACGAAGGCGAGTACGCCGCGACGATCGGCATCAGCCAGCAGTTCCCGATCAGCGGGCGGTTGCTGCGCGAGAAGGACGTGGCCCGCGTCGACATCGCGCAGGCCGAGGCCGAGGTCCAGGAGGCCGCGCGCCGTCTCGCGAACGACGTCACCGTCGCCGTCGACCGCCTGATCGTGCTCGATCGGCAGATTCAGGCGCGCGCCGCGCTGATCGCGATCGACGAACAACTGGTGAAAACCACACGCAGCCGTTTCAAGGCCGCCGAGGTGTCCGAACTGGACGTCAACACCGCCCAGCTCGACCTCCAGCGCGTCGTGCAGGAACGCAGCCTGCTGCAAAGCCAGCGGCAGGCGCAGCTCGTCGCGATCAACACGCTGTTGGGGCGTGCCCCGGCCGCCACCCTGGACATCGATGCGGCGTTCGCGACCGCGGAGGTCTTGCCACCGCTCGAACAGTTGCAGCGCAAGGCGATCGAAATGCGCCCGGACTTGCGCAGCGCATTGCTGGGCGGCAACCGCGCCGAGGCGGAGATGCGATTGGCGCAAGCCTCGCGCTGGGAGGATTGGACGGTCGGGCTCGAGCTCTCGCAGGACAAGCAGGTCATCACGGGCGCACCGCCGCAGGGCGTCAACCGCGCGATCGGCGTGACGCTCTCGATTCCGCTGCCGCTCTACAACCAGGGACAGGGCCTGATCGCGGCAGCCGAAGCCAGCGGTTACCACGCGCGTGCGCGCATCGAGGCGCTACGCCAAAGCATCCAGGGCGAAGTCGCCGGCGCGTATGGCGAGGCACAACGCCTGCAGGTCGCGCTGGCGCAGTACGGCACGCAGATGGCGCCGCTCGGCGCACGCAGCGTGCGCCTCGCGCAGCAAGGTTATCGCCAGGGGCTGATTCCGGTGTTCGACGTCGTCCAGGCTGAGCGCCGGCAGGCCGAGTTGAATACGACCTACCTCACGACCCTAGACCAGTATCTGCAAACGCTCGCGCGCTTGCAGCTGGCCGTGGGC
Organism: Lysobacterales bacterium; assembly: GCA_038323475.1. GTDB lineage: Bacteria > Pseudomonadota > Gammaproteobacteria > Xanthomonadales > Xanthomonadaceae > SZAS-103. The sequence goes on from JBBQHA010000135.1 coordinate 1,023, forward strand.
GATGCCGTCCCCGCACCGAACCATCAGGAATTTTCCGCATGCGACCGATGAATTTTTCCTTCGTGCGCCATGGTGCTGCCTCTTGCAGCCATTTTCTCCGCACGAGCTTGCTCCTGACCGGCCTGTGCATCGGCTCGGTGGCAGCAGCCCACGGCGGCCAGGTCGAGATCGGAGCCGGCGCCAAGGGAGCGGTCCATCTGAGCGAGGCACAGCAGAAGGCGATCGGATTGAAGCTCGCGGACGTTACCCTGCGGCCGCTATCCGAACTGCTTTACCTCAACGGCGAAGTGCGTGCGGTCCCCGGTCGGCAGGCCGAGGTGAGCACGCGCATCAGCGGCCAGGTCAAGGCGATTCACGTTGCCCTGGGCGACCGCGTCCGCGCCGGTCAACCGTTGGCGCGCGTGCAATCGCGATTGGTCGGCGATCCGCCGCCGAGCGTCGAGGTCACCGCGCCGATGGCTGGGGTCATCGATGCGGTGGGCGCCGCTGTTGGATCATCGGTCGAGCCGACCACGGTGCTCTTCCACATCCAGGACACCTCCGAAGTCGATGTCGTCGCGCGCGTGTACGAAGAAGACCTCGGCAAGGTCGTGCTCGGGCAAGCGGCCAGCATCCACCTGCTCAGCTATCCGAACAAACCGTTTGCCGGAAAGGTCACCCTGATCGGTCCGGCGCTCGATCCGCTGAGCCGGACGGTCGAGGTCTGGGTGAAGCTGCCCAATCCCGATGGTTTGCTCAAGCCGCATCTGTTCGCGCGGGTCGGCGTGGTCCTCAAGCGCGACGACGCGACGCTCGCGGTGCCGACCGCGGCCATCATCGAGGCCAATGGCGAGAAGTTTGTCTTCGTGAAACAGAAGGGCGACTTCGCGCGCGTCGAGATCACGACCGGCACGAGCGACGACAGGTACACCGAGGTCACCGACGGCCTGGTTCCCGATGATGCCGTCGTCACCCAGGGCAACCGTCAGGTCTACACGGTCTGGCTCACCGGTGGCGTGCCGCTCAAGGGCGAGGACGACTGAGCCATGTTCAATCACCTCATCGCCTGGGCGTTGCACAACCGGCTGATCGTGCTGGCGTTGACACTCGTGTTGCTGGTGGCGGGCGGCTACACGTTGCAGCGGATGCCGGTGGACGTCTTCCCTGAATTCGCTCCGCCCGAAGTCGTGATCCAGACCGAAGCACCGGGCATGGCGCCGCAGGATGTCGAGGCGCTGATCACCTATCCGCTGGAGAGCGCGATCAACGGCTCACCCGGTGTGACCGCAGTGCGTTCGAAGACGTTCGTCGGCCTGTCCACGATCGTCGTGGTATTCGCGTCCAATACCGACATCTATCTGGACCGGCAGCTCATCAACGAACGCCTGCAGAACGTGCTCGCGCAATTGCCGAAGACCTCGAAGCCGCCGGTGATGCTGCCGGTTACATCGGCCGTCGGATGGCTGGTGAAGTACGCGCTGGTCAGCGACACGCTGACACCGGAACAGTTGCGCACGTTTTCCGACTGGGACATGCGGCCGCGCCTGCTCGCGCTTGGCGGCATCGCCTCGGTGGTGTCGATCGGCGGCGAGGTCAAGCAGTACCAGGTACGCATGGACCCGCTGCGCATGCAGGCCTACAAGGTCAGCATCGAGGATGTGCGCAAGGCACTGCAGGCGGCCAACACGAATGTTCCGGGCGCAACGGTGCAGGGACCAGGCCAGGAACTGATCGTCAGCGGTGTGGGGCGGATCGCCTCGCTCGCCGACATCCAGGGCACCCTCATCAGCTTGCGCAAGGGCGTGCCGATTACCATCGGCAATGTCGCCGAGGTGGCGATCGGCGCCGAGATCAAGCGCGGTGACGGTGCGTTCGGTCGCAACGGCGCAGTGATCGGCACGGTTTCCAAGGCCTTTGGCGCCGACACGTTGACCACGACGCGCAAGGTCGAAGCGACTCTGGCCGAAATCCGCAAGTCCCTTCCGCCCGGCGTGACGATGGATACGCAGGTGTTCCGGCAGGCGAACTTCATCGAGGCGGCGGTCCACAACCTGTCCGTATCGCTGCTGGAAGGCGCGCTGATCGTCATTGCGGTGCTGTTCCTGTTCCTGATGAACTGGCGCGCGTCGTTCATCACCTTCCTGTCGATACCGGTTTCGTTCGTCGGCGGCATCCTGGTCATGCGGGGGCTGGGCGTCGGCATCAATGCGATGACGCTGGGCGGCCTGGCGATCGCGATCGGTGAGGTCGTCGACAACGGCATCATCACGGTCGAAAACGTGGTGCATCGCCTGCGCCTGAACCGTTTATCCGCACAGCCGCGGGGAGGCCTGCAACTGGTGTTCGACGCCGTGCGCGAGATCACCAATTCGGTGGTGTACGCCACCGCGATCATCGTGCTGATTTTCGTGCCGATCTTCTTCCTCGGCGAACTGGCCGGGCGGATTTTCAGCCCGTTGGGCATCGCGTACATCGCCTCGGTAAGTGCCTCGCTGGTGGTCGCGGTGACCATCGTGCCGGCGCTGTGCTACGTGCTGCTGATCCGGCGCGACGAGAAGCGGCTGGATTCCGGCGTGGTCCTCGTTGCCGGCAAGGATGCGTCGCTGGCAATCTCGGCGAACGAACCGCATGCGGAAGGCGCTGATCGGGAAACCCGTTTCGTGCTGTGGATCAAGCGCCAATTCCAACGCGTTCTGGCCTTCTCGCTGCGTCGCTTCTGGCTGGTGATGGGCCTGTCGGCTGCCGGGTTCATCGCCTCGCTGGCATTGCTGCCGCTGTTCGGGCTCTCGTTCCTGCCGGAGTTCAAGGAAGGCAATTTCATCGTCGCGATGACGATGTTGCCCGGCACGTCGCTGGATGAATCCAGGCGCGTCGGCGCGCTGGTACGCGAGGACCTGCTCAAGTACCCGCAAGTCGTGTCGATCGACCAGCGTGCGGGACGCAGCGACCTGGACGAGGACGCGCAGCCGCCGAATTTCAGCGAGTTCGACGTGCGCCTGGACTTCGCGAAGGATCCGTCGATGCCCGCGAACGAGTTGCTGGCAAAGATCCGTGCCGAACTGGCCGGCATTCCCGGCGTCGTGTTCAACGTCGGCCAGTTCATCGCGCATCGCATGGACGAGGTGCAGTCGGGCGTCCGCTCGCAGGTCGCAATCAAGCTCTACGGCGACAAGTTGTCGACGCTGTATGCGCTCGGCTTGCAGGCGCAGGCGATCGTGCGGGATGTGCCGGGCGTCGTCGACCTGAATCTGGAGCAGCAGATCAGCGTGCCGCAGGTGACCATCCAGATCGACCGCGACAAGGCGGCGCGCTATGGGGTCAACGTCGGCGACGTGGCCGACGACATCCAGACCGCATTGAACGGCGAGACCGTCTCCAGCGTGCTCGAAGGCAGCCGCAGCTTCGACCTGACATTGCGGTTGCAGGTCGCTTCGCGCGATACGGTCGATGCGATCCGCGATATCCCGGTGGACGCGCCGGCGTTGAACCCGGGGCAGGGCACGAAGATTCCACTGCGGCAGGTCGCAACGATCCACGTCGACGATCAACCCTATGCGATCAGTCGCGAGAACGTCCATCGCGTGATCGTGCTCGGTTTCAACGTGGAGGATCGCAACCTGAGCGCGGTGATCAACGACACCCAAAAGCTCATCGACGCGAAACTCAAGCTGCCCTCGGGTTACTACATCGAATACGGCGGCCAGTTCGAGAGTCGGCAGCAGGCGAACCGCACCCTGCTTGGGTTCGGTGCGCTGGCGTTGTTCGGTGCGTTGTTGCTGCTGTTCAAGGCCTTCGGCACCTTCCGCGAAGCGTTGATCGTGCTGTTCAACCTGCCGCTGGCCCTGATTGGCGGCATCGTCGCGCTGTATCTCGCCGGCGCGAACCTCAGCATCGCCGCGGTGATCGGCTTCATCACCCTGTTCGGCATCGCCACGCGCAACGGAATCATCCTGGTCAGCCACTACAACCAGATGCGCCAGGCGGGCAGGCCGCTGGATGAAGTCGTCATGCAGGGAACGCTCGATCGCCTGGTCCCCGTGCTAATGACCGCCGCGACCGCCGCGCTGGGACTGGTTCCGCTGATGTTCGGATCGCCGGTCGGCAAGGAGCTCGAATTGCCGCTCGCCCAAGTCGTTCTCGGTGGCCTGTTCACCGCCACCCTGCTGAACATGGTCGTCGTTCCGACCGTCTATTACCGCGTCGAGCAACGACGCGAACGTCGCGCAAGCAAGCACGCCACCCCGTCCATTCCCCAGGAATCCACGCCATGACATCCCCGATCATCCCATCCAGCCGCATCGCCGCCGTATTCGCCGCACTCGTCCTCGCCAGCGGCACCGTCGCGACCGGTCTGTCCACCGCGCCTGCACATGCCGCTCCTGCGCCTGCCGCGAAGCCGACAGTTGCATCGCCGGCGACCTCCGCAAGCATCTGGCAGGCGATCGATGCCAAATCGGCAGAGCTTGCGAAAGCCATCGAGGGCGGCAAACTCGCTGGAGTGCATCACCTCGCGTTTGCGATCCGCGACCTGGTGGCGACTCTGCCGGCGCATTCCAGTGACTTGCCCGCGGACAAACTTGCAAAGGTCAAGTCGGGGGTGAAATTCGTCGCGACGCTGGCCGATCGCCTCGATGCGAGCGGCGATGGGAACGACAAGGCGGGTTCGCAGGAGAACTACGACAAGCTGATCGGCGTGCTGAAAAGCTTGCGGGCCAACTACTTGAAGTAAAGCGCAGTCGGTCGTCGATATCACTGTCGATCGAACCCGAATGTGGTTCCGCCATCGGGCGCCACGGTCGGATCATCCGCAAACAAGGGAGTCCCCGAATGAAAAGTCGCAGTTGCCTTCCCAGCCTGATCCTGATCGCGGGACTCGCGCTCGGCACCAAGGCGTTTGCTCATGAACCCACCAAGCCGCAAGCCACCTCGCCGGATGTGGGTCCGCCAATCACGCAGGGCATGCCCGTCTACGTCGAAAGCATCGCGCCGGCGGCATTCGATGCGGTCAAGGTGGTCGATGCATTTTCCGCCGCGATCAAGTCGGTCAAGCTGGCCGAGGCGGAAAAGCTGCTCGATCCCCAGGTGCTGATCCTCGAGAGCGGCGGCTCCGAACGCAGCCGCGACGAATACATGCGCGCCCACGCGATAGAGGACGCCGCATTCATGCAGACAGCGAAGCAGGAACTGCGTTACCGGCAGGCGCAAGCCGACGGGAACATGGCCTGGGTCGCCACCGAAAGCGTCCTGGAGGCCGTGGAGAACGGAAAGCACGTCCGGCTGCTGAGTACGGAGACCATGCTGCTGAAAAAAACCGACGCGGGCTGGAAGATCGTGCACATCCACTGGTCTTCGCGACGGAAGAAATAGATGGAACGCTGCCCGCGCTGCGCCGAAGCCTGCCGCCGATGTGCGGAAGCGTGTCGCGCAGTCGCGGCGTGAGCGGCACGGTCGCTCGCGCGCGGCGAACAAAGACCACTCTCCACGGGAACGGAGCGATCCATGCACCCGCAAGCTTGCATCATGACCAAGGCAGTCGTTTTCACCTGCGCCGCGATGCTGGCGGTGGGGCTTTCGAGCTGCATCGCCGGGGAGAACCCGTCCGCGAGCAGAGCCCATTCCGTGGCCGGGTGGTACGTGGAGCATGCCGGGCAACGCACGATCCAGTCATGCGGTCAGTCGCAGACCTGGCGTGTCACCGTTGCCTCGGACCTTCCTGCGCGCGCAAGAAAGTTCGGTCTGGGTCGGGACACGCCCGTCTACGTGAAGTTGCTTGCCACAGCGCGCGGCAATGAAATCGCAGTCAGTCGCGTCGAACAATTGGGATCGCCCACGCCGATCCGCAACTGCGGTCTTTCCGGTGTCGTGCTTCCGGCGCAGTCCGCAGACCACTGAGCCACTCGCGACTCATATTCGGGTAGGGCGAACAGCCGGTGTCGCTGCTACGAATTTCCGATCCAACCGGTGCGGTCCTACAAGGAGGTTTCCATGCATCCCGTGATTCGATTTGCCGCCATCACCGCTTCGATCGCGATTTCGACGATCGCGCTCGCCCATGATCCGAAGACCAGTGCAGATGCTTCGATGAAGCCGGACACGATGCAGCAGTCGATGCCCATGGGGAACATGCCCACGAGCGGCGACCAGGACCATGACTTTGCAACGATGATGCGCGTGCATCACCAGCAGGCATTGCCGATGTCCCGGAAGGAGATCAGGGAAGGCAAGGATCCTGAGCTGCGCAAGATGGCGCAGGACATCATCAAGGCGCAGACGAAGGAAATCGAACAGCTCGACAAATGGCTGGCGAACCACAAGAAATAGAGCCGCGGCGTGCCATCGGCCCGGTCTGTTGAAGGATGGCGATTGAGCAAAAAAAACGCCGGACAATTCCGGCGTTTTTTTCTGTTGTTCAAAGCTGAAGGCAGGACTGACGCCTGCGCCCTATCAGATCAAAGCTTGGCGTGCTCGAAACCGGGGGCCAGCATCACCCGATTGATCCACAGTCCGCCCTTGCCATCCGGAGCCGCATAGATCTCGTAGAAATGGTCCTTGTGGACGAGATTGCCCAGCGGCAACGCACCTGCCATTTCGCTCTGCTGCATCGTCAACCGGGGTACGACTGGAGCGAAGCTGTAGCTGTTGGAACTGTCGGTGTGCCCGTAGATGATCGCGAGTTCGTCGTAGTCGTGCTGGTTGGGCGCGGTGCTCTGCGAGCTGCTGGAATAGTCCATGCACGTCTGCTGGCTGGTGCCGTCCTCGCTGGTATGCCCCAGGCCAAAGGTGTGCCCGACTTCCTGGCACATGACGTGCTTGGCTTCGTTCGAGTCGCTGGTCCAGGTTGACGAGTAGCTGTCGTTCATCTTCGCGGTGCCCTGCGAGATGTGGCCGCCTCTGTCCAGGTTGATCGACGCGAGACCCAGCCAGCCAGTGTTGCCATAGGACGCGTTGCACACACGGATCTTCCCGCTGACGGCCGAGCATCTTTTGCGCGAGCTGCTGGAAACCGGATAGGCGGAAACGTGCAGGTCGAGCTTGCTGGACTGCGACCACTGAGATGCCGCTGTGGCGAGCAGGCCAGGCCAGTTGGGATTGCTGTTGGATACCGTGCTGTCGAGCGTCTGCAGCACAAAGGACGAAGTCGTGCGGGCCCAGTGGTAGCCGCCCCAGCTATGGGGTAGCGCTTGCGGTCATGGAGGCGGTCAGAACGGCGGCGGTACCGAGTATCGCGGTCGCGAGGCGGTTGAGCTTCATCGCTAACTCATCGTTTCACTCGCACCGCCACGCTGATGTTGCCCTGCATGCCCGCTTCCCGATGACCCGGAATCAGGCAGGCATAAAGGAAGTTTCCGGCCTGACTGAATTTCCAGACAACGTCCGCGGATTTGCCGGGCGCCACGCGTACCGCGTTGGAGTCGGTGTGCACCATGTCCGGCATTTCGCGCATCATTTTGGAATGCTCGTCGATTTCTGTTTTGGTGCCGAGCACGAACTCGTGCGGAAGCCGGCCGTCGTTGCTGATGCGCAAGCGCACGGTCTCACCGCGCGTGATCGACAGCGCGCCCGGGTCGAAGCGCATGGCGTCCGTCGAGTGGATCGCGATCGTGCGGGTGACGTCCTTCGCCACGCCGGCTCGCCCGAACGCTTCATCGGCCCTGGTGGTGGCGTGCGCGGGGTCGTGCTCGGCATGGACCCTTGCCATCGGCGCTGCGACAGCCAGTGCCAGGACGAGTGTGGGAACGGCCGCATGGCGAATGAGCGCAGGCATGAAGTGATCTCGAAGTGTGTGAGTGTCTGGTGTCTGACGGCCGCGTTGCGACCTTGTTCCCTTGCTCCGGATGAAGCTTGGCGTCGGATGGATCCGCCAAACCCGTTGCCAGAGCTACAGGCAAGCAGTCGTAGGGATCATGGTATGCGATGCACTCCATGGGCTTATTGATCCGGGTCAATGGGCATTCAGGGCCGCGCAGGTATAAGTGGCGGACCGCTGGCGCAGGATATCCGGGAGCCATTCGAGCAGGTTCGAACAAGGAGCGTTGAATTGCAGACTTCCAATAC
>JBBQHA010000136.1:0-9046 GCA_038323475.1 Lysobacterales bacterium
TATCTGCCGGTCGGCCTGGCGGTTGCCGTGACGATGGCCGTCGAGATGGTGCTGCTGATCGGCGCGCGTCCCTATGCGACCGCATCGGCGACGCCCGATCCGGCCCAGGCCGCGCACATGGGCAACACCACGTGGCTCTCGCAGGCGCTGTTCTCGCAATACACGTTGCCGTTCGAGATCTCTGCGCTGATCCTGACCGTCGCGGTAGTCGCGGCGATCCTGCTGACGCTGCGGCGGCGCGAAGGCGTCAAGTCGCAGAACCCCGGCGAGCAGGTGCGCGTCAAGGCGACCGACCGCGTGCGCGTGGTCAAGATGGCGTCTTCGCTGCCTGCCGTCGCAGCCGACGCGGCCGCACCGGAGAAGGCGCCATGATCACGCTCGGCCATTACCTCACGCTGGGCGCGGTGCTGTTCTCCATCGGCGTCGCCGGCATCTTCATCAACCGCAAGAACATCATCATCCTGCTGATGTCGATCGAGCTCATGCTGCTCGCGGTCAACATCAACTTCGTCGCGTTCTCGCGCTACCTCGGCGACCCGGCAGGGCAGGTGTTCGTGTTCTTCATCCTGACCGTGGCCGCCGCCGAATCGGCGATCGGCCTGGCGATCCTGGTGACCCTGTTCCGCAATCGCCGCGACATCAACGTCGCCGAAATCGATGATCTCAAAGGCTGACCTGTGATTTCGCAGAACACTCTCCTGATCATCGCGTTGATGCCGCTGCTCGGCGCATTCCTGGCCGGATTTTTCGGCAATGTCATCGGTCGCGCCGGCGCGCACACCGTCACCATCCTCGGCGTCGCGGTGAGCTGCGGGCTGTCGATGCAGGTGTTGTGGCAGCTGCTGCATGGCGCGCAGCCGTTCCATGCGGACCTCTATACCTTTTTCGAGGTCGGCAAGTACTCCGCGCACATCGGCTTCCTCGTCGACAACCTCAGCGCGATGATGATGGTCGTGGTGACGTTCGTGTCGCTGCTGGTGCACGTCTACACGATCGGTTACATGGCCGAGGACGACGGCTACCAGCGCTTCTTCAGCTACATCTCGCTGTTCACCTTCAGCATGTTGATGCTGGTGATGAGCAACAACTTCCTGCAGCTGTTCTTCGGCTGGGAAGCGGTCGGACTGGTGTCGTACCTGCTGATCGGATTCTGGTTCACGCGCCCCACCGCGATCTTCGCGAACCTGAAGGCCTTCCTGGTCAATCGCGTCGGCGACTTCGGCTTCCTGCTCGGCATCGCCGGCGTGCTGGCGTGGTGCGGCTCGCTGGATTATGCGACCGTGTTCGCGCAGGCGCCGGCGATCGCGCACATGAACGTCTCGATCTTCGCCGGTCATCCGTGGGCGGTGCCGACGGTGATCTGCATCTGCCTGTTCGTCGGCGCGATGGGCAAGTCCGCGCAGGTGCCGCTGCACGTTTGGCTGCCCGACTCGATGGAAGGCCCGACCCCGATTTCCGCGCTGATCCATGCCGCCACGATGGTGACCGCCGGCATCTTCATGGTCGCGCGCATGTCTCCGCTGTTCGAGCTGTCGCAGACGGCGCTGAATTTCGTGCTGTTCATCGGCGCGACGACCGCGTTCTTCACCGGTTTGATCGGCATCGTCCAGAACGACATCAAGCGCGTGGTCGCGTATTCGACGCTGTCGCAGCTCGGCTACATGACGGTCGCGCTCGGCGCATCGGCGTACCCGGTCGCGGTGTACCACCTGATGACCCACGCGTTCTTCAAGGCGCTGCTGTTCCTCGCCGCCGGCAGCGTGATCATCGGCATGCACCACGAGCAGGACATGCGCCGCATGGGCGGCCTGCGCAAGTACATGCCGATCACCTACGTCACCAGCCTGATCGGCACCCTGGCGCTGGTCGGCACGCCGTTCTTCTCGGGTTTCTACTCGAAGGACAGCATCATCGATGCGGCGCAGATCGCTTCGGAGCACGGCGGCTGGGTGCAGCATTACGCCTACCTGGCGGTGCTGCTCGGCGTGTTCGTGACGAGCTTCTACAGTTTCCGCCTGCTGTACATGACCTTCCACGGCGAGGAGCGTTTCCGTCATCCGCCGCCGCACGACGGCCACCACGATGTGCACGACGACCATGGCCATCACGGCCCGGTCGAGCCGCACGAGTCGCCGTGGGTCGTCACCCTGCCGCTGATCCTGCTAGCGATCCCCTCGGTGGTGATCGGCTATCTGACGGTCGGACCGATGCTGTTCGGGCACTTCTTCGACCATGCGATCGTGGTGAACGCCGCGATCCATCCGGCGATGGGAACGATGGCCGAGGAATTCCACGGCGCGACCGCAATGACGCTGCACGGGATGGCGCAGAAGCCGTTCTTGCTCGCGCTCGCGGGATTCGGCCTCGCGACCTACATCTACCTGTTGCACCCGGCGCTTGCGCCGAAGCTCAAGCAGCGGTTCGCGCTGCCGGCGCGCATCCTCGAACAGAAATACGGTTTCGACAAGCTGTGGATCGACGGCTTCGCGGGCGGCGGGCTGAAGCTCGGCAAGCTGTTCTGGCGCATCGGCGACGTCGGCATCATCGACGGGATCGCGGTGGACGGAACCTCGCATTTCATCGGCCGCTCCGCCGCCGTGCTGCGCCGCCTGCAGTCGGGCTACCTGTACCACTACGCGTTCGCGATGATCCTGGGCCTGATCGCGCTGCTCGGCGTTCTGTTGCGCTGGCCGGCTTGAGCGACGGATCGACTGTGACGAATCCTGCATGGACACCTTGATGCCAACGACGCTGCCCTTGCTGAGCCTGCTGATCTGGGTACCGATCCTGGGCGGCGCGCTGACCCTGCTGTTCGGCGAGCGTCCGAACACGGCGCGCTGGTTCGCGCTGATGGTCGGGCTGGTCTGCCTCGCCCTGAGCGTGCGGTTATACCTGCAGTTCGACCCTGGCAGCAGCCTGATGCAGCTGATCGAACAGCATGCATGGGTGCCGAGTTACCACATCAACTATTCGCTCGGCGTGGACGGCATCTCGGTCGCGCTGATCGGGCTGACCGCGCTGACCACCGTGCTGGTCATCATCGGCGCATGGACGTCGATTGCCCAGCGCGTGCACCAGTACATGGCGTCGTTCCTGATGCTGCAGGGCGTGATGATCGGCGTGTTCTGCGCGCTCGACGCGATGCTGTTCTACGTGTTCTTCGAAGCGATGCTGATCCCGATGTTCATCATCATCGGCGTGTGGGGCGGCCCGCGCCGCGTCTACGCGAGCATCAAGTTCTTCCTGTACACCTTCCTCGGCTCGATCTTCATGCTGGTCGGGCTGATCTACCTGTACCTGAAGTGCGGCAGCTTCCAGCTCGTCGACCTGTACGCGCTGCCGCTGTCGATGAAGGAGCAGACCTGGCTGTTCTTCGCGTTCCTGATCGCGTTCGCGGTCAAGGTGCCGATGTTCCCGGTGCATACCTGGTTGCCGGACGCGCACGTCGAGGCGCCGACCGGCGGCTCGGTGATCCTGGCGGCGATCATGCTGAAGATCGGCGGATACGGGTTCATCCGCTTCACGCTGCCGATCCTGCCCGATGCCGGCGAGCACTGGGCATGGCTGGTGATCGCGCTGTCGCTGATCGCGGTCGTCTACATCGGCCTGGTCGCGCTGGTGCAGGAGGACTTGAAGAAACTGATCGCGTATTCGTCGATCGCGCACATGGGCTTCGTCACCCTGGGCATCTTCATCGGCTTCGCGCTGGAGCGCGTTGTCGGCAATACCGATGCGGCTGAACTCGGCCTGCAGGGCGCGATGGTGCAGATGATCTCGCACGGGTTCATCTCCGGCGCGATGTTCTCCAGCGTCGGCGTGCTCTACGACCGCATGCATACCCGCATGATCCGCGACTACGGCGGCGTGGTGAACACGATGCCGTGGTTCGCGACGTTCTTCGTGTTCTTCGCGATGGCGAATTCCGGGTTGCCTGGCACGTCCGGCTTCGTCGGCGAGTTCATGGTGATCCTCGCCACCTTCCAGCAGAGCCCGCTGGTCGCGTTCGGCGCGGCGACCACCCTGGTGCTCGGCGCGGCCTACACCCTGTGGCTGGTGAAGCGCGTGGTGTTCGGCAAGGTCGCCAATTCCCACGTCGCCGAGTTGCAGGACGTGAATTTCCGCGAAGTGATCGTGCTCGGCGTGTTCGCGATCGGCGTGCTGCTGATCGGCGTGTATCCCAAACCCCTGACCGACCTGATGGGAGCGGCCGTATCCAAGGCGACCGCGGAGTTGGGCGTGACCAAGCTGCCATCGGAAATCGCCCCATGACGCAGACGATGCCCACGATCGCCGACCTGATGCCGATGCGTCCCGAACTGGCGATGCTCGGCGGCGCCTGCATCCTGTTGCTGATCGACATGTTCGCCAAGGGCGCCAACCGCGCGATGTTGTTCTGGGTCGCGCTGCTCAGCCTCGTTGCCGCTGCTTATTTCGTGGTCGGCAACGGCGGTTTCGCCGGAACCCCGGCGCTGGCGACGGCTACGTTCAACGGCATGTTCGTCAGGGACACCGTCGGCGACGTGCTCAAGCTCGCGATGCTCGCGGTCAGCGCGTTCGTGTTCGTGTATGCGCGAACCTACCTGGCCGACCGCATGCTCTCGCGCGGCGCGTTCTACATCCTGTGCCTGTTCGCCGTGCTGGGGATGATGCTGCTGGTGTCGGCGGGCAGCCTGGTCACGTTGTACCTCGGGCTGGAACTGCTGGCGCTGTCGTCGTACGCGCTGGTCGGCATGAACCGCGATTCGGCGATCGGTTCCGAGGCGGCGATGAAGTATTTCGTGCTCGGCTCGCTGTCGTAGGGAATGCTGCTGTACGGCATGTCGATGTTGTACGGCGCGACCGGTTCGCTGGACCTCGGAGCGATCCACGCCGTCGCAGCCAATGCGCAGGAACATACGATGCTGCTGTTCGGCGTGGTGTTCCTGGTGGTCGGCATCGCGTTCAAGTTCGGCGCCGCGCCGTTCCATATGTGGCTGCCGGATGTCTACCATGGCGCGCCGACCATCGTCACCCTGTTCATCGGTTCCGCGCCGAAGCTGGCCGCGTTCGGGATGGCCTACCGCCTGCTTGCATCTGGCGCCGGTCCGCTGTGGGAACACTGGCACGTCATGCTCGCGTGGTTGGCGGTGCTGTCGCTGGCGATCGGCAACCTGTTCGCGCTCGTGCAGACCAACCTCAAGCGCATGCTCGCGTATTCGACGATCTCGCACGTCGGTTTCCTCTTCCTGGGCCTGTCGAACGCGACGCCGACCGGCTACGCGTCGGCGATGTTCTACGCGATCAGCTACGCGCTGATGGCGACCGCCGCGTTCGCGACCCTGATCCTGCTCAGCAGCCGCGGCCACGACGCCGAGGAGATCGACGATTTCCGCGGCCTCAATGCGCGCAGCCCGTGGCAGGCGTTGCTGGTGCTGATGATCATGGCCTCGCTCGCCGGAGTGCCGCCATTCCTGGGCTTCTGGGCCAAGCTCGCAGTGCTGCGCTCCGCGCTCGACGCGCACATGTTGTGGCTCGCGCTCGTCGGCGCCGTGTTCGCGGTGATCGGCGCGTTCTACTACCTGCGCGTGATCAAGGTGATGTACTTCGACCAGCCCGACGCCCAGGCACGGGCGCCGATCAATGCGGATGCATCGCTGCGCTGGATGCTGTCGATCAACGCGTTGCTGCTGCTCGTGCTGGGCATCGCGTGGGATCCGATCATGAAGTGGTGCATGGGCGCGTTGGGGGCGTAGGGCATCGCGTCTCCCGGTTTCCTTCCCTGATTTCAGTCACCAAGGACGAGCTGCTGCCCGCGGTTGAGAGCGCGCTGCCGACTCATGTGCGGGCGTTCTTCGCGAAGCGAATTGCCTCAGGGAGTGTGTAGCTCACTTGCCGCGCTTCGCGCAGGCTGTTGCTGTCTCGCACGTCACGCGCTCGCCATGCAACCGCAGCCCTCGCTCCATGCTCGGGGGTAACTCACGGCACAAGCTGCCAGCGGCAGCTTGTGCCGTGAGTTACCCCCTTCGCCGATCGAGTACGCCGGGGGGGAGATCGCCGGCGGATTTCGTGTGGTCGTAGACCACGACGCGATCGCGGCCTTCGCGCTTGGCCTGATAGAGCGCATTGTCGGCGTGGATCAGCAACTGCCGCAGCGCATAGCCTGACATCCGCGTTCCCGCGATGCCGAAACTTGCGCGCACGGGGAAATCGACGCCTTCCGCGCTGCCGGAGCAGTCGGCGATTGCCAAGCGGATCCGCTCGGCGATCTGCCGGGCAGTGGCGGCAACGCAATCAGGCATCAGGATCCCGAACTCCTCGCCTCCGAGCCGCCCGAAGAGGTCGTTGGCGCGCAGGTGGGTCCGGCAGGCCGCCACGGTGCATTTCAGCACCCTGTCGCCAACGGCATGGCCATGCGCATCATTGACCGCCTTGAAGTGGTCGAGGTCGATCACGATCACGGATGCGTCCTGCGACAACTTCTTGGACTGGGCCAATGCGTGTTCCGCCATGTCCACGAAATGCTTGCGGTTGAAGATGCCGGTCAACCCGTCGTGCCGCGCGATCTGCATGAAGCGCAGCTGCGAGCGCTTGACGCGATAGGCGAACAGTCCAATGAAGACGAGCACCGTCAGCAGCAGCAAAAGATAGAGGCGGCTCGCTTCGACGTTCTTCGCGCTGACCGCCTGCCGCAACTGCAGGACCTGGTTTTCCTTGTTGAGGGCGTCCACCTGCAGTTTCTTTTCCCGAACCTGCTGGTGGACCATCTGGAACGCCAACGCCTTCGTGCTTTCGTCGTTCAGATAGCCTTTGTCGGCAGTTGCATATTTCTCGTGGAAAGCGAGTGCCGCCTGATAGTCGCCTCGTTGCTGGGCGATCAGATAGAGCACGCGATACGCGTCAACGATCGGCTTCGAGATCTGGTTCTTGATGCCATCGTCGATCGCACGCTGCGCGAATTCCTGCGCTTGCCGGGTGTCCTTCGTCTGCCAGTACGCCTGCGCCAGCAAGGAATCGTATTCCGATACGGCTCGTGCATAGTGCAGTCCCTGAACCTCCGCGTATTTTTCCTGCAACAGCTTCAGCGCGTTTGCGGGTCTGCCCGCATCCAGCTCGAGGCTCGCCACGAAGGTCTGGATGTAGTCGGCGTAAAGAGGCTCTCCGACCTTCACGCAATCGTTGATTCCCTGCTCGAATTCCTTGCTGTCGGCTTGCAGCTTGCCGCTCTTGTAGAGCGCTTCCAGCTTCAGCTGTTCGCCCTGGCAAGCGGATCGTCCCGTCCCGTTCTCCCTGAGCAGCTTGTTGGCGGCGCTCAATGCAAGATCGTATTGCCCGACCTGGTTGTACAGGACCGCGGCGACGACCAGGCCTTGGGCGCGGGCGGTGCGGTCGGATACCTGCGGCAGCAGGTCGAGCAACTGGTTCAGGCGCGTATAGCCTTCCTGGTAGTGGGACGCGATCGTCAGCGCGTTGACCGCCGTGATACCTGCGCGAAAACGCAGGGTCGGATCACTGGACTTGTCGATCACGGTGTCGAGCTGGGAGATGGCAACTTCGTACCTGCCGTCGTAGATGTCCTGCCAGGCATTGAGATAGCGGCGGAAAAGCTCCTGCTCCGGCGTCAGTCTGGTCCCGCCGTCGTTCAGTTGCTTGAGGAGTTGCGCGAAACCGGCATTGTCCGAGGTCTTGATGCCATCGGCCCGTTTCAGCAGTTGCGCTGTGTCCTGCGGCTCGGCCGCAGAGGCAAAGCCGGTCAGCAGGAGAGCTGCAAGGCAAGCCCACCCGGTGTGCAGGGCCGGGTGGGGCTTGCCGGATCGACCCATCGACTAGCCCGCAGTCGCCACGTGGCGGATGGCGGATCCGGAGACCTCGTCATCGTCGCGGTCGGGGCTTTCGTCGTCTTCGTCGTCTTCCCCCTTGCCAGGGGCCACCAGGCATAGAACGTTGGTCCTGGCGCCCAGCAGCGCTTCGAGGTGCGCCTTGTCGTTGCCGAGGATGACCGCCTGCAGTGCAGGGCCGATACCTGCATTGGCCAGCGCAACGTTCACTTCATCAGTCGCCGCATGACGGAGTTGCGCATCCTGCCCCATCCTTTCCAGAAATCCGATCACGTTCGACATTGTCTTTCCCCTGGTTGTTGACAGCGTTGATGGAGCCCCATGACGGTCGGCGGACCGACCAGACGCGCATAGCAGGACTTCCGTCGGCTGGATCGATGTCCATGCCGCGCGCGAAGGCGATGCTGATGACCAGGCGTTCGGCGGCCGAATGCCCTGATGAATATTGCACCCAAACCTCGTCAATCGGAAACATTGCAAACGTTCGCGTCACCAATCCGGCGAGGCATTCCTTCGAGTAGCCCCGCGCCCGCGCTTCAGCCCCCAGCATCATGCCGACTTCGGCCCGGGTCCTGGCGGCATCGAACTGGACAATTGCGCAGACGCCGATCGGGCGCTGCGCTCCCTTGCCGACGATCGCGCCAAAGACGCTGTCCGGCGGGGACTTTGCCGATGCCGCGAGGGCGTTGAGAAAATTGCGGTTCGCGCGCTCCGGGGAAAGGGCAACGCCGATGAAGCGCATCGTCTCCGGATCGCTGTAGAGGCCGCAAAACAGCGCTGCATCCTCGATCTGCAGGGGACGCACCCAAAGGCGCTCCGTCTCGAATGCGAGCAGGGCCGCACCGACTTGGGCGGGGCGAATCAAGCGTCCTCGACGGGCAACAGGTGCAGCTCCGACAGGCGAGCGCGTATCTCGCGGTTCGGCACCAACGCGCCGGCCGGCGGGACGACCACGGTGTCGTGCAAGCTGATGTCGGCGTCCACAAGCGTTCCCAGGGCGATCCGTTCGATGCGCGGCTGCTGGATCGGCAACGTCGCGGCCTTGTAGATGGTGATTTCGTGGTCGAGCGGATAGTCGCTGGCGAGTACGTCGACGAGCACCTGGCGATAAGCGGGTCCGGTTGAGAGACGCGCGAGCGACCGGTCGCCCGCGACTCCGACCTGCCACAGCACCAGATAGGCGCTCGGGTCGATGCGGCGCTTGTAGAACAGCAACTGGCTCGCCTCTAAAT
>JBBQHA010000137.1:0-9014 GCA_038323475.1 Lysobacterales bacterium
CAGATAGCGGGCGAAACCTTCGCGCAACGGCTCGGAGTTGATGTCGAGCATCATCACCACGAACAGGAACAGCACCATCACCGCGCCGACGTACACCAGCACCAGCACCAGCCCGAGGAATTCGGCCTGCAGCAGGATCCACAGGCAGGCCGTGCTGAAGAAGCTGAGCACGAGGAACAGCGCGGCATGCACCGAGTTCTTCACGGAGATGACCGACAGCGCCGACAGGACGGTCACGATGGCGAAGACGTAGAAGGCGATGGTCGGGAAATTCATGGCGGTCACCGGTACGCCGCGTCGGCGGCGCGACGTTCGGCGATTTCCTTTTCGAGGCGGTCGCCGATCGCGAGCAACTTCGGCTTGGTCAGGATGTTCTCGCCGCGATGCTCGAAGTGGTATTCGTGGATGTGCGTCTCGACGATCGAATCCACCGGGCAACTTTCCTCGCAGAATCCGCAGTAGATGCACTTGAACAGGTCGATGTCGTAGCGCGTGGTGCGGCGGCTGCCATCGTCGCGCGGCTCGGAGTCGATGGTGATCGCCAGCGCCGGGCACACCGCCTCGCAGAGTTTGCACGCGATGCAGCGCTCTTCGCCGTTCGGATACCTGCGCAGCGCATGCAGCCCGCGGAAGCGCGGCGACTGCGGGATCTTCTCCATCGGATAGATCATCGTGTACTTGGGCTTGAACAGGTATTTCAGGGTCAGCCACAGCCCCGCCAGCAGCTCGATCAGCAGCAGGCTCCGGAAGTAGGTCACGATGCGGTTCATGCGACCAGCCTCCCACCAATTGGATGACGACTGGCAAGGAGCCAATTCATGCGGCGATTCCTCCGCCGATGAGGTGGTAGTAGGCCGCGACCGCGACGACGAAGATCCATGCGATGCTGATCGGAATGAACACCTTCCAGCCCAGCCGCATGATCTGGTCGTAGCGGTAGCGCGGGAAACTCGCGCGGAACCAGATGAAGGAACTGGCGAAGAAGAACACTTTCGCGAACAGCCACCACCAGCCCGGCGCGCCGAGGACCGGCACGCTCGCCGGGAACGGCGACAGCCAGCCGCCGAGGAACAGCACCGGCACCAGGAAGCTGACCAGAATCATGTTCGCGTATTCGGCGAGGAAGAAGATCGCGAATGCGGAACCGGAATATTCGACGTGGAAGCCGGCGACGATTTCGGATTCGCCCTCGGCGACGTCGAACGGCGCGCGATTGGTTTCGGCCACGCCGGAGATCCAGTAGATCAGGAACAGCGGGAACAGCGGCCACACGAACCAGTTGCCGGCGCCGTAATGGCCGGCCTGCGCATGCACGATGTCGGTCAGGTTGAGGCTGCCGGCAGCGAGCAGCACGCCGACCAGGGCGAAGCCCATCGCGATCTCGTAACTCACCATCTGCGCGGCCGAACGCATCGCGCCGAGGAAGGCGTATTTCGAGTTCGACGCCCAGCCCGCGATGATGATGCCGTACACGCCCATCGAGGTCATCGCGAGCAGGTACAGCAGGCCCGCGTTCGCGTTCGACAAGGCGATGCCATCGTCGAACGGCACCACCGCCCACGCCGCGAGCGCAGGCGCGAGCGCGAGCACCGGCGCCAGCCGGAACAGGAACGGCTGCGCGTTGGACGGCAGGATCGATTCCTTGAACAGCATCTTGAACACGTCCGCGAACGACTGCAGCAACCCGCCGAGGCCGACATAGCTCGGCCCGTGGCGCACGTGCATCCAGCCGATCAGCTTGCGCTCCCACAGCACGTAGAACGCGACCGACACGATCACCGGCAGGCAGATCGCAATGATCTTGATCAACGTCCACACCAGCAGGCCGGCGGTGCCGAAGTGCAGGAACATGTCGCGGATGGGCTCGAACAGCGCGGTCATGCCTTCACCACCGCGACAAGGCCGTCGAGCGCGAGCGGCGCGGTGGCGCCGTGGCAGGATTCAATCCAGGCCGCGCCTTTGGCGACGCGCACGGAGACTTCGACCGGCAGCGTTGCGGTGCCGTTCGCATCCGATACTTTCGCCATCGCGCCCGCCACCAGTCCGGCGACCTTCGCATCGTCCGGGTGCAACGCAACGCACGCGTCGCGCGTGAGCGGATGCGCCTGCAATGCGGGCGAACGGCGCAGCACGCCATCGATGCGATAGATCGGGGTGGTGACGATGCGTTCGAAGCCTGTCCCGAGCCCGGTCGAGAGGCCCTGTCCGCCCGCGCCCGCCATCGGCGCGATGCCCGTGCCGGAAGTGGCCGGGCGCTCGACCATGCCCGCCCGCAATTCGGCAAGGTCGACGAACTCGAATCCGGGCAGCCCGATCTGGCCTCCAAGCGCGCGCAACACGCGCCAGCCCGGACGCGCATCGGCAGGCAGCTTGCCGCCTGCGACGGTGGACTGCGCGATGCCGTCCACGTTGGTCAGCGTGGCTTCGATTTCCGGAAGCATGCCGATCGGCAGGATCACGTCGGCGACCGCGCGCGTGGATTGGCACGCGAAGTGGCTGAAGGCGACGACTTTCGACGCGCCGAGCGCTTTGCGCGCCTGCGTCGCAGCGGCGAAATCGAGGCCCGGCTCGATGCCGTAAATCAGGTAGGCGGCGCGCGGGTCGGCGAGCATCGCACCGGCGTCGCGTTTGCCGGGCAGGACGCACGCACGCGCAAGCCCGATCGCGTTCGCGCCCTGCGGCAGGCGGTTGAGCTTCGCATCGCAGGCTGCGGCAAGGCCACGCGCCGCAGCGCGGATGCGCGAGGCCTGCGGATGGGTTTCGGCGATCTCGCCGAGGATCACCACGACCCTCGAGCACTCCTCGAGCGCATCGGCGATATCGTCGTCGCCATCGGCGATCCCCTGCACCGCCGCCGCAAGCTGCGACGGACGCACGATGCGCTTGCCCGCAGGTTCCTGGGCGAGGTCGAAATCGACCGGATTGATCGCGAAGACCTTCGCGCCGCGCTTGGTCGCCTTGCGGATGCGCTGCGCGAGGAGCGGCATTTCGCTGCGAGGGTTGCAGCCGACCAGCACGATCGCGTCGGCTTTCTCGATGTCGGCGACCGCCATGCCGAAAGTTTCGGCGACCGGCGCGTCGGCGAAATCGACGTGGCGGATGCGATGGTCGAGGTTGCCGGTGCCCAGGCCCGCCGCGAGCAGCGCGAGCAGCGCGCCCTCCTCGTTCGAGGTCGCCGGGTGCACGAGCACGCCGAGCGCATCGCCGCGATGCTGCTTGAGGATTTCGGACGCATGCATCAGCGCGTCTTCCCAGCTGCACTCGCGCCAGGCGCCTTCGCCGTCCTTGACCATCGGGTGCGTCGCACGATCCTGCGCGGCCAACCCTTGGTGCGAATAGCGGTCGCGATCCGACAGCCAGCATTCGTTGACCGCTTCGTTGTCGCGCGGCACCGTGCGCAACACGTCGCCGCGACGCAGGTGCAGGAACAGGTTCGAGCCGAGCGCGTCATGGTAGCCGATCGATTCGCGCGCGATCAATTCCCATGGCCGCGCGCGGAAGCGGAAGACCTTGTTCGTCAGCGCGCCGACCGGGCAGACGTCGATCACGTTGCCGGAAAGCTCGGTGGTCAACGGCTTGCCGTCGTAGGTTCCGATTTCCAGGTGCTCGCCACGGTTCATGCCGCCAAGCTCGTAGGTGCCAGCGATCTCGGCGGTGAAGCGCACGCAGCGCGTGCACTGGATGCAACGTGTCATGTCGGTCGCGACCAGCGGACCGAGGTCCTCGTCGGCGACCACGCGCTTGCGTTCCTGGAAGCGGCTGATCGAGCGACCGTAGCCGAGTGCGACGTCCTGCAGCTCGCACTCGCCGCCCTGGTCGCAGATCGGGCAATCGAGCGGATGGTTGATCAGCAGGAATTCCATCACGTTGCGTTGCGCGCCGAGCGCGCGCTGCGAACGCGTGTACACCTTCATGCCGTCCATGACCGGCGTCGCGCAGGCCGGCTGCGGCTTCGGCATGGGCTTGCCGCCCATCTCGGCCTCGACCATGCACATACGGCAGTTCGCCGCGATTGCCAGCTTCTCGTGGTAGCAGAAGCGCGGGATCGGGATGCCGGCCTTGTCCGCGGCCTGGATGATCATCGAGCCTTTCGGCGCGTGCAGCGCGACGCCATCGATCTCGATGTTGACCATGCCCTCGGGGGCTGGCGCGGGCGCGACGACAGTGGTCGGCTGGGCGCTCATGCGGTGGCTCCTGTCGGAGCAGTGAACGGGAAACGGGGAACAGGGAACTGGAGAATCAAGGCAACGGAGGTTTTCGCGCGCAACGCGCGCGCACCGTTCCCCGTTCCCCGTTCCCCGTTCCCGCTGTTCATCGCAACAGTCATGCGGCAGCCCCCACGTTCGCGTCCACCACAGAGCGCCCATTCCGGATGAAGAACTCGAACTCGTGCCAGTAGTGCCTCAGGAAGCCCTGCACCGGCCACGCCGCGGCTTCGCCGAACGCGCAGATGGTGTGGCCTTCGATCTGGCCCGCGGACGTCTTGAGCATTGCGAGGTCGTCCATGGTCGCCTTGCCGTCGACGATGCGCGTCAGCATGCGGTACATCCAGCCGGTACCTTCCCGGCACGGCGTGCACTGGCCGCAGGATTCGGCGTAATAGAAGCGGGCGATGCGTTGGCAGGCGCGGACCATGCAGGTGGTGTCGTCCATCACGATCACCGCGCCCGAGCCGAGGCCGGAACCGGCCTTCTGCAGCGCGTCGTAATCCATCGTGAGGCCCATCATCGTCTCGCCCGGAAGCACCGGCATCGACGAACCGCCCGGGATCACAGCCTTGATCTTGCGTCCCGCACGCATGCCGCCGGCCATCTGCAGCAGGTCGGCGAACGACGTGCCGAGGCGGATCTCGTAGTTGCCCGGCTTCGCGACATGGCCGGACACCGAGAAGATCTTGGCGCCGCCATTGTTCGGCTTGCCGAGGTTGAGGAACCACGGCGCGCCGTTGCGGATGATCGCCGGCACCGACGCGAACGTCTCGGTGTTGTTGATCGTGGTCGGCCGTCCGAACAGGCCGAAGTTCGCGGGGAATGGCGGCTTGAAGCGCGGCTGGCCTTTCTTGCCTTCCAGCGATTCCATCAGCGCGGTTTCTTCGCCGCAGATGTACGCGCCAGCGCCGAGCGCAGTGTGCAGGTCGACATCGACGCCGGAACCCTGGATGTCCTTGCCGAGCCAGCCGTTGGCGTAGGCCTCGAACAGCGCCTGCTCGAGGCGTTCGTACGGCTCGTGGTGGAATTCGCCGCGCAGGTAGTTGTAGCCGACGGTCGAACCGGTTGCGTAGCACGCGATCGCCATGCCTTCGATCACCGAGTGCGGATTGAAGCGCAGGATGTCGCGGTCCTTGCAGGTGCCCGGCTCCGACTCGTCGGAATTGCAGAGGATGTATTTCTGCGCGCCCGGGCCTTTCGGCATGAAGCTCCACTTCAGCCCGGTCGGGAAGCCGGCGCCGCCGCGGCCGCGCAGGCCGGACTGCTTCACCGTGTCGATGACCTGGTCCGGCGAAATCCTCTCGCGCAGGATCCGGTTCCACGCGGCATAGCCGCCCGCCTTCTGGTAGCTGTCGTACGACCACGGCTGATCGAAATGCAGTGTGGTGAAGCAGACGTTGTGTTCCTGCGGCTCGGGACCGATCGCCATGTCGTTCTCTCAGTGTCCGTCGGTCGCGAGCGTATCGTGCGCGTGTCCATGCGCCGGACCGTCGAGCGTGAGTCCGTCGAGGATCGCGTCGATGGATGCGTGCGTGAGCTTCTCGTGGTAATGGCCGTTGACGACCATCATCGGCGCCCCTGCGCAGGCGGCCAGGCATTCCTCTTCGCGCTTGAGATAGACGCGGCCGTCGGCGCTGCTCTCGCCGAGCTTGCAGCCCAGCTTGCTTTCGCAATAGCGCACGATGTCCTCGGCGCCGTTGAGCCAGCAGCTGATGTTGGTGCAGATCGCGACGTTGTTGCGGCCGACCGGCGCGAGTTCGAACATCGAGTAGAACGTCGCGACCTCGTACGCCCACACCGGCGGGATCGACAGGTATTTCGCGACCGCCGCGACCAGCGCATCGGTGAGCCAGCCGCCATTTTCCTGCTGCGCCGCGAACAGGCCCTGGATCACCGCCGAACGCTTGCGGTCGGGCGGGAACTTCGCGATCCAGCGGTCGATATGAGCGCGGGTCGCAGCGCTCAACGCGACCAGCGGGTCGATGTCGCGCACCGCTTCGAAGTTGCCGGTTGCTTTCATGAGATGGGGATCAGGGAACGGGGAACGGGGAACGGGAAAAGCGAAGCGGCGCTGCGAAGGCCGGCGGAAACTGCAGGCAAGCGAAGGCCCGGCACTTTCACCGTTCCCCGTTCCCGGTTCCCCTTTCCCTGCTTCTTCATCGGTCGATCTCGCCGAACACGATGTCGTAGGTGCCGATCATCGCCACCACGTCGCCGAGCATGTGGCCGCGCACGATGTCGTCGATCGACGACAGGTGCGCGAACCCGGGCGCGCGCAGCTTCACGCGGAACGGCTTGTTCGCGCCATCGGACACCAGGTAGCAGCCGAATTCGCCCTTCGGCGCCTCGACCGCCGCATACACTTCGCCCGCCGGCACGCAGTAGCCTTCGGTGAACAGCTTGAAGTGGTGGATCAGCGCTTCCATGTCGTCCTTCATCTCCTCGCGGGATGGCGGCGCGACCTTGTAGTTCTTGAGCATCACCGGGCCGGGATTCGCCTTCAGCCACTTCACGCATTGCTGGACGATGCGGTTGGACTGGCGCATCTCCTCGACGCGCACGAGGTAACGGTCGTAGCAGTCGCCCTGCACGCCGACCGGGATGTCGAAGTCGACCTCGGCGTACTTCGCGTACGGCTGTTTCTTGCGCAGGTCCCACTCGACGCCCGAGCCGCGCAGCATCGGCCCGGACATGCCCCACGCCAGCGCCATCTCCGGCGGTACCACGCCGATGCCGACGGTGCGCTGTTTCCAGATGCGGTTGTCGGTCAGCAGGGTTTCGTATTCGTCGATCTTGGACGGGAAATCGCTGGTGAAGCCTTCGAGGAAATCGAGCAGCGAACCTTCCCGCCACGCATTGAATTTCTTCAGCGCCTTGCCCTTGTGCCAGGGCGATTCGCGGTACTGCGGCATCCTGTCTGGCAGGTCGCGGAACACGCCGCCGGGACGGTAATAGGTCGCATGCATGCGCGCGCCCGAGACCGCCTCGTAGCAGTCCATGAGTTCCTCGCGTTCGCGGAACGCGTACAGGAACACCGCCATCGCCCCGAGGTCGAGCGCGTTCGAACCGATCCACATCAGGTGGTTGAGGATGCGGGTGATCTCGTCGAACATCGTGCGGATCCACTGCGCGCGTTCCGGCGCTTCGATCCCCATCAGGCGTTCGATCGCGAGCACATAGGCGTGTTCGTTGCACATCATCGACACGTAATCCAGCCGATCCATGTAGCCGATCGACTGGTTGTAAGGCTTGGATTCGGCGAGCTTCTCGGTGCCGCGATGCAGCAGGCCGATATGCGGATCGGCGCGCATCACGGTCTCGCCGTCCATCTCCAGGATCAACCGAAGCACGCCGTGCGCGGCCGGATGCTGGGGGCCGAAGTTCATCGTGTAGTTGCGGATTTCCTGCATTATTTTGCTACCTGGTTTGCGGCGCCTTCGGCGGCGGCCTGCTGGTAGCGCGAATCGTCGCGGATCACGCGCGGCACCAGCACGCGCGGTTCGATCGAGACGGGTTCGTACACGACGCGCTTCTTGTCGGCGTCGTAGCGGACTTCGACGTTGCCGATCAGCGGAAAATCCTTGCGGAACGGATGGCCGACGAAACCGTAATCGGTGAGCAGGCGGCGCAGGTCGGGATGGCCGTCGAACACGATGCCGAACAGGTCGAACGCCTCGCGCTCGAACCAGTTCAGGCCTGGCCAGATCGAGACCAGCGAGGAAGCCACCGCGACTTCCTCGTCGCCGCAGAAGCAGCGCAGGCGCAGGCGCTGGTTGTTCCTGACCGACAGCAGGTGCACGACCACGGCGAAACGGCGCGTCGGCATCGCGCCGTCGGTCTGCTGGCCCCACTTGAAACGGCCCGGCCCGAGGCCTTCGACGCCGCGCGAGAATCCTTCCGACGATACGCCGGTGGTGTCCCATTCGTCCGACCCGTAGCCGAGGTAGTCCACACCGCACAGGTCGACCGCGACCTCGAAACCGAACGTGTCGCGCAGTTCCTTCGCGGCGGCAAGCCAGTCGGTGTCGGCGACTTCCAGCGTCGCTTCGTCGCGCACCACGTCCAGCATGAGCGCACGCGCGCCGAAGTGGCTGCGCAGGCGCTCGACGAGGGCGGTGACGTGCTCGGTCATGGGATTCTTGTGCTGGCTTTATCGAGCAATTGTGTTGGTGCGGCGGATTTTCTTCTGCAACTGCAGGATGCCGTGGACCAGCGCCTCGGCGGTCGGCGGGCAGCCCGGAACGTAGATGTCCACCGGCACGATGCGGTCGCAACCGCGCACGACGGCGTAGGAATAGTGGTAGTAACCACCGCCATTGGCGCAGCTGCCCATCGAGATCACCCATTTCGGATCGGGCATCTGGTCGTAGACCTTGCGCAGCGCCGGGGCCATCTTGTTGACCAGGGTGCCGGCGACGATCATCACGTCGGACTGCCTCGGCGAGGGACGGAACACCACGCCATAGCGGTCCAGGTCCAGCCGCGCGGCGCCTGCGTGCATCATCTCGACCGCGCAGCAGGCCAGGCCGAAGGTCATCGGCCACATCGAGCCGGTGCGGGCCCAGTTGATCAGCACGTCCGCGCTTGTGACCGCGAAGCCGCGCTCGATCAGCGGATTGTCGTCGCCGGGGCGCAGGATGTCGTCAACCCGCCCGATCGGCTCGGGGTTGTACATCAGGCGCTCGGCCGTCTCCTTCACTCCCATTCGAGTCCGCCCTTCTTCCAGACGTAAGCGAAGCCGAGCACCAGCAGGCCGAGGAAGATACCCATCTCGACCAGGCCGAACACGCCGAGGCTGCGGAAGAT
>JBBQHA010000138.1:0-9011 GCA_038323475.1 Lysobacterales bacterium
GATGAGGACCAGCAGGTCTTCCACGACGAGTGGCTACGCCGCCTTCGACTTCGCCGCCAAGTCGCGCAGGACGTATTTCAGGATCCCGCCATGGCGGAAGTACTCGACTTCCTTTGGCGTCAGCAGCAGCACGTCGACGAAGAAGCGCGTCTCCACGCCGTCGGCATTGGTTGCCCTGACTTCCGCCGATCGCGAAGCGCCGTCCTGCAGGCCGACGATGTCGATCGTTTCCGAGCCGTCGAGGCCGAGGATTTTCGCGTTCTGGCCATCGACGAACTGCAGCGGCAGCACGCCCATGCCGACCAGGTTCGAGCGGTGGATGCGTTCGTAGCTCTCCGCGATCACGGCCTTCACGCCGAGCAGCATGGTGCCTTTTGCCGCCCAGTCGCGCGACGAGCCGGTGCCGTATTCCTTGCCGGCCATCACCACCAGCGGCTTGCCGTCGGCCTTGTAGCGCATCGCGGCGTCGAAGATCGACAGCTTCTCGTCGCCGTCGTTGCCGAAGTAGAGGGTGTTGCCGCCTTCCTCGCCACCGAGCATGAGGTTCCTGATGCGGATATTCGCAAACGTTCCGCGCACCATCACGTCGTCGTTGCCGCGGCGCGAACCGTAGCTGTTGAAGTCGGTCGGCTGCACCCCGCGCGCCTGCAGGTAACGACCTGCCGGCGAATCCTTCTTGATGTTGCCGGCGGGCGAGATGTGGTCGGTCGTGATCGAATCGCCGAACAGGCCGAGCACGCGCGCGCCGTGCACGTCGTCGATGGTGCCGACGGCCATCGTCATGCCCGCGAAGTAGGGTGGATGCTTGATGTAGGTCGAATCGGTATCCCACTGGTACAGGTCGCCGTCGGGCGAGGAGATCGCGTTCCAGCGGCTGTCACCGGCGAACACGTTCGCGTAGTTCTGCTTGAACAGTTCCGGCCCGATCGACGCGGCGATAACGTCGCCAATTTCCTTGTTGCTCGGCCAGATATCTTTCAGGAAGACCGGCTTGCCATTGCCGTCGGTACCGAGCGCGTCCTTGGTCAGGTCGATGTCCACCGTGCCGGCGAGCGCGTAGGCGACGACCAGAGGCGGCGAGGCGAGGTAGTTCATCTTCACTTCGGGATGCACGCGGCCTTCGAAGTTGCGATTGCCGGACAGCACGGCGGCGACCGCGAGATCGTTGTCGGCGATGCCCTTGGACACCGCGTCCGGCAGCGGACCGGAATTGCCGATGCAGGTCGTGCAGCCGTAGCCGACCAGGTAAAAGCCCAGCTTCTCGAGTTCGTCGAGCAGACCGGCTTTCTTCAGGTAATCGGTGACGACCAGCGATCCTGGTGCGAGCGAGGTCTTCACCCATGGCTTCGACTTCAGGCCCTTCGCCGCGGCGTTCCGAGCGAGCAGGCCTGCCGCGACGAGCACCGCGGGATTCGACGTGTTGGTGCAGGACGTGATCGCGGCGATGACGACTGAACCATCGCCGAGTTCGCAATCCTGGTCGCTGATGCGGATCTTCGACTTCGGCTTCGCGGCAAGGTGATCGGCCTGCGGTTGGTCGCCGCCCTCCGCGTCGAAGCGTGCGATCGTCGCCGCCTTCGGCTTTCGGTTGGCGGTGAAACCTTTCACGTTCGCTTCGTAGTTGTCCTGCATGTCGCCGAGCAGCACGCGATCCTGCGGACGTTTCGGACCGGCCAGCGACGGCTTCACGTCGGCCAGGTTCAACTTCAGGGTGTCGCTGTATTTCGCCTCGGGCGCACCGGCTTCGCGCCACATGCCCTGCGCGCGCGCATAAGCTTCGACCAGCGCGATCAGGCTCTCATCGCGTCCGGAAAGCCGCAGGTAAGCCAGCGTTTCCTTGTCGACCGGGAAGATGCCGCAGGTCGCGCCGTATTCCGGCGCCATGTTCGCGATCGTCGCACGGTCGGCGAGCGGCAGGTGATCGAGGCCTTCGCCATAGAACTCGACGAACTTGCCGACCACGCCGAACTTGCGCAGCGACTGGGTGACGGTCAGCACGAGGTCGGTCGCGGTCGCGCCTTCGGGCAGCTTGCCGGTGAGCTTGAAGCCGACGACCTGCGGGATCAACATCGACGATGGCTGGCCGAGCATCGCGGCCTCGGCCTCGATGCCGCCGACGCCCCAGCCGAGTACTCCAAGCCCATTGATCATCGTGGTGTGCGAATCTGTGCCGAACACGGTGTCCGGGAACGCGTAGTTCACGCCCTCGATTTCGCGCGTCATCACCACGCGCGCAAGGTTTTCGAGGTTCACCTGGTGCACGATGCCGGTGTTCGGCGGCACCACCTTGAAGTTCGAAAGCGCCTTCTGCCCCCAGCGCAGGAAACTGTAGCGCTCGGTGTTGCGCTGGAATTCGATCTTGCCGTTGATATCGAGCGAGGCATCGCTGCCGAACGCATCGACCTGCACCGAATGGTCGATCACGAGTTCGGCGGGCGAGAGCGGATTGATCCGCTTCGGATCGCCGCCGAGCGCGATCATCGCATCGCGCATCGCGGCGAGGTCGACGACGCAGGGCACGCCGGTGAAATCCTGCAGCACCACGCGCGCTGGCATGAAGGCGATTTCGGTATCGGGTTCGGCGCCCGCATCCCATTTCGCGACGGCCTCGATCGACGCCGAAGTCACGCTGACGCCGTCTTCGTGGCGCAGCAGGTTTTCCAGCAGGATCTTCATCGAGAACGGCAGTTTCGCGAGGTCGTACTTTTCGCCGAGCTTGCGCAGGCTGTAGTAGTGGTAGGACTGCCCGTTGACGTCGAGCTGCGCGCGGGTGGCGAAGGAGTCGCTCATGGATGCTCCGGAGGGTGACGAGGGGACGGGCGGAATGCCGTCCAAATGCGTGCCAATTATGCCGGAAAGTCGGTAGTTTCGCAGGTATTGACCTGTGAAAAGCGGTGTGAGAGATGGGCTGGAAGTGTTGTGGGCATTGGGTTGTGATGATTCCTGGTTCGTCCCCGACAGCTTTAAAGAGCCGCTCGTGGTGAGCCTGTCGAACCATGGGCGGCTTGTGCGAAGCTAGTGAATCAAGGGCAAGGGCATTTCACGCGCTACGCGCGCGCAATGCATTTGCTCTAACAGATTCCATCCGCATGCAGCAGAAAAAGAGGCTGCCGAGTCGAACTACTCAAGCCACCCCCGCGCAGCGCCCAACAATTGCGGCCTGCGCAAATACAAATCCCACTGGCTTCCGCCAAGCTGCCGCCACAATACCGCCGACCGCAGTGCGCACAGCAAAATCGCTCGGATTTCGGCGACAACCGGTGGCTGCGCGAGGTACACCGGATTGCCTTGCACCATGATCCGCGGCCGCAGTCCGCTGATCGTGGCGGCGTAGAGTTCGCCGAGCCGGGATAGCACGGTCGGGTGCGTCGGCCCCCAGTGTTCGCGCTGGCGGGCGATCTGTTCGAGTCCCTGTTTCACTTTCTCCGGCATGCCGCGGCTGCCGCTGTAACTGCGTTCGACGTGCAGCACGCTCGCGATCAGTTTCAGCAGCATCGCATCGCGCGCGGTGCCGCCGTCGAATTGATCGACCATCGCGCGCAGGCCGGGGCGCAACGCGTTCGCGCTGCCGTACACCGCTTCGACCGAGTCGGCGTCGAAGCGGAACAGCGTATCGATGCACATCGTCAACGGCTCGGTTTCGGCCTGGCCGGTGTCGGCGAGCTGGCGCACGAGCTTGCACGCCTGGGTGAGGCCGGCGAAGGCGAGGGCGCGGTCTTTCATGTGTTGAATGATTTCATGCTGGCAAGAATCTCACGCCGCGCGCCCTGCGTGCGAGTTCGCGATGGATGGAGCGTCGGTCGTGGCGATCACCGCACCGCCGAGACAGACCTCGTCGCGATAGAACACCACCGATTGACCCGGCGTCACCGCGCGCTGCAGCGCGTCGAACGCGACATCGACGCTGCCGTCGTCGCGCATGGAAACGTGGCAAGCCGCATCGGTCTGCCGATAGCGCGTCTTCGCAGTGCAATCGAATGCTGCAGTGGGTGGCGCGCCATCGATCCAGTTCGCGACCTCGCTCTGCAATACCTGGGACTGCATCCACGCATTGTCGTGGCCCTGATCGACGTAGAGGATGTTCGTCGCGATGTCCTTGCCGACCACGTACCACGGCGCGGGATCGCGTCCGCGCACGCCGCCGATCTGCAGGCCCTCGCGCTGGCCGAGCGTGTAGAAGAACACGCCGGCGTGTTCGCCGACGCGCTGGCCGTCGACGCTGCGGATCTCGCCGGCCTGCGCGGGAATGTAACGACTGAGGAATTCGCGGAAGTCGCGTTCGCCGATGAAACAGATGCCGGTGGAATCCTTCTTGGCGTGGGTCGGCAACGCGGCTGCGCGCGCGAGGCGGCGCACCTCCGGCTTCGGCAGGTGTCCGATCGGAAACAGGGTGGCCGCGAGCTGTTCCTGGCCGAGCTGGTGCAGGAAATAGCTCTGGTCCTTGTCGGCATCGAATCCGCGCAGCAGAAGCCAGCGCCCGTGGCGACGTTCGACCTGCGCGTAATGTCCGGTTGCGATGCGATCGGCGCCGAGCGCGTGCGCTTCGTCGAGGAAAGTCTTGAACTTGATCTCGCGGTTGCACAGCACGTCGGGGTTCGGCGTGCGCCCGATGCGGTATTCATCGATGAAATGCTGGAACACACCGTCCCAGTATTCGCGTGCGAAGTTGCGCGCATGGAACGGGATGCCGAGTCGTCCGCAGACCGCGACGGCGTCTTTGCGGTCTTCCTCGGCGCGGCATTCGGTCGCTCTCGAAGTCGCGCCTCCCGCGATATTGGCTTCGTGTGCGGCATCGTCCTCCCAGTTCTGCATGAACAGCCCTGCGACGTCGAAGCCGGCCTGTTTCAAGAGCAACGCCGCAACCGACGAGTCCACCCCGCCGGAAACGCCGAGCATGACCTTGTCGCCATTGGTCATCGCAACTGCCCCGTCATGCAAGGTGCGTCAGCACCGACAGCGGGTGCCGGCAGCCCGCGAGGTAGTCGCTCACTGCGCGCCATACGAGGGGGCTGCGGTGGCTCTCGGCGGCGGCCTGAAGTTCCGCGGGCGTCAGCCACAGCGCGCGCACGATTCCGGAATCGAGTGGCGACGCGGGGTGATGGCGAATTGCAGTCGCGGCCAGCGCCACGCGCAGGAAGTGGCGGCCGTCGATCGGGCTTTTCCACTGGTACATGCCGACCAATGCCGTCGGCACGACATCCCAGCCGGATTCCTCGAGCGTTTCGCGGACCGCTGCCGCGACCAGCGATTCGTCAGGCTCCAGGTGGCCGGCCGGCTGGTTCAACACGATCCTGCCTTGCACATCCTCCTCGACCATCAGGAACGCACCATCGCGTACGACCACGGTGGCGACGGTAACGTCGGGCTGCCAGACATTGCGGGTTTCGGCGGTGGCGACTGCGGATTCGCTGGACATGCGGGTGCCGGTGGAGGAGGGCGGCGCGCTGCGGTCCTGGATCCACGCATGGCGCCCAAGGAATAGTGCTGCCTCGCGTACGTCTGGACAAGCCCATTCCGGAATCGATCCATGTGGGAGGCCGTCCCCGGCCCGAACGTCGTTGGTCGATGCGCCGCGGCTGGAGGCCGCTCCCATTCCATGACTTCGCTTCCATGCTACGCGCCTATAATCGTTCCATGCCTATCGATGCCTATATAACCGACACACACGCAGGCCCGTCCAAGCGCCACCCACCCGAGCGCGAGGGCCAGCACGGACTGGCCGTCCAGACCGCCAAGCCGGAAACGTCCCGTCCGCCGCTTTATCAGGTGTTGTTGATCAACGACGACTTCACCCCGATGGATTTCGTGGTAGAGGTACTCCAGCAGTTCTTCGGGATGAACCGCGACAAGGCGACCCAGGTGATGCTCCACGTCCACACCCGCGGCCGCGGCGTTTGCGGGGTCTTCACGCGCGAAGTGGCCGAATCCAAGGTGACCCAGGTGAACGAATTCTCAAGGCAGAACCAGCATCCACTTTTATGCACGATGGAAAAGGCGTGAACTGACACCAGATCCTTTCCATAGTTGGCGCCGAACGAGATTGCTGGCACGGTGAGCGTAGAGGGAAAGGCGTGATGCAGTACCCAGATTGATGGCGACGCTTGATGGACAGTGGATCGACTGAACATGCGACAGGACATGATGGAAAAGGCGTAACGCGTCCCCATATTGCTGCTCAGAAGACTTAGGAGCACCTCATGTTCAGCAAAGACCTCGAATTCACCATCGGCCAGTGCTACAAACAGGCCCGCGAATCCCGCCACGAGTTCATGACGGTGGAGCACCTGCTGCTCGCCCTGCTCGACAACGCTTCGGCTGCGACCGTGCTGCGTGCGTGCGGCGGCGATCCGCAGAAGCTCGGCGAAGAATTGCGCAGGACCATTCGCGAAACGGTGCCGGTGCTGCCCGAAGACGATGCCCGGGATACCCAGCCGACGCTTGGCTTCCAGCGCGTGCTGCAGCGCGCCGTCTACCATGTGCAGTCCTCGGGCAAGAAGGAAGTCACCGGCGCAAACGTGCTCGTCGCGATCTTCGGCGAGAAGGATTCGCACGCTGTGTATTTCCTCGCGCAACAGGACGTGACCCGCCTGGATGTCGTCAACTACCTTTCGCACGGTGTCGCCAAGCTCGGCGGCGACGAATCGCCCGGCGCGCAGGCGCCCGGCGGCGAGACGCACAAGGAAGGCGAGGGCGGCGAGGAATCCAAGGGCAGCGCCCTAGCCGAATACACCAGCAACCTCAATGAACTGGCCGCGCAGGGCAAGATCGACCCGCTGGTCGGCCGCGCCGAGGAAGTCGAGCGCACGATCCAGGTGCTGTGCCGCCGCCGCAAGAACAATCCGCTGTACGTCGGCGATGCCGGCGTCGGCAAGACCGCGCTCGCCGAAGGACTCGCCAAGCGCATCGTCGAAGGCGAGGTTCCCGATGTGTTGTCCGACGCGGTGATCTATTCGCTCGACCTCGGTGCGCTGGTCGCAGGCACCAAGTACCGCGGCGATTTCGAGAAGCGCCTGAAGGCCGTCATCAGCGAACTCAAGAAACTGCCGGGCTCGATCCTTTTCATCGACGAGATCCACACGATCATCGGCGCCGGTTCGGCCAGCGGCGGCACGATGGACGCATCGAACCTGATCAAGCCCGCGCTCGCATCGGGCGAGCTGCGCTGCATCGGTTCCACCACGTTCCAGGAATACCGCGGCGTGTTCGAGAAGGATCGCGCGCTCGCGCGGCGCTTCCAGAAGATCGACATCGTCGAGCCGTCGGTCGGCGAGGCCGTGGAAATCCTCAACGGACTGAAGTCGCGCTTCGAGGAACACCATTCGGTGCAATACACAGGCGAGGCGATCCAGGCCGCGGTGGACCTGTCGGTCAAACACATCGCCGACCGCCTGCTGCCGGACAAGGCGATCGACGTGATCGACGAAGCCGGCGCGCGCCAGCGGCTGATGCCGGAAGGCCAGCGCAAGCTGATCGTCGACGTGCCGGAAATCGAATACATCGTCGCGCGCATGGCGCGCATTCCGACCAAGCAGGTCTCCGCGTCCGACAAGGACGTACTGAAGAACCTCGAGCGCAACCTCAAGATGGTGATTTTCGGCCAGGATCCCGCGATCGAAACGCTGACTTCGGCGATCAAGATGGCGCGCTCCGGCCTCGCCAATCCCGACAAGCCGATCGGCAACTTCCTGTTCGCCGGCCCGACCGGCGTCGGCAAGACCGAGGTCACCCGCCAGCTCGCGATGCAACTCGGCATCGAACTCGTGCGCTTCGACATGTCGGAATACATGGAAGCGCATTCGGTGTCGCGCCTGCTCGGCGCGCCTCCGGGCTATGTCGGCTTCGACCAGGGCGGCCTGTTGACCGAGAAGATCGTCAAGACGCCGCATTGCGTGCTGCTGCTCGACGAGATCGAGAAAGCGCATCCGGACGTGTACAACGTGCTGCTGCAGATCATGGACCGCGGCACGTTGACCGACACCAACGGCCGCGAGGCTAACTTCCGCAACGTCGTGCTGGTGATGACGACGAATGCGGGCGCGGCGCAGGCGGCACGGCGTTCGATCGGCTTCACCAAGCAGGACCATGCGACCGATGCGATGGAAAGCGTACGCCGGCAGTTCACGCCGGAGTTCCGCAACCGCCTCGACGCGATCATCCAGTTCGGCGGGCTCACGTTCGAGCACATCCTGCGCGTGGTCGACAAGTTCGTGATCGAACTCGAGGCGCAACTGCACGAGAAGCACGTCAGTCTCACCGTCGAGCCAGAGGCGCGCCAGTGGCTCGCCGAGCACGGCTTCGACCCGCAGATGGGCGCCCGCCCGATGTCACGCGTCATCCAGGAAAAGATCAAGCGCCCGCTCGCCGACGAACTCCTGTTCGGCAAACTGGTTGGCGGTGGTCGCGTCGTGGTCGGCGTCGACGAGGGCCAACTGACCGTGCGCGCGGAAGAGGAAGCGCAGCGGCTGCTGACGGCGACGGTGGAGTAGGGCGACCGGCATCGCTTGCGGGATGCGTTTAAGCGCATCCCGCGATGACGGGAGCGCGATCGCGGGGGAGCGATGGCCGGGGTTTCGTGTCGCCGCGCGATTCGGAAAATGCAGTCGTCGGATTCCGATCCGCCATTTTGATGCGCGCTTGCTAGGCTATGGGTCTTTTCCCGAAGGGTGCGAGCATGCGAACGTCGGTTTTCGATCGTCTTCATCTAGACGGCATGGAGGCGCCCTGATGCGCCTGCTACTGGCACGCCATGGTGAAACCCCGTGGAATGCGGAGGGCCGCTACCAGGGCCAGACCGATATCCCGTTGTCGGCGGTCGGCGAGGAACAGGCCCGCAAGCTGGGCCTGCGCTTGGCGGATATCGAAATCACCCGCGCAATCGCATCCCCGCTATCGCGCGCACGGCACACTGCCCGACTCGCCCTCGGCGCAGCGCGAGAATCCATGCTCGCCATCGACGACGGTTTCAGCGAAATCGCCCATGGTCACTGGGAAGGCAAGCTTGCTGGCGAGAT
>JBBQHA010000139.1:0-8957 GCA_038323475.1 Lysobacterales bacterium
CCAGTAGAACATTTCGGATTTCGGCGATGCCACCGTGTTGATGGAGACAGTACCCAGGGTGCGATACCAGACGAACAGTGATCCCATCAGCAGGATGAACAGGATCGCCGTTCCGCCCGCATAACCGACGCCCAGCGAGCGGTCCGCATAGTCCGCCAGCGTCGTCCCCACCGTCGTCGTCGCGACGATCGTCGTCCAGTACAGGAAGGGATGGAATTTCTTCGCGGTGACCTGGACGACGACCGCGATCAGGAAAATCGCGGCGAATATCGCGGTACCGATCAGGTAGCCGAGGTTCATCGTCATCGACACCGCATCGCCGCCGGTTTCGCCCAAGGTGGTGGCGAAAATCTTGACGATCCAGAAAGCGAGGGTGACCTGCGGCACCTTGCTGACCCAGTCGCTCGTCCCTGGTGCATTCGCCATCGAACTGTCCGTCACCGTGCTCTCCTTGGCGATCACATGAACCTCTTCCATGCGCGCAGCAGTCGCTGCAGTCGGCCGAGGGTAAATCGAGCCTTGTTATCCGGTTCTGTCGACGACGCCGCGCATTCATGTACCTGACCGGCTCCGCCGCGTGGCGCGGTTCGCACGCGTTGAGACGCTCGCGGCGCAGAATTGTCGCATGCGACGCCCCGAAACTCCGTCCGTGCTGAAGGGCCGCGGCACCACCGCGCAGCCCGCGAACCGCTACGCGAAGGTGCGCACGGAAGCCGCGGACGACGGCTGGGAAGTGCCGTCCATGGATGGACCAAGGTCGCGTGCGGCAGGATGCGGGGAGCGACTGCCGCACTGGTACGACGCCGACGGTGAGCCCGCGCCGCATCCGCAGACCCAGGTCACCGACGAACGCGCGCGCAGCATCGTCAGCCACAACGACTCGCCCGACATCGGTTTCAGCCAGTCGGTCAATCCGTATCGCGGTTGCGAACACGGCTGCGTGTACTGCTTCGCGCGGCCATCGCACGCGTACCTCGACCTCTCGCCCGGGCTGGATTTCGAGACGAAGCTGTATGCGAAGACCAATGCCGCCGAGCGGCTGCGCGTCGAGCTGTCGAAACCGCGCTACCGGTGCGCGCCGATCGCGCTCGGCATCAATACCGATTCCTACCAGCCGATCGAGCGGCGCTACCGGATCACCCGCAGCCTGCTGGAAGTGTTCGCGGAAACGCGCCATCCGGTCGGCCTGATCACCAAGAACGCGCTGGTCGAACGCGACCTCGACCTGCTCGCACCGATGGCGGAGCAGGGCCTGGCCACGGTGTATTTCTCGGTGACCACGCTCGACAACCATCTCGCGGCGAAGATGGAACCGCGCGCGTCGGCGCCGCATCGCAAGCTCAAGGCGATGCGGGCGTTGCGCGATGCCGGCGTGCCGGTCGGGGTGATGGTCGCGCCGGTGATCCCGGCGATCACCGATCCGGAGCTCGAAACCATCCTTGCAGCCGCGCGCGATGCGGGCGCGGGGGCCGCGGGATACGTGCTGCTGCGGTTGCCGCACGAGTTGAAGGAGATCTTCCGCGACTGGCTCGCGCAGCGCTTTCCGGAGCGCGCCGAGCACGTGATGAGCCTGATCCGGCAGATGCACGGCGGCAAGGATTACGACCCGACGTTCGGCAAGCGCGGGCGCGGCGAAGGCCCGTTCGCGCAGCTGCTGCAACGGCGATTCGCACTTGCGTACGCGCGGCTCGGATTCAGCCGGCTGCCGCCGCTGCGCTGCGACCTGTTCCGCCCGCCCGCGCCGCCATCGCCACAGGGCAACCTGTTCTGAGTCCTGAACCGCGCAAACATCGGCGGATGCATCGGCGCACCCGGAATGCTAGCGTGCGCGCTTCCACGGAGGACTCGTCCATGCAGCGCAAGCCCCATCGTTTCCAACTCGCCCTCGTCACCGCAGCCCTGGCCCTGACGATCGCCGCACATGCGGATCCGCAGCCGATGCCGATGGCTGCGCCGGCCGTGTCGCCAACCATCGACAGCGCTGCGCTCGACCAGGCGATCGCCGGCGCGTGGCGCAGCCCGGTCAACACCGCGCGCGACAAGTACCGGCATCCGAAGGAAACGCTGACGTTCTTCGGCGTGAAGGCGAACCAGACCGTCATCGAGATCACTCCCGGCGGCGGCTGGTACACCGAGATCATCGCGCCGATGCTGCACGACCACGGCCACTACATCGGCATCATCGCCGACCCCGCGAGCGTGCAGACCGATGCGCGCAAGGAAACCGAGGATCTGAACACGCGGCTGGAAGCCAAGCTCGCGATGCATCCCGACCAGTACGCGCTGACCCAGCTGCGCCAGATCGACCCCGCCGCGCCCGTGCTGGGATCGCCGGACTCGGTCGACGTGGTGCTGACCTTCCGCAATGTGCACAACTGGGTCATGGACGGCACCCAGGCGGCGATGTTCAAGGCGTTCTTCAACGTGCTCAAACCCGGCGGCGTGCTCGGGCTCACCGACCACCGTGCGAACCCCGATCCCGCGACCGACGGTACCAAGGGCTACCTGACCGAACAGCAGGTCATCGACTACGCGACCGCCGCGGGTTTCGTGCTCGACGCGAAAAGCGAGATCAACGCCAATCCGAAGGACACCAAGGACTACCCGAAGGGCGTGTGGACGCTGCCGCCGTCGCTGACCCTGAAGGAAACCGACAAGGTGAAATACCTCGCGATCGGCGAATCGGACCGGATGACGCTGCGGTTCCGGAAGCCTGCGAAGTAGGCGCCTTCGGCACAGGAAAGCGAAGCTTCCGACGCACCGCCGGGCAATCCGGCGGCGTCTCGTTCCGAGCGACGCGCCGCCTTCTCTTTACGAGCAACCCGCCGTCTTGTCATCCCGAGCAGAGCGAGGGCTCTGTCCGGCGGATACACGCAACTTCGAGATCCCTCGCAACGCTCGGGATGACAGCAAAGAGCGAGGGATCTGTCCGGCGGATACACGCAACTTCGAGATCCCTCGCTGCGCTCGGGATGACGGCAAAGAGCGAGCGATCTGTCCGGCGGATACACGCAACTTCGAGATCCCTCGCTGCGCTCTGGATGACAGCAAGCAGCAGGAGGAGCAGCACGGATGAAATCCGGGGCTTTTCGCGCGCGTGCCCCGGATTTCATCGGCTACGACGGCATTGCCGTCGCTGCGGATCACGCCTCACCCGTCTGCAACCGCCACAGCGCCGCATAGACGCCGTTGCTGGCGACCAGCGCGTCGTGCGTACCGGACTCGACGATCTTCCCGGCTTCCAGTACATGGATCGCATCTGCATGGCGCACCGTCGATAGCCGATGCGCCACCACCAGGGTCGTGCGTCCGCGCGCGGCGTGTGCGAGCGAATGCTGGATCGCGGCCTCGGTCTCGTTGTCGACCGCCGAGGTCGCCTCATCGAGGACGAGGATCGCGGGGGCGCGATACAGGGCGCGTGCGAGTGCGATACGCTGGCGTTGCCCGCCGGACAGCTGTGCGCCACGTTCTCCAACGGCACTGGAATATCCGTTCGGCAGCGCAACGATAAAGCGATGCGCTTCGGCCGCGCGCGCGGCTGCTTCGACCTTCGCCATGTCGGGCGCGCGATCGCCGTACGCAATGTTGTCGGCGACCGTGCCGTCCGTGAGGAAGGGCTCCTGCGCAACGTAGCCGATCACGCGGCGCAGCGCTGCGGGATCGAGCGCGGCGATGTCGTCGCCGTCGAGCAGGATGCGGCCTTCGCCCGGATCGATAAAGCGCAGCAGCAGTTTCAGCAGGGTGCTCTTGCCGCCGCCGGTGCCACCGACGAGTGCGACCGTTGCGCCGGCCGGCACGTCGAAACTCACGCCGTCGACCGCGACACGGCCGTCGTAGGCATGGCGCACGTTGTCGAAACGCAGCGCGCCTTGCGGCCGTGTCGCCAGGGTGCCCGTACCGCGCGCCGGCAATGCGGTGTCGAGCAGGTCCATGACCCGGTTCACCGACGCCATCGCGCGCTGGTAGAGATCGGTCATGTCGGCCAGTCGCGTCAGCGGCCACAACAGCCGCTGGGTGAGATACACGAGCGCCGAATAGCTGCCGACGCCGAGCCGGCCCTGCAGGGTCAGCCAGCCGCCGTACAACATGGTCGCCACGAAACCCGCGAGGATCGCCATCCGGATCACCGGCGTGATCGCGGCCGACACCCGGATCGCCTCGGCATTGCAAGTTCGAAAGGCATCGGAAGCAACGCGCACGTGCTCGCTCTCGAAGGCTTCGGCCGTGTAGGCCTGGATCGTCGCCATGCCGGCAAGATTGTTGTTCAGGCGCGTCGACACCGTCGCTGCGGCTTCGCGCGCGGCCGCATAACGCGGCGCGAGGCGTTTCTGGAACCAGAACGCGCCGCCGAGGATCAGCGGGATCGGCAACAACGCGAGCACCGCGAGGCTGGTGGTCAGGAAGAAGAACACCGCGCCAACCAGCAGCGAGGAAATGAACACCTGGATCAGATCGTTCGCGCCGGTGTTGAGGAAGCGCTCGATCTGGTTCACGTCCTCGTTCATCAGCGCCATCAACCGACCCTGGCGTTCACGCGCGATGGTGTCGGGCGGCAATTTCTGCAGGTGCGCATAGGCGGCCTGGCGCAGGGTGTGCTGAAGGTCCTGGGCGAGACCGCGCCACTTCACCGAATACAGGTATTCGAACAGCGATTCGAAGACCCACACCGCGACCGTCAGCGCGACCAGCCACAGCAACTGGTGCAGCGGATCGGGAATGCCCATCCGCGCCAGGAACGATGCGCGCTTGTTCACCACCACGTCCACCGCGACGCCGATCAGCAGTTCGGGCAGCACGTCGAAGAATTTGTTGAGCACCGAGAAGATGCTCGCGAGCAGCGCCTCGCGGCGATACGGCCGGGCGAAGGCGAACAGTCGGCGCAGGGGATGTCCGTTTGGCATGGCCGCACTCGCGTAAGGTCGCCGATTGTCCCATGCGTCCGCGTTTACACTGCGGCGATGCTGATCGCGTTCAACAAACCGTTCCAGGTGATGTGCCAGTTCAGTGGCGACGGCGGTCGTCGCACCCTGGCGGAGTTCGGCTTGCCGGCGGACGTCTACGCAGCAGGCCGGCTGGATTTCGATTCCGAAGGACTGCTGTTGCTTACCGACGATGGTGCGCTCGCGGCACGCCTGACCGATCCGCGCCACGCGACCGCGAAAACGTATCTGGCACAGGTCGAAGGCACGCCGGACGCCACCCGACTCGATGCATTGCGTGCTGGCGTGGTGCTCAACGACGGCCCGACTCTGCCGGCACAGGCACGCGCGCTCGACGTGCCGCCCGCATGGCTGTGGCCACGCGATCCGCCGGTGCGCTATCGCAAGACGGTGCCCGATGCGTGGATCGAACTGGTGATCCGCTAGGGCCGCAACCGCCAGGTCCGCCGGATGACCGCAGCAGTGGGATTGCCGACCTTGCGGCTGGTCCGTGTCGCGATCGGGGGCTACGGACTCAACGAACTGCGGCCGGGAGCATGGCGCGAAGAATCGCCACCACCCACCCAGCCGCGGCCATCACGGATCATCACGCGTCGTTGGTGACTTTCGCGGCGGCCTTGCGCGCTACGCGCTTGCTGGCGGCGGACGTGCGTGCGATGCGCTTCGCCTTCACTTCGATCGTGCGCATGTCCTCGTCGGCGCCGCGGCGCTGCTTGTTCCGGCGCATCAACCACAACGCGACGCCAGCGCCTGCTGCTGCTGCGACCACCGCGGCGGTCGTGGCAGGATTGCGCTTGACCGCACTGGCGACCTTGCGGCTGCCATCGCGGAGCACGGCGAGCTGCGCGCCGGCCCCGATCGCCTTCACGGCCCCAGGCACCCAGCGCGCGACGCCATTGCGGACGGTGGACGCTGCGCCGCCAGCCAGGCTCAGGGCGGTGGATGCGGTGCGGGTAATGGGATTGCTCATGACCTTCTCCTTGTGGATAGACACTGGTCGGTGCGATGCGGAACGAGGCGTTACGCTAGCAGACTCAAGATGAACACAACATTCCCGCGTGCGCATCAACGACGGCACGCGCATCGGAGACCGCGATGACAGCCAGCGACAGCGGCTTCAAGGATCATTTTTCCGGCCACGCGGCCGACTACGCCGCGTCCCGGCCACACTATCCGGAGGCGTTGTGCGCATGGCTGTCGCGGCAATGCGATGCGCGCGTACTCGCCTGGGATGCGGGATGCGGCAATGGCCAGGCCGCGCGTGCGCTGGCGGCGCGTTTCGAACAGGTTTACGCGAGCGACCCCAGCGCCGGACAGATCGCCGCCGCCGAAGCCGCGCCGAACATCCGCTATGCCGTGGAGCCGGCCGAATCGTGCGCCCTGGCCGATGCGAGCGCCGACCTGGTCGCGGTCGCGCAGGCGATGCACTGGTTCGACGTGCCTCGTTTCCAGGCCGAGGCGCGACGTGTGCTCAAGCCCGGTGGCGTGTTCGCGGCCTGGACGTATGCGCAATCGCGCGTGACCGATGCCGTCGACGTCGTGTTCGACCGCTTGCACGACGAACTGCTCGAAGACTGGTGGCCGCCTGAGCGCCAATTCATCATCGACGGCTATCGCGATCTGCCGTTCGCATTCGAGCGCATCGCCGACGCGCCAGCATTCGCGATGCGCTGCGACTGGACGCTGCCGCAGTACCTGGCCTATCTGCGCAGCTGGTCCGCGTGCCAGCGCTACCTGCGCGCAACCGGCAAGGACGCGATTGCGCTGATCGAAGCGCCGATCACGGCAGCGTGGGGAAATCCACAGCGCATCCGCGCCGTGACCTGGCCGCTCACCCTGCACGTTGGCCGACGTTGACCGCAAAAGAAAACCCCCGGGATTCCGCCCGGGGGTTCCTGCATTCATATTGCTGCAGCCAGGCTTACCAGCCGTAGGAAACGCCTACGCCGGTGGCCGCATCGTTGCCATCGAACGCCGTACCGAGGGTCAGCGTGGTGTGGTCGGAGACCGTCGCCTGGAAGCCGATCGCGAACGCCGACCTGCCGCGGTAATTGCCGAAGCCGGCCGAGACACGCTTGTCGTGGCTGTTGCTCGAGCCCGCCGCCGCCATCTGCGACATCGCCGCGCCCAGCGCGCCGACGCGGCTGACCCGATCGTCCAGCTCGCCGACCTTGTTCTCGATGTTGTCGACGCGTCCGCTCAGCCCGCTGAAGTCCAATTCCAGGGCCGCGACCTTGCCGTCCGTGTAGGTCTTGGACGACGACAACGTGGCCGCGCTGCTGGTATCGGTGTGGGCATTCGCAGCTGCCAGCGTCGTTGCATCGCCGGCATCCGAGTGTGAATTGGCCGCGACCAGGGTTTCCGCGTCGCCAGCATCCATCGCGTTCGTGCCTGCGGATCCGGCCAGGGCGGTGACCTGCGCGTTGCTCTCGGCCAGTGCGTTGTTCGCCGTGGTCAATGCGGTATTGGCCGTGGTGAGCGCCGTGTCCGCAGTCGCCTTGACCGTCGCGACGAGCGTCGAAGCGAGCGTAGTGGCCTGGGAGAGGTTCACCGCATCGGTGCCGTTCACCGCGGCGGCGACGTTCACGATCCGGCGCTCCGCACCGACGCTGCCGACCGAGACCGTGTTCGCCTGGTTGGCAATCGAGCCTGCGCCGATGGCGACCGCGTTGGTCGCGATCGCCGTCACGCTCGCGCCTGCTCCGAGCGCGGTCTGGTTGTTGCCGGCAGTCGAGCTGCCTTCGCCGAACGCGCTTGCGTTCGTCCCGACCGCGGTCGCCCCGGTTCCGAACGCACTGCTGTCGAAACCGGTCGCGGTGGTCGCCTCGCCCGGATCGACGACGCCGTCGTGGTTCTTGTCGTTCCAGCCGCCGATCGCAACGCTGGCCTTGCCGCTGGCCGTGGCCTTGGCGCCCGCCGCAAAGCTGGCGATGCCACTCGCGTTGCTGCCGTAACCGAACGCACTGCTGTCGGTGCCGGAAGCGGTGTTCCCGAAACCGAACGTGCTGCTGTTGACCCCGATCGCAGTGTTGCCGAAACCGAATGCGCTGCTGTCGATTCCCGAGGCGGTATTGCCGCGACCGAACGCAC
The DNA here is from genome assembly GCA_038323475.1 of Lysobacterales bacterium. Taxonomy (GTDB): domain Bacteria; phylum Pseudomonadota; class Gammaproteobacteria; order Xanthomonadales; family Xanthomonadaceae; genus SZAS-103. The sequence continues at coordinate 8,031 of JBBQHA010000139.1, forward strand.
TGCTGCTGGTCGCCGAGGCGGTATTGCTGAAACCGAATGCGCTGCTGTTTGCCCCGGAAGCGGTATTGCTGCGACCGGCAGCGCTGCTGCTGGCGCCGCTTGCAGTGTCGCCGAAACCGAACGCGCTGCTGTTCGCGCCGGAGGCGAGATCGCTGCGACCGAATGCGCTGCTGTTGCTGCCCGAGGCATTGCTGCTGAAACCGAACGCGTTGCTTTCCAGCCCGGAAGCATTGTTGTTGAAACCGAATGCGTTGCTGCCGGTACCCGAAGCCGTATTGAAGCGGCCAAATGTGTTGCTGTTGATCCCGGATGCGGTGTTGATGAATCCGAACGCGCTGGCACCATCACTGGATGCGATATTGAAGCGCCCGAATGCGCTGCTGTGATTCCCCGATGCGGTGTTGTTGAAGCCAAACGCGCCACTGTCGACGCCGGAAGCGACGTTGCTAAGGCCGACCGCGGTGCTGTTGGTTCCGGATGCGGCGTTGGAGGAACCCAGTGCACTGCTGTTCACGCCCGATGCGGCATTGCTGCGGCCAACCGCAGTGGCGAAACTTGCAGAGGCATTGTTGTTGAAGCCCAGCGCGCTACTACTGGTGGCCGAGCTTGTATTGCCGAAACCGACAGCGGTGCTGTCGGCGCCCGAAGACGTATCGCTGCGACCCACCGCGGTGCTGCTGATGCCGGACGCGGTGTCGCTGAAACCGAACGCGCTGCTGTCGAGACCGGCGGCGGTAGCGCTGCGACCGACCGCCGTGCTGCCGATTCCAGATGCATTGGCGCGGTAGCCGAACGCGCTCCCGTCACGGCCCGTCGCGCGGCTGTAGAAACCGAACGCGCTCGCGTCGAGGCCGCTGGCATAGTTGCTGCGTCCGAACGCGCTGCTGTTGATGCCGATCGCGTTGTTGTTGAAACCGAACGCGTTGC
>JBBQHA010000140.1:0-8844 GCA_038323475.1 Lysobacterales bacterium
AAAAGGGCGTGCCGAAGCACGCCCTTGGGTGACGCATTCCGCCGGCTAGCCGGCGAGAACGAATCTTACTTCTTCTTTTCTTCTTCTTTCTTCATGCCGGCGTCTTTGGCATCCATGGCGGCGTCCTTCGCAGCGCCCGCGTCTTTCGCGGCAGCAGCGGCGACGTCGGCAGAAGCCTTGGCGGAGTCAGCAGCCATGCCAGCGGTAGCAGCGTCGCCGCCAGCGGCGGTGGCCATACCAGCGGCATTGGTCGCGGTGGCGGCAGCGTCGGTGGCGGTAGCAGCGGCACCGGCGGCGGCGTCAGCTGCGCCAGCGGCGGCGTCGGCAGCGGCCGGAGCGGTGGTGGCGGCGGCGTTGGCAGCGGCGGACGCGTCCGTTGCAGCCTTGTTGGCATCGGCGGCGGAGGCATTGGCGTCGGCAGCGGCATCGCTGGCCTGCTTGCCGTCATTGCAAGCGGCGAGCGAGAGAGCAAGAGCCAGGGCGAGCAGGGTCTTGTTGATGGACATGTGCACTTCCTCAGTTTATTTATGGGACATTATGTAAAAGCATTGGGCACGCGCGCAGCGCGCACGTCCTTACATAATCGCATGTTGCGTCGATGTGTCAACCCAGCATGTCGATTCTTGTAACTCAGTGTTCAGGAATCTCGATCGCGATGGCGGTCGCTTCGCCGCCTCCGATGCACAGGGAAGCGACGCCGCGACGGCCGCCAGAGTTGCGCAGAGCGTGGATCAGGGTCACGACAAGGCGCGCGCCGCTCGCCCCGATGGGGTGGCCGAGTGCGCACGCGCCGCCATTCACGTTCAGCTTGTCGTGGGGAATCCCGAGGTCCTTCATGGGCGCCATCGCGACGACAGCGAACGCCTCGTTGACCTCGAACAGGTCGACGTCGGCGACTTGCCAGCCGGCCTTGGCGAGCACGTTCGAAATCGCATTGACCGGCGCCGTCGTGAACCATTCCGGGGCCTGCGCATGGGTGGCATGCGCGACGATCCGCGCGAGCGGCTTCAAGCCGCGCCGCGCCGCTTCGTCCTCGGACATCAGGATCGTCGCGGCCGCACCATCGGAAATCTTGGAAGAGGAAGCTGCCGTCAGCACGCCGTCCTTGCCGAACGCCGCACGCAGCGTCGGGATCTTGGCGAGATCGATCTTGCCGGGTTCCTCGTCGCTGCCGACCACGACATCGCCCTTGCGGCCCTTGACCGTCACCGGGACGATTTCACCTGTGAAGCTGCCGTTTGCCTGCGCCTGCTGGGCACGCCGGGCGCTTTCTGCCGAGAACGCGTCGACTTCTTCGCGGCTGAAGCCGTATTTCGCGCAGGCCGCATCGCCGAATACGCCCATCGCCTTGCCGTCGTAGGGATTGGTCAGGCCGTCCCAGGCCATGTGATCGAGGAACTCGGCGCTGCCATAGCGGATGCCGGTGCGCGAGTTGTTCAACAGATGCGGCGCATTGGTCATCGATTCCATGCCGCCGGCGACGACCACAGTCGCCGATCCGGCCTTGATCAGGTCGTTGCCGAACATGATCGCCTTCATGCCCGAGCCACAGACCTTGTTGATGGTCGTGCAGCCGGCAGCGTCGGGAATTTCCGCCGCGCGCGAGGCCTGGCGGGCAGGCGCCTGGCCGAGGCCGGCCGGCAGTACACAACCCATGATGACTTCGTCGACCTGGTCGGCCGCGAGGCCCGCATGGTCGAGAGCCCCGCGAATCGCCGTCGCGCCGAGGGTCGGCGTCGGCACGCCGGTGAACTGGCCCAGGAAGGAACCGATGGCGGTGCGCTTGGCACCGACGATAACCACGTGCGTCATGGAGATGCTCCGGGTAGGCGGCCGGCTCCGGGGCCGGACATCGCGTTGGTTGAGGGAAACAACACACCATCATACGATTGCATGTTGCAGTGCGGCAATGGAGGCATGGGGTCGGGGCGGGACAAACGCAATACGGTGGCGCCCGTCCGCCTTCCCTCAATGCTTGTCGTTGAACAACTCGCGCCCGATCAGCATCCGCCGGATCTCGTTCGTGCCTGCTCCGATCGCGTACAACTTGGCGTCGCGGAGGATGCGTCCGGTCGGGTATTCGTTGATGTAGCCGTTGCCGCCGAGGGCCTGGATGCCTTCAAGCGCGACTTGGACCGCCGATTCGGACGCATGCAGCAGGCACGACGCGGCATCGACGCGCGAGCGATGGCCCGCGTCGAAGTCGCGCGCAACCTGGTACGCGAATGCGCGCGAGGACTGCAGCGCCGTGTACATGTCGGCAATTTTCGCCTGCATGATGCCGAACGTGCCGATCGCGACGTCGAACTGCTTGCGCTCGCGTATATAAGGCAGGGCGGCATCGAGCGCGGCCTGCATCAGCCCCAGTGGGCCTCCGGTCAGCACCAGCCGCTCGGTGTTCAGGCCCGACATCAGGACCTTGACGCCGTGGTCGACCTCGCCCAGCACGTTTTCCGCGGGGATCGCGCAGTCGGCGAACACCAGTTCGCAGGTGTTCGAGCCGCGCATGCCGAACTTGTCGAGCTTTTGTGCGGTCGTGAAGCCAGGCATCCCGCGCTCGACGATGAACGCGGTCATGCACTTGCTGCCGGCATCCTTGCCCGCCGTGCGCATGTAGACGACCAAGACGTCGGCCTCGGGGCCGTTGGTGATCCACATCTTGCTGCCGTTCGCGATCCAGGCATCACCACGCAATTCGGCGCGGCACTGCATCGAGCCGACCACGTCGGAACCCGCGCCAGGCTCGCTCATCGCGAGCGCGCCCTTCCATTCGCCGCTGCACAGCTTCGGCAGGTACTTCGTGCGCTGGGCGTGGTTGCCGTTGTGGTAGAGGTTCTGCACGCACAGATTCGAATGCGCGCCGTAACTCAGCCCGACCGAACCCGACGCGCGCGAGATTTCCTCCATCGCCACGAGATGCGCGAGAAAACCCATATCCGAGCCGCCGAACTCACCGGGGATCGCGATCCCGAGCAGGCCCATCGCGCCGAGTTTTTCCCACAGGTCCGGCGGGAACAGGTTGTCGTGGTCGATCGACTCCGCGCGCGGCGCGATTTCCGCTTCCGCAAAGCGACGCACGGTATCGCGAAGTGCATCGATTTCTTCACCCAGGGGGAATGTGCGCATGGTATCGAGCTGGCTCCAAGATGGCGTACTGGACGAAATTCTGAACCGACATCCGCAAGATCAATGATGCTTCGGACTGTCGGGCGATTTGCGGCCTTCGGGATTGGCGGCGTGCAGCCGGTCGGCCCAGGCCGACAGCGACCGTTCCGCCCATTGGCGATCCGGTTCGCCCTTGTACGTCGCAAAGCTGTAAAGGTAGAGTTCCTGGCCATCGACCAGCACAAGCGCGCTTGACGCGATCAGTTCCCGGGCGGGCTGCAAAGCAAGGAAAGGCGTCGCGGAACGTGTGCGGAACGAACAGAAGATTCCCCACGGCTCGAGTCGGAAAGCACCCAAGAAACCGTATCCGTTCAATGTCGCTTTCCGGGCGATTTCCGACTGCACTCGATTCCGGGCCAGCGTGAATTCGGCAGGAGAAACTGGTCTGCCGTCGTCCTGGCGCCCGACGTGCAACTGGAAGAACCGTTCCATCGGCGGATTGCGGCCGGCCTTCAACTCGCGGACCGCACCGGGATCCACATAGTCCTCGACAAGTCCATTTGCCGTAGCGGTCTGAATCACCGCGAGGTAGGACGGGAAGGCTTTGGCAATCGGTTGGAAGCCTTCCGGGTCCGGGACCTCAAGAACCCGGCCGCGGAAATGGATCGGCTGCGCTAACGCGAACCCGACACACAAGAACGACGCGCCCAACACCGCCAGGCGCAGGAGCTTGATGCAAGGACTCCATCTCGCGTTGGCGGCAGCGGGCACGTTCAATTGTTTCCCCGGGTGTCTGGGTGACGAGGGCGATCAGCCGTGCCGCATGCGGCCGAGGAAGCGCGGCGTGCCCATGTACGGCAGCTTCACGCGGCCGATCAGGTCGATGCGTTCCTCCGCCATGCGGTCGGCGGCCTTGTACGTCGGGATGCCGTCGCGGTCGGCGATGTGGAAGATCTTGCCGAGGTTGTAATAGATCGTGCGCATCATGCGCATCGCACGCTCGCGGTTGTAACCGTCGATCTCGAGCGAGACGTTCATCAGGCCGCCGGCATTCACCGCGTAATCGGGCGCGTAGAGCATCCCGCGCGCGTTGAGCTCGTCGCCGATCGCCTCGGTCGCGAGCTGGTTGTTCGCAGCGCCGCAGATGATCTTGCATTTCAGGCGCGGCAGGGTCTGTTCGTTGACGGTGCCGCCGAGCGCGCACGGCGAATACACGTCCGCATCGGTGTCGTAGATCGCGTCGAGCGACACCGCTTCGGCGCCGTAGTCGTCGACTGCTTTCTGCACGAGCGTCTGGTTGATGTCGGTGACGAACACCTTCGCGCCCTGTTCGCGCAGCAGCTTGATGAACTGCATGCCGACATGGCCCGCGCCCTGCACGGCATAGGAGAACTTGCCGACTTCCTCGTGCCCGTACTTGACCTGCAACGCGGCCATCAGGCCCTGCAGGGTGCCGTACGCGGTGAACGGCGAGGGATCGCCCGAACCGCCATGGACCTGGTGCACGCCGGTTACGTAGTCGGTCTCGCGGAACACGTATTCCATGTCGTTGACATCGATGCCGACGTCCTCGGCGGTAATGTAGCGGCCGTTGAGCGAATTCACGAAGCGGCCGAATGCGCGGAACAGCGCCTCGGACTTGTCCTTGTTCGGGTCGCCCCAGATCACCGCCTTGCCGCCGCCGAGGTTCAGGCCCGACACCGCCGCCTTGTAGGTCATGCCGCGCGACAGGCGCAGCACATCGTTCAGCGCTTCCTGCTCGGACGCGTAGGGCCACATGCGCAGGCCGCCGAGGGCAGGGCCGAGCACGCTGTTGTGAATGGCGATGATGGCCTTGAGGCCGGCATCGGCGTTGTGGCAGAACACGACTTCCTCATGACCGTTCTTGGCGAGGCTTTCGAAAATCATTGCGAACTCCGGGATGGATGCGTGCAGCGGATGTGCGGCCGGGCGGCCACCGATGACCCGTCATGGGACGGGAAGCCGGGCATTTTATCCCACTGCGGAGCTGCGCGTCGTCCATGCCGTGCAATCGGGGCGCAGCCTCATTCCCACCGGCGCGATGCGCTGGCGTACGGCGTCGACGTAAAAAGCCCCGGCGCGATGACCGGGGCTTTCGGTTCGACATGCCGGGGTGGTTGGCTCAGCGACGCATCCAATACCCGCCATGAAAGCGCCAGCCATGGTGGTGGTGCTGCCAGCGCGGGCCGATCCAGACATAAGCGGGACGTTCGCGCACCCAGTAGCCTGCGGCCCAGACGTGCCGGCGGCCTTCCCAGCGCCAGTATCCCGGTGCCCAGACATAGCCATGGCGCACGACGACATGCTCGAAGCGTGGCGGCGGCGGCGCGCGACCGACATCGATCTCGATGAAGCCGCGTGCTTCCGCCGGCGGCGTGTATGCGGTCGCGGCGGTACCCAGGCCCAGCATTGCAATCAGAACAAGCGTGCGCATCGTCATCTCGGATCCTCCATGGAGTGATATGCCGGTCGGCGTGGAGAGCCTGCACCCGGTCACACGAGAGGAAACGGCGCGACGAGCGATGCGATGACTGGACGGATCCACGCATTCAGCCACGGCGAAGTTTCGTACGGCCTAGAATTCCCGCAACTGGCGTGCGCGGATCCAGCACGTGGCCAGCCATTTCTCGCCGGCCAGCACCGGCATGCCCGCGTGCAGGCTGTTCGGGTCGGGGCTGCCATCGGCATGCAGGTTGCGGAACATGACCGCGCGCCCGCGTCGCGGCTGGACGGTGACGCCGCGGTCCGGAAACACGGTTTCGCCGCCCTGCTGCACGACATTGAGATACACGCAGACCGTGCTGTGGCGCTGCCCGCCAGGCTGCATGAGTTGCGGCGCGGACGGAAAGAAGTAGTCGCGGTGCGGACGGTACTGGTCCCCGATTCCGTAGCGCAGCAGGGTCAGCGGTTCGCAATTGGCGAGGTCGAATGCGGCCATGCGCGCCATCCGCGCCTGCAGGATACGGATGCCCACGTCGTCGCTGCTCGGCACGAAGGTCATGTCCTGGCTCGTGCGCACTTCGTATTCGAGCGGCTGCCCGGTGACCGGGTGGATGACCTGCGAGCGCTCGAGGAAGCGCGCGCCGGAATAGATCAGGTAGCGGCATTCCTCGTCGGTCAGCAAATCCTCGCAGGTCGCGATCTCGGGAGTCTCGCACTGGCGCCGGACGACGCCCGCCGCGCACTCGAGCACGTGGAGCGTGTCCCACGGAGGCTCGACAAGCGTGCCCGGTTGCGGATGTCCGTCGTCGCCATCGGGAGCCGGGGCAGGCAATTCCACGGGAATGCCCATGGCGCGCAATTCGTTCGCGAAATCCTGCGCCTGCGCCGGATCGCGCAGCACGCCGCGGCCCGCGTGCAGGCGGTCGGCGAGCAGGGCAGCACTCACCGGGTCGCGCAATTCGGTCGCGCGTTGCAGGCAGGCGACGGCTGCACGCTGATGGACTGGCCCTTCGCGGCGTCCGAACAGCAGCGCGGCGACCCGCAATGCCGCCGGGTGGCCGCGGCGCGCGCTGTCGGCGAGCCATGCGTCGATACGCGGCGGATCGCATGGCAGCGCAACGCCGCCCAACGCGATCTGTGCAAGCAGGTAAGCCGTTTCGGGAGTGCCACCAGCCTGCTCAGCACGCAGCAGCAGCTCGACTGCCCGCGCGGCATCGGGGGTACGGCCGAAGCCGTGCAGGTGCAGGATCGCGAGTTCGGTCAGTGCCGCTGGATGTCCGTTCGCCGCCGCCTGCTCGAGCCAGCGCGCGGCGCCGTCGAGGTCCTGCGTCGCGAGGCTTTCCCTGGCGCGGCGGTAATTGTTTTCGCCAGCATCGCGATCGATGGCGTTGGCGGGAATCGGCGAGGGCATCTGTGGCATGGATCGCGGCGCTCCGGACAGGCCGGGAGTGTAACAAGCGCGATGCTGCCGACGAGCGAATCCATCCATGTGCGCTCGACGTGGGCAGCATGCCCCCGTGCGGCCGCGCCTCGCAGTCGCACGATCCACCATCAGCCGGCATTGCAATCGCAATGCGCGCTTCCGCGCGGGTCATCAGTGCTGCCGCTGCTTCCTGATCCGGATCCAGCACGAGGCGAGCCATTTTTCGCCGACCACGACCGGCTGCCCGGCGTGCAGGCTGCGCGTATCTGGTTTGCCGTCGCCATACAGGTTGCGGAACATCACCGCACGACCGCGCTGCGGCGTCACCCCGACCCGCTTCTCCAGGAAGATCGTCTCTCCGCCTTTCTGCACATCGTTGAGGTACACGCAGACCGTGCTGTGCCGCTGGCCACCCGGTTCGGCGAGCTGCGGCGACGAAGGGTAGAAATAGTCGCGGTGCGGAAAGTACTGCTCGCGTGGACCGTAGCACAGCACCGCCAGCGGCTCGCAATGCGCCAGGTCGAAACCCGCTGCCTGCGCCATCCGATGTTGCAGCATACGAATGCCGGGGTCGTCGATGTTCGGCAGGAATCCCATGTCGCGGCTCGTGCGAAGTCCCAGGGCGACCTCCTGTCCCGTGTTCGGATCGAGCACGGTCGAACGTTTGATGTAGCGGGCTGCGGCGTAGATCAGGAAGCGGCATTCCTCGTCATTGAACAGGCCTTCGAAGGTCGCGACCTCGGGGCCCTTGCAGAGCGGGATCGACTTCGGCAGATCGGCATCGAGCAGATGCAATGCATCCCATGGCGGTTCGATCGCAGCGGGTGAGTCGGCGGTTTCCCGCGTTCCATCCGCTGCGGGCAGTTCCACCGGAATGCCGAACTCGCGCAGTGAGGCTGCGCGTGCGAGCGCTCCCACCGGATCCGGCGCCACGCCGCGACCAGCATGCAGGCGATCTGCGAAAAGCGCCTCGCCAATGCGATCATGGCCTTCGGCTGCGCGGCGCAGGCACTCCGCCGCGGCAGCCTGGTATTCCGCTTCGGGTTGTCGGCCGAACGCAAGCCCGGCGATACGCAACGCGGCTGGGAATCCGCGCCGGGCGCTCTCCACGAGCCATGTGTCGATGCGCTGCGGATCGCGCGGCAGGGCGAACCCGTCCATCGCGATGTGCGCCAGCAGGAAGGGCGTTTCCGGAGTTCCGCCCAGATCCTCGGCACGCAACAACAACTGCGTGGCACGAGCCGGATCGACGCCACCACCACCAAGGCCATGCAGACGTAACCTTGCCAGCTCTGTCATTGCTGCAGTGTGTTCGCCCGCTGCCGCATGTTCGAGCCAATGCGCGGCTCCATCGAAATCGTCCGCCGCGAAACATTCCTGCGCGCGGAGATAGCTCGTTTCGGCTGACGCACCGTCGACCGAGGTATTGGATCGGGACAGGGAAATCTCGGGCGTGGATGGCTGGTGCGCAGGCTTCTCCGGATTGTAACAACCCCTGCGTGGCGTCGTGTCGGTCGCGGGGCGCTACAATCGCGCCATCCCGCATCAGCCCACATCGGAGTACCGATGAGCACGCCCCATCCTTCCACGATCGACCGCGGCAACGCACCTGCCAGCGACGCCAATCCCGAAACCAGCCCGCTGCGCTTCGTGACCGCGGCGAGCCTGTTCGACGGCCACGACGCGGCGATCAACATCATGCGCCGACTGATCCAGGCGCAGGGCGTCGAGGTCATCCACCTCGGCCACAACCGCAGCGTCGAGGACGTCGTCCGCGCCGCGCTGCACGAGGACGCCGACGCGATCGCGCTGTCGAGCTACCAGGGCGGCCACGTCGAGTACTTCAAATACAT
>JBBQHA010000141.1:0-8766 GCA_038323475.1 Lysobacterales bacterium
GAACATCAGCTGGTCGTAATACTTCGCGCCATCAGCAACCAAGTGCTGCTCCAGCAGGTCCCACGAGATCCCGGAAAACTTGTGCCCATTGGGGCGATGAATGATCATTTCCTCGTAAAGCCGATATTTCACGAACTCGTATTCGACTCCGGTGCCGTCAAAAGGCGCTGTGGGATCAATCAGCACATCATCCTTGCAGATGATGCAGGCATCGGCCTTGGTGTAACCCCAGCCGCCTTGGATTGGCAAACCGCCATTCAATGACGCGAAGTCCTGAGCCAACTGCTCCCGTGGAGTCTCACGTTGCCAGGCGGTTTTTATCGGCTCGGGGAGATCGGAGATCACCGGAGCGGGCGCAGACTGTCGCGCCACGAGGTCTGGCGAATCGGGTGTCGGTGCGCGTTGGCTTTCCCTATCGGCAGTAACAAGTCGCTCAGAATCTGGAGGGGTTGAAATCTGTTGCCGATGTCTCTTCGGCAACGCTGAAAGAATGATAAGACCTGCCATTAGGAGAAGCGTCAAAGGCAAGACGACCCCTGCCCACAGAGCGATTTGGCGGCGAGATAGCTCCGTACCACCGATGTTATCGGAGGGAAAGATGCCAACATATACAGGCTGCTTGTCAATGTTCTCAACAGTCCTGCTCTCAAACTTTCTTACTCGCAAGTCTTCATCGGCAAGCATTTGTTTATCGAGCGAAATAGAATGATTTACCCACTCTGTCGCCACTTCGCGAGTCCAATATTTGCGTGACGAGAGAAAAAAGGGGCTGACTGGAATTGATCCGCCTTTCGCAAGGATGGCTGCTTGGTCAACATCCTTCATCAATTCAATCATTGTATCGTCATAGTTACTCCTATCACCCTTCATCGCTTGGGCTTCGAGACTCTTGTGGATACGATTTGCCGTTGAACCAGTGACTTGAAGAAGGGCAAATAGGTGGCCATCAACTGCAGGTTTGTAGGTCACGTAATACAAGTGGACAATCGTTGCGATGGCAACAAGCCCACATGCCAAAAAGAATTTTTGTAGTGCAGTCATAAGCGCCTCACTCCGTCCCGTAATGCAAATACATCGACTGGATCCCTACGCGCCCCGGGCCGGTGAAGCGGTTGACGACCAGGTTCATGCCGCCGAAGAAGCCGCTGGTGAGGCGGTCGATCTTGGTTTCCATGCGGACCGAAGGGTCCTTGTACAGCCAGCCGCCCGGTTCGATGTCGATCTGCTCGCCGGCAGCGAGGATCTTCTCGAACACGTTGCCGTAGCCGTGCAGCCAGAGGATGCCGTCGCCGGCGTGGCTGTTGAACTTGTCGATGAAGAAGCCGCTGCCGCCGAACAGCATGTTGGCGGCGCCCTTCACGCGCTCGAAGGTGTAGTCGATGTTGCCCGTCGCGGCGAGGAACTGGTGCTCGCGGACGTGCAGTTCCTGGCCCTTGCCGAGGTGGATCGGGACGATGTGGCCGGCGCCGTCGCGGCTGAAAGCGATCATGCCCTTGCCGCTCGCCTCGGTGACGAACACCTGCATGCCGGCCATCATTCGTTTCAGCGCGCCCTTCATCGGTCGCAGCCCGATCAGGATCGTCGTGTGCTTCCACAGCAGGATGTGGTGCTCGAAATACACCGGCATCGCCGACACGTCGACGGTGAGCACGGGCACGAGTTCGCCATCGATGTGGTAGGTCACGCCGCCGAAGGTCTCGGCGCTGGCGCTGGTCGGCATCAGTTTCGGCAGTTCGTTCGCGGGCATGGCAGGCTCCCTGGGCTTCAGGCCGATTTCTTGAACAAGTAGTACAGCCCGGTCAGGAACAGGACGGCCCCGAAAACGACGGCGTAGGCCTGGCCGGCCTGATAGCCGACGGGGTACGTGTCGGAAGCGGCCGAGGACCTGTAGGCGAACCACCAGTGCGCCACCATGGCGCCGCCCCACAGCACGCCGACGGCGCCGAGAACCCTGTTCCTCATATGGCGTTTCCCCCGGGACTCTGGCACGGCATCGTTATACGCCATCCGGTGGCGTGATTTGCTTCGCGCGCGCGGAAACAGGGCGGAAGGTTGCTCGCGCGAACGCCGGTCTTACCAGCTCTGGACAAATCCGGTCAACGCGGCGAACGCGAACAGGGTCCAGCCGCCATATGCGCCGACTTTCGCGATCCGGTGATAGGTGGCTTCGTTGTTCCTGCGGTCGTAATGGTCGACGACGACCGACAGCATCGACACGCAAGCGCAGATGATCGCCGCATACATGATCCACGCCGGTGCGCCGTGGAGATCCATGCCACGGGAGTGCTTGCCCGGGAGGTAGAGGTCATCGGCATAGACGCCATAGCTGCCGTAGGCGAACAGGACGAGGGCGATGATCGGATAGGCGACACGTTGCCTGGTCGGAATCCGGTTGGGCGTGTAGGCAGGCCTTGCGTCATGCGGCCCCGGCCCGGTCGCGGACTGGCCATTCCCGGATGGATCGCCGGCTGCCTTCACGTCGCTGCTCCGCATATCGAACCCGCACCGATCGTCCCATCGTCGTTGGGTGTCCACAAGGTCGCCTGCATCACGACCCGTCGCGCGGATGCGATAATCGCCGCATGAGCGAACCCACCGACAAGCCCGAATCCACCGCCCCGTCGTCCACCACGCACTTCGGCTACCGCGACGTGCCGATTGGCGAGAAACAGAAGCTCGTCGGCGAGGTGTTCACCTCGGTCGCGCGCAGTTACGACCGCATGAACGACCTGATGTCGTTGGGCGTGCACCGGTTGTGGAAGCGCTATTTCGTCGGCACGTCCGGCGTGAAGCGCGGCGACGCGGTGCTCGATCTCGCGGGTGGCACCGGCGACATCGCGGCGCTGCTGCATGAACATGTCCTTCGACAGGCTCAGGACCGACGGGAACAAGGTCGCGTCGTGCTCGGCGACATCAACGGCGACATGCTGAGCGTCGGACGCGACCGGATGACCGACCGCGGCCTCGTCGCCGGCATCGAATACGTGCAATGCAACGCCGAGACGCTGCCGTTTCCGGATCGCAGCTTCGACCTCGTCACCATCGCGTTCGGCCTGCGCAACGTGACCGACAAGCCCGCCGCGCTGCGCGAGATGCGACGCGTGCTGAAGATCGGCGGCCGCGCGCTGGTGCTGGAGTTCTCGCAGGTCAAGGCCGACTGGTTCAAGCCGATCTACGATTTCCATTCGTTCCAGGTTCTGCCGCGCCTCGGAAAACTGTTCGCGAAGGACGCGGGCAGCTACCAGTACCTCGCCGAGTCGATCCGCAAGCATCCGCCGCAGGTCGAACTGCAGGCGATGATGGAGGAGGCGGGGTTCGACCGGTGCAGTTACCGGAACCTGAGTGGTGGAATCGTGGCGATCCATAGCGGGTATAGCGTCTGAGGCTTTGTCGTCCCGGGTGTTGCTGGCGTTGCCGCCCCGCCATCCCCACGAAATTGTCACCCTCGCTTGATTGCCACCCCCACTCGATTGCCACCCCGCTTGATTGTCAGCTCCACTCGATTGTCATCCCCGCTTGATTGTCATCCCGAGCGAAGCGAGGGATCTCGCTTCTTCCTCTCATCTTGCTCGACATCAAGCAAGAACATGTCACGCTTCGCGCGTGGAATGCCTGGATTCGGCTACTCGCTACGGCGTCGCCCCCATTCCAGCCTCACAGCCCTGGCGGGCCTGACTCGCGCCATCCATGGCGCTCGCCGTTCGGGCCAGCTTCGCTGTTCGCGCGCGCTCCGGCGCGCGCAGTCGTTCGTCGCGCCTGCCACAGGCAACTCGCATACGCGCCGCATCGCCCCCCGCAAGCAGGGGTAGCAGCCGCCCTCGGTTCGACAGGGTTGCCGCGAACGCCCAGGGCAGGGCACTGAATGCTCCAAAAGGCCGAGTTCCACGCCATACAGTAAACTTCGCGCCTCCCATCCCCCGATCGGAACCTCGCCATGCGTCACGCCCCCCGGCTTCTCGCCAATTCCCTTTCCATGGCCTGCGTGGTCGCGCTGGCCGCCTGCGGGCACAGCGAGCCCGCCGCCACCACGCCAGTCGCAGCCAAGCACGCTACCGCGCCGGTTGCCGCCGCACCCGAGGCCGCCGTGCCCGACCGCACCCACGACGAAAGCAGTTATGCCGAGCCGGCCAAGGCGCTGATCACCCATCTGCTGCTGGACCTGACGGTCGACTTCGACAAGAAGCAGCTGATCGGCACCGCCACGCTGGACATGAACTGGTACGACAAGGAGGCGAAGGCGCTGGTGCTCGATACACGCGACCTGGCCATCGACAAGGTCGAAGGCGGCGACGGTACCGGCGACTGGAAGCCGCTGACGTTCGTGCTCGCGGCGCGCGATCCGGTGCTCGGCAGCAAGCTCACCATCGCGATGCCGCAGCAGATGCGCCAGGTGCGCATCACTTATGCGACCTCGCCGCAGGCTTCGGGCCTGCAATGGCTCGATCCGTCGATGACCGCGGGCAAGACCCAGCCCTTCATGTTCAGCCAGTCCGAGGCGATCCACGCGCGTTCGTGGATTCCCCTGCAGGACACGCCTGGCGTGCGTTTCAGCTACGAGGCGCACATCACCACGCCGAAGGACGCGATGGCGCTGATGAGCGCCGACAACGATCCGGCCGCGACGCGTTCCGGCTACTACCACTTCACGATGCCGCAGCAGATCCCGTCGTACCTGCTCGCGATCGCGGTGGGGGACCTCGTGTTCAAGCGCATCTCCGATCGATCCGGTGTCTGGGCGGAGCCGGAAATGGCCGACAAGGCCAAGGACGAGTTCGCCGACACCGAGAAGATGATCGCGACCGCCGAAGGCCTGTACGGCCCGTATCGCTGGACCCGTTACGACCTGCTGGTGCTGCCGCCGTCGTTCCCGTTCGGCGGCATGGAGAATCCGCGTCTGACCTTCGCCACGCCGACCGTGATCGTCGGCGACAAGTCGCTGGTATCGCTGGTCGCGCACGAACTCGCGCATTCGTGGTCGGGCAACCTGGTCACCAATGCGAGCTGGAAGGATGTCTGGCTCAACGAGGGCTTCACCACCTACGTGCAGGCCCGCATCACCGAAGCCATGTACGGCAAGGACGTGGCCGAGATGGAACGCGTGATCGACCAGGACGAGCTCGCGGCCGAGCTCAAGTCGGGCGCGATCAAGCCCGCCGACCAGGTGCTGATGCTGCCGCCCTTGAACGGCCGCGACCCGGACGATGGCCTGTCTGACATCGCCTACACGAAGGGCGCCTGGTTCCTGCAGTTCCTCGAACAGCGGTTCGGTCGCGACACCTTCGATCCGTTCCTGAAGGGATATTTCGACAACTTCGCCTTCAAGAGCATCTCGTCCGAACAGTTCGAGGCTTACCTGCGCGCGAACCTGCTGCCGAAGAATCCGACCGCCGTCACCGACGCCGAACTGCATGCATGGCTGCACGAATCCGGCATTCCTGCGTCCGCCAAGGCCGCCCATTCGGCGCGCTTCGACGCGGTCGATGCCGCGCGCAAGGCATGGCTGGACAGCGGCACGCCGCCGCCGGCCGACGCGACCGGCAAGTGGAGCACGCAGGAGTGGGTGCACTTCCTCGAAGGCATGCCGGACACACTGACCGCCGACCAGGCGACCGCCGTGGACAAGAACTACCATTTCAGCGGCACGCCGAACGGCGAGATCGCGATGCGCTGGTATCCGCTCGCGGTGCGCAGCGGCTATACGGCGGCGCGGCCGGGAATGGAATCGTTCCTCGCCAGGATCGGGCGCATGAAGCTGATCATGCCGACCTACGCGGCGCTGGCGAAAACGCAGGAAGGCCTCGCTTTCGCGAAGGACGTGTTCGCGAAGGCCAAGCCGGGTTATCACCCGATCACCGCGCGCGCGGTGGACGACCTGATCGCGAAGGCCAAGCCGACGAATTGATATGCGATGCTCGCACCACGCCGCGACAGGCATCGCCATGGAGATCGATTGAGATGAAACGTGGACGCGGTGCATTGATCGCAACCCTGGGGCTGGCCGCGGCCACCGTTGGCGTCGCGGCGTGGGCGCCCGAATGGGTCCTCTCGGCCGAGTTCGCGCGCCAGCGCCTCGCGGCAGGGGCGCAGCGTTACGCGATCGGGCTGGCCGGGCATCGCTGGAGCTACCTCGACGCCGGCCGGGTAAAGCCGGCGCGTTCTTCCAGCCGCGCCAGCCGGTTGCTGCTGCCGGCGCCGCCCAAGCCGGTCATCGTCCTGGTCCACGGCTTCACCGGCAGCAAGGAGAACTGGCTGCCGCTGATGCGTGTGCTGGCCTCCAACTATCGCCTGATCGCGCCGGACCTGCCGGGCTGGGGCGACAGCGAGCGCCTGCGCGATACCGACTATGGCGCCGCCGCGCAGGTCGAGCGGCTCGCCCAGTTCCTGCGTGCGCTGCCGGGCATCACCGGCGAGGAGGGTCCGCCAGCGCTGCTGGTCGGCCATTCGATGGGCGGCCAGATCGCCGGCCTGCTCGCCGCGCGGCATCCGGACCTGGTCGACCGCCTCGTGCTGATGTCGGCTTCGGGCGTGCTGTTCGACGAGAACGAGTTCGGCCTGGACGTGTTGGCCGGCGAGAATCCGTTCGGCGTCAGCAACCGCGCCGAGCTGCATCGTTACCTGCGCACGGTGTTCAAGCAGCCGCCATTCGTGCCGTGGCCGTTCGACGAGGCGCTGGTGCATCGGCGCCGCGAGGACGCTGAATTCGAGCAGCGCGTGCTCGACGACATCGGCCGCGGCCCGGACGCCTTCACCCTGCAGGAGGAGCTGGCGGCGATCCGCGCATCGGTGCTGCTGCTGTGGGGCCGCGACGACCGCGTCATCGATTCCAGCGCGATGGCGATTTTCCAGGCCGGGTTGGTGAACAGCCGGACCGCCCTCTTGAATGGATGCGGCCACATGCCGATGATGGAACGTACAATCGAAACTGCAACGGCTCTCAAGGACTTTCTGCGATGAAGATGGGTAATCGGGCGGTTCGTGGCTGGGTGGTCCTGCCCGTCGTGGCGTTGCTGCTGGCTGGTTGTGGTCCGTCCGCGAGCGATATCGCGGCCGAGCGGGCGCGCAACGCCAAGCTCGAGCATGAAGCCGCCGCCAATGCGCAGGCGCGCAATTACGTGCAGGCGCGCGACGCCGGGCAATGGGAGCTGGCACAGGCGTACGCCAACCAGCTGATGCACGATGCGCCCGACACGGTCGCCGCGCGCGAGGTGCAGGGCACCCTCACCGACACCGGCATCCACGCCGACGAGGCGCGCGACAAGCGCCGGCTCGGCCAGCTGTGGACCTACAACACCGAATTCCTCGAAGGTGGCGGCGAAAACGTCGTGCACACGGCCGCGATCTATGCGACCAAGGATGCCAACGACATCAACAACGACCAGGTTCCGGTGCGGCTGGTGCTGCGCCGCCATCCCAAGTGGGGTCGCAACGCCTATCTCGTCCTCGACCACGGCGAGTTCGATTGTCCGCCCGGGTGCAAGGAGTCGATCAAGTTCGACGACCAGCCCGCAGTCATGTTCGCGACGCACAAGTCGGAGCAGAACAAGCAGGCGATGTTCATCGATGACGAGGAAACCATCCGCAACATCCTCGACAAGATCCGGGTGATCACGATCGACACCAGCGTAGACGGCAGGCCGCGCTCGATCAGTTTCGAGGTCGGCGGCTTCGATCGCGCCCAGCTCGATCACCACATGCAGTAGCGCTCGCTGCGCGAGCGCAGGGTATGGGGAACGGGGAACGGAAAAAATCCAATCCGAGACCGTTCCCCGTTCCCAGGTTTATTTCAGCGCGTGGCCGAATTGCTGGCGGAACTGCTCGGCGAACTCGTCGTAGTCGAAGCGCTGGTTCTGGGTGCCGGGGTGTTCGACCTTCAGCGCGCCCATCAGTGACGCCATGCGGCCGACGGTCGCCCAGTCGTAGCCCTTCTGGATGCCGAAGATCAGCCCTGCGCGATACGCGTCGCCGCAGCCGGTCGGGTCGGTCACCCGGCGCTCGTGCGCGGGCGGGATCTCGAAGGTGTCCTTGCCGGCATGGATCTGCGAGCCGCTCGGGCCGCGCGTGACGATGTAGGCCTTGACCTTCGACGTGATCTCGACCGCGCTCCAGCCGGTGCGCTCCTGCAGCAGGTTGGATTCGTAGTCGTTGACGGTGACGAAGTCGGCCTGCTCGATGAAGTGGCGGAATTCCTCGCCGTTGAACAGTGGCAGCGCCTGGCCCGGGTCGAAGATGAAGGGGATGCCGCGCTCGGCGAAATCGCGCGAGTGCTGCAGCATCGCCTCGCGCCCGTCGGGGCCGACGATCCCGAACGTCGCTTCCGGCACGTCGCCGACATGGTTCTCGTGGGAGCGCATCATCGCGCCCGGGTGGAACGCGGTGATCTGGTTGTCGTCGAGGTCGGTGGTGATGAAGGCCTGCGCGGTGAACAGGTCCGGCAGCTCCCTGATGTGCGCCATGTTGATGCCGCAGGCCTCGAAGTGCTCGCGGTACGGGCCGAAATCCTGGCCGACGGTCGCCATCGGAATGGGTTCTCCGCCGAGCAGCTTGAGGTTGTAGGCGATGTTGCCCGCGCAGCCGCCGAACTCGCGGCGCATGCGCGGCACCAGGAACGACACGTTCAGGATGTGCACCTTGTCCGGCAGGATGTGGTTCTTGAACTGGTCGGGGAACACCATGATGGTGTCGTAGGCCAGCGAGCCGCAGATCAGTGCAGACATTCGTCATTCCAGTCGAGGATGCGGCTCAGGCGCCGCGCGGCGGCTAGGGTAG
>JBBQHA010000142.1:0-8729 GCA_038323475.1 Lysobacterales bacterium
GGGCAACACCCCGGAGCTGATCACCCAGATCTCCGGGCCGCTGGCGATCGTGGGACCGGAAAGCTACGACTGGCTCGGCGTGCCGATGCTGCGCGATGGCCGCGCGCACGGCGCAATCGTGGTGCAGAGCTATCGCGAGGAAATCGGCTATTCCACCGACGACCAGGCGCTGCTGGAATTCGTCGCCGAGCACATCCTGACCGCGCTGGAACGCAAACAGGGCAAGGAAGACCTCGAACAGCGCGTGCGCCTGCGCACGACCGAGCTCGCCGCCGCGAATCAGGTGCTGCAGCTGGAAATCGTCGAACGCCAGCGCGCCGAACGCCTGCAACGCGCGTTGTTCCAGATCGCCGAACTGGCCACGGCCGACATCAGCCAGAGCACGTTCTACCGGCGCGTGCACGCGGTCGTCGGCGAACTGCTCAACGCGAAGAACTTCTTCATCGCGCTGCTGTCCGCGAACGGGACGTCGCTGCAGTTCCCCTACTACGTCGATGCGACCCAGCACAGCCAGCCATCGCGACCGTTGCGGCGGGGCTTGAGCGAATACGTGATCCGCCACGGCAAGCCGCTGCTGGGCATGACCGAGGATGTGTTCGCGCTCGCCAAACAGGGCGAGATCGAGCTGCAGACGGCCGGGGCGCCATCGGTGTGCTGGCTCGGCGTGCCCCTGTTCGTCGGCGACGAGGTCATCGGGGTGATCGTGGTGCAGAGCTATGATGCCGCCATCGTGTACGGGCCGCCCGACCAGGAACTGTTGAGCTTCGTCGCATCGCAGGTCGCCAACAGCCTGCAACGGCGGCGCTCCGCGGAAACCCTGCAACAGGCGTATGCGCTGCTCGAACGGCGCGTGCAGGAACGCACCCGCGACCTCACCGACACGCTCAACCAGTTGCGCGACACCCAGGCCGAACTGGTGCGCCAGGAAAAACTCGCGTCGCTCGGCGGACTCGTCGCCGGCATCGCGCACGAAATCAACACTCCGCTGGGCATCTGCGTGACCGCGACGAGCCACGTGCAGAACGAACTGCGCCACTGGCGCGAATGGCTCGTGGCCGGCACCTTCAGCGCGGACCGGATCGAGTCGATGCTCGACGAACTCGACGTCACCGTGCATATCCTCGCGAACAACACCCGCCGTGGCGCCGAACTCGTGCGCTCGTTCAAGCAGATCGCAGTGGACCAGTCTTCCGGGCAGCGGCGCACGTTCGACCTTGCCGAATACCTCGACGAGATCGTGCTGTCGCTGAAGCCGAAGGTGAAGGCATCCACGTGTTCGGTGCAGGTGGACTGTCCCGCCGGGATCCACATGAACAGCTTCCCCGGCGCGCTGTCGCAGGTGATGACGAACCTGATCATGAATGCGCTGCTGCACGCATTCGACGGACGCAGCAGCGGCTTGGTGACGGTCAAGGGCGATGCGGACGGCGAGGATGTCTTGTTGAGCGTTTGCGACAACGGCATCGGCATGGCGGAGCCCGATCTCAAGCGGTTCTTCGATCCGTTCTTCACGACCAAGCGCGGCAGCGGCGGAACCGGCCTCGGCGCGCACATCGTGTTCAACCAGGTCACCAGCGTACTGGGCGGGACGATCCGCGTCGCCAGCACGCCGGGCGCTGGCCTGCAGGTGCAGATGCGGCTGCCGCGCACCCTGGGAGTGGCCGCGACGACGGGCTGAACGCGCATCCGCGCTGCTGCAAGCAGCCGATGAGCCGGCCACCTCTTCCGTCGCAGACAATGTTCGCCAGCGAACAGAGCGCGTGAATCCTTGCCGCTATGTTTGGCCATCCGATGAACATTGATGTCTTCGGCTTCCAGCGAGGCATGCCGTAGTCCGCATTCGCGGCCGATGGCAGGACGATCCCCGCTTGCACGGTTGCCTTGCCGGGAGCGTCCCCGGCCGCAAGGAGAACGAGATGTCACTCGGCATGATTCTGTTGATCGTGGTGATCCTGATGCTGGTCGGCGCATTGCCCAGCTGGTCGCACAGCAAGTCCTGGGGCTATGGACCCAGCGGCGGTCTGGGCCTGGTCCTGGTCATCATCCTGATCCTCGTGGTGCTTGGCAGGATCTGATCTTGTCCAGCCGTTGATGCGCGGTGCGGCACGGCCTTGTGGCTCATCGCACCGATGCGAGCGGCGCCGCGGCCCACCGCTTTGGATTTGCCGGGGAGCTGGCTAAGCTCCGCGCATGGACAAACCATACGACGTCGCGGTGATCGGGGCCGGTGTGTTCGGCGCATGGACGGCGTGGCACCTGCAACGTGCGGGACAACGCGTGCTGCTGGTCGACAAGTACGGTCCGGGGAGCGCGCGTGCGAGCTCCGGCGGCGAATCCCGGGTGATCCGCATGGCCTACGGGCCGGACGCGGTGTACACGCGGATGTCGCGGCAGTCGCTCGACATGTGGAAGGATTTTTTCGCGCGCATCGCGCAGCCCGAACTGTTCCGCGCAACCGGCGTGCTGTGGATGGCCGGCGCGAGCGATGCTGCGGCCACGCAATCGGTGGCGACGCTCGCGCGCCTGGGCATCGCACACGATGTCCTCGATGCGGACGCCATCGCGAAGCGCTGGCCACAGATCGTGGTCCCGCCCGGGGGCTGGGCGATCTTCGAGCCTGGAAGCGGCGGCCTGCTGGCGCGGCGCGCGGTGCAGGCGGTCGTCGCGGATTGCGTGCGCATGGGAGCAGCACTGCGCATCGATGACGTGCCGACCCCGGTCGGCGATCGACGCCTCGCGCAACTCGCTACCGCTTCCGGCGACACGATCCATGCCGACCGCTTCGTGTTCGCCTGCGGTCCGTGGCTGGGCAGCGTGCTGCCCGATGTACTCGGCGGGCGCATCTTCCCGACCCGGCAGGAGGTGCTCTATTTCGGCATCCCTGCGGGCGATCGCCGGTTCGCGCCGCCGGCGATGCCGGTCTGGCTGGATTTCGACCGCGACTGGTACGGCTTCCCGGATCTCGACGGTCGCGGCTTCAAGCTCGCCCACGACACCCACGGCGAAGCGATCGATCCGGACCGCATGGAACGCACGCCCAGCCCCGCGCGGATCGCGCAGGCGCGCGCATTCCTCGCCCTGCGGTTTCCCGCACTCGCGTCTGCGCCATTGCTCGGCGCCGAGGTCTGCCAGTACGAGAACACCTCGAACGGCGATTTCGTGATCGACCGCCATCCCGCATTCGACAACGCGTGGATCGCCGGCGGCGGTTCCGGCCACGGCTTCAAGCACGGGCCCGCAGTCGGCGCATACCTCGCAGCGCGCATGCGCGGCGATGGCCCGGTCGAACCGCGCTTCAGCGTGGCCTCGAAAAAGACCGAACAGAAGCGCGAAGTGCACTGACGGCCGGCACGGCGCACGGGTCGCACCGATGCAGCTCCGCGGGTTCCCGCACTACTTCGCGTTGCGCTTGAGCCACGCGTCGATCGCCGGCAGGCGCTGGTCGTGGACCGTGGTGCGGTAGGTGATCGTCGTGATCGCCGTTTCGGCGGCGCGACGCGAGCCCGTCGCGATGTGCGCTTCGGCGAACGCCTTGATCCTGGGGATCGTCGCCGGGTCGAGGGAGCTGCTCGCGAGCGATGGGTAGAAGCGTGCGCGCGAGGTCGTGTCGACCTTCGGATCGACTTGTTCGCGGTGCGCGACCGCGAAATCGAACGCGAGCTCGGGGTGCTTGTCCGAAACGATGACGATCATCGCCGCGCTGTTGGTCGCGCCGGGTTCGTCGGTCAACGCGAGGTCGAGCGCGCGTCGCGCGAGCGCTTCGTCTTCGGCCGAGGCCAGGAAAGCGTACAGATCATCCTTGATCATCGACGTCGTCTCGGCGCGCGCCTGCGCGCGCATGCGTTCCCACATCGCCGCGTCTGCGTGTCGCGCGATCACCTCGAGGATCACCTTGCGCAAGGCGCCGGGCATCGCTTCGGCGTCGGACGTCGGCGCGTCGTAGCGGCGGCGCGCCTCGGCGATCACCTTCGCGTCGCCGAGCGCGCCGAGCGTGGCGATCAGGTTGGTCCGCAGGTTCTTCACAGGATCGGGTTCGCCGTCGCGCGCGGTCCAGCCGACGCGCTCGAACACCGGTGCGAGGCGCGCGATCGCGAACGCGCGCAGCACTGCCTGGCGCGCCGGGTCGCGCGCGTAGTAGTTGTCGAGCGAGTCCAGCGAATCGGCGATGTCGCCCCAGATCTTCGGATCCGCGTCGGTGGGCATCGCCTGCGCGAGATCCAGATAGTCCGAAGCGGGTTCGAACCCGGCCATCCCCAGCGACCACACGTCGTTCATGATGCCGAGCTGGTCGATCGGCGCGAGCTTCGCGAAATCCGCCTTCAGCGCGGCCAGCTGCGGCGCGGAATACAGCGTGCGGAAATAACCGCTCTGGCCCGCGTTGACCACCAGGGTTCCGCAACCGGGGACGTCGAGGCTGCCCTTGCCGTCGGTGACGAGCATCCGCGCCGGCGCCGACGAACCGACGACTTGCGCGATGACCGGCACCCGCCACGCGAGCGCTTTCTTGTCCGGACGGTCCTTGGTGAACTCGCCCTGCTCGAGCGCGACGGTGGTGTGCCCCGCGGTGCACGCCTGTGCGCCGACGCGGATCAGCGGCACGCCGGGCTGCAACGTGAACGCGTGCGCGATCTGCATGATCGGCTTGCCCGCGGCGCCTTCGACCGCGCGCCACAGATCGTCCGACACGGTGTTCCCGTACGCGTGCTGCTTCATGTAGCGGCGCACGCCTTCGCGCCACGCGTCCTCTCCGACATAGGCCTCGAGCATGCGGATGACCGACTCGCCCTTCGAGTAGGTGATCGAGTCGAATGCCTGGCTGGCCTGCTCGACGGTCTCGATGTGCTGCACGACCGGATGCGTGGTGACGACCGCGTCGCGCGACATCGCGCCTTCGCGCACGCCGACGGCGGAGAGCGCAGTGTTCCATTCCGGATGCAGCTTCGCGGTCGTGCGGCCTTCCATCCAGGACGCGAAGCCTTCGTTGAGCCACAGGTCGTCCCACCAGCTCATCGTGACGAGATCGCCGAACCACTGGTGCGCCATCTCGTGCGCCTCGGTGGTGAACACGTCCTCCTTGTCGGCTTGGGTCGAGATCGTCGGGTCGAGCAGCATGCGGTGCTCGAACGTGTAGATCGCGCCCCAGTTCTCCATCGCGCCGAAGAATGCGCTGCGGCCCGGCGAGGCGATGTTGTCGAGCTTGGGCAGCGGATACGGCGTGCCGAAGTAGTCGTTGTACTCGGCGAGGATCAGTTTTGCCGAATCGAGTGCGAACGCGGCCTGCGCGCCGGCCCCCTTCTGGGTGACGACGCCGATTTCGGTGTCGCCGACTTTGGTGGTCGCGCGGTCGAACTCGCCGAGGCCGAAGAACAGCAGGTAGGTGGACATCTTCGGCGACTGCGCAAAGCGCACGCGCGCCAGTCCGCCGCCGAGGTCGTCGCGCTGCGCGACCGGCATGTTGCTGACGACCATCTGCGCGGTGGGGACGGTTGCCTCGAGGGTGAACGTCGCCTTGTACGCCGGCTCGTCCCAGGACGGAATGAAACGCCGCGCGTCGGAGTTCTCGAACTGGGTGTACAGCGCGCGCTGTTTGCCGTCCTTCGTGTCGTAGTCGATCGCGAACAGGCCATTGGCCTGGATGCCGATCTTGCCGGTGTAGTCCATCGCGAGCGTGTAGCTGCCCGGTGCGATCGGCTTGTCGAACGTGAAGGTCGCGGTCTGCGCGTTCGCGTCCACTGTCACCCGCGCTTCGGCCGACGCGCCCTGTGCGGACGACAGTCCGACCTTCGGAAACGTCATGTCGATCGCGTTGAGGGTGATGCTGTTCGTCGCCTGCAGCACGTCGATATCGATCGCGACGTGGCCGCTGAAGACCATCTTCTCCGCATCCGGCCGGACCGCGACGTCGTAGTGCAGCGGACGGACCGTGCGCGGCAATTGCGTCGTGGCCGGTATGGCGGTCGCGTCGGACGACCCTGCCGCGAACGTGGCGGGAACGAAGCAGCAGCCGGCAACCAATGCGGCGGCGATGGCGGAGACAAGCAGGCGGCGCATGTGAAACCTCTCTGGACGTTGGCGTGCGACTTGGCGATCGCGCATGGTCGGGAGCGCGGTGCCCATGCGGCAAGTGCCTGATGGCATATGCCCCAACGATCGCCGGGATGCCGGCCGCAGGCGACAGCGCCAAGCAATCCATCCCGGGCGGGCGTAACCTCGGGCATGAGAAGGCGGCTTCGCCGGATGCACGCGCGAATAGCCGACCGGCGAAGCGGACAGGTCGTGCCATGGAAAGCTCGCGCAAGGACATCGGATTCCACCACGTGTTCGATCGCATCACCGATGCGTACGTCGCGCTGGACAAGGATTGGCGCTGCGCCTGGCTCAATGCGAAGGCCTGCGATCTTTTCGGGCGCCCCGCGTCGGGCCTGATCGGCAAGCAGATCTGGGCCGAGTTTCCGGAAACGGGCGACCACCGGTTCCGGCTGTCCTGCGAAAAGGCGATGGCGGAACAGCAGCCCATCACCCTGGAATGGTTCCACCAGCCCGGACAGTGCTGGTTCGAGAACCACATCCATCCTTCGCCAGACGGGTTGACGATCGATTTCGTCGACATCACCGAGCGCAA
This sequence comes from Lysobacterales bacterium, assembly GCA_038323475.1. Taxonomy (GTDB): domain Bacteria; phylum Pseudomonadota; class Gammaproteobacteria; order Xanthomonadales; family Xanthomonadaceae; genus SZAS-103. Next base: position 6,623 of record JBBQHA010000142.1, read on the forward strand.
GCGGGTCGAGCAGGCGCTGCAGCACAACCAGCGCATGCTCGCCGATGCCCAGCAGGTGGCGCACGTCGGCAACTGGGAATGGGACATCGTCGACAACAAGGTGACGTGGTCGGCCGAGTTGTACCGGATCTACGGGCTGGTGCCGTGGCAATACGCGGCCACCTTCGAAGCCTATCTGGCGATGGTGCATCCGCTCGATCGCAGGCGCGTGCGGGCCGTCATCGAGACGGCGGCGCGCGCCCACAAGCCGTTCGAATTCGACGAGCGCATCGTCCGCATCGACGGATCCGTACGCACCCTGCGCAGCAGCGGCGTGGTGGAAGTCGACATCCAGGGTAACGCCGTGCGCATGCTCGGCGCCTGCCAGGACATCACCGCGCGCAGGCGCGCCGAGCACGTGGAAGCCGGCCAGCAGGAGATCCTCGAAGGCATCGCGACGCAACGGCCGCTCATGGACAGCCTCGAGCGCATCGCGCTGTTGCACGAGGAACTCAATCCGGGCGCGCTATGTTCGGTGCTTCTGGTGGACGATGCCGGGGAACATATCCTGCGCGGCGCGGCACCGAGCCTGCCGGAGACGTTCAACCAGGCGATCGATGGACTGGCGATCGGCGAAGGACAGGGCTCCTGCGGCACCGCCGCATGGCGCCACGAGCGCGTCGTGGTGGCGGACATCGCCAGCCATCCGTACTGGGAACACTACCGGGAGCTCGCGTCCGCGCACGGACTGAAGGCCTGCTGGTCGACTCCCGTGCCTGGGCGCAGCGGCCGCGTGCTCGGCACGTACGCCGTGTACTACTACGAATGCCGCGAGCCGACACCCGAAGAACTGGGCGACATCGACAGGATGCTGCCGATCGTCGCCACCGCGATCGAGAGCGCGCGGCTGGTCAGGCGCCTTTACGAGCGCGACCGCTTCTTCGACCTGTCGATGGAGATCTACTGCATCTTCGATACGGCAGCGGAACGGATCATCCAGGTCAATCCATCGTTCACCCGCGTCACCGGCTACACCGCCGAGGAACTGTCCTCGCTCCATTACCTGGACTTCGTGCATCCGGACGACCGCCATGCCGCCACCCATGCGGTGTCCGCGCTGACCGCGGCGAGTGGCCGGGTGAGCGCGTTCGCGTATCGCTTCCGCTGCAAGACCGGCGCCTATCGCTGGCTGGAATGGGAATCCATCGCCACGCCCGATGGCCTTGCCTACGCAGTCGCGCACGACACCACCGACCGCCGCAAGGCGGAAGCCGACCTGGCCTACGCCGCAAGCCACGACGCCGTCACCGGGCTGCCTCACCACCTCGTGTTCGAGAGCATGCTGGCGACCCTGCTTGCGGACGCGTCGGCACCGGTCTGGCTGTTTTTCATCGGGCTGGACCGCTTCCAGGCCGTCAACGAATCCATGGGCCACCTGATCGGCGATGCGGTGCTGCAGTGCGTGGCAGGACGGCTGTCGAAGACGCTTGGCGACGCCGGTCACATCGCGCGGTTCACCGGCGACGAATTCGTCATCGCGGCGACATCGATGGACGAGCCGTCGGCATTCGCGCTGGCCGAGCGTCTGCGCGATGCGGTCGCCTTGCCGATCGAACGCAGCGATTGCCGGCTGCTGCTGACCGCCAGCATCGGCATCAGCCATTCGCCCGACCATGGTCGGACCGCGCAGGAACTCCTGCGCCGCGCCGAAGCGGCGATGCGACGCGCGAAGCGGCAGGGGCGCGACAGCGTCTGCGGGTTCTCGGTCGGCCAGATGCAGGACATCGAGGACCGCCTCGTGCTCGGCGGCCACCTGCGCGGGGCGATCCAGCGCGGCGAACTCGAACTGCACTACCAGCCGCAGCGCAAGGCCGCCGACTGTGCGGTGACCGGCTTCGAGGCGCTGCTGCGCTGGAGCAACCCGGAACTCGGGCGCGTTTCCCCGGCGCGATTCATCCCGATCGCCGAAGCGCTCGGCCTGATGCCGGAAATCGGCGCATGGGTGGTGGACGAAGCCTGCCGCCAGCTGCGCGCGTGGATCGATCGCGGCCATCGCGGCTTCAGCATCGCGGTCAATGTCTCCGTCCAGCAATTGCAGCGCCCCGGCCTGGTCGACCAGGTCCGCGAT
>JBBQHA010000143.1:0-8662 GCA_038323475.1 Lysobacterales bacterium
CAGCGTCATGTGGGAAACCAGGCGCTGCGCGGCGAGTTGGAGCGAAAGGCCAACACCGCAGTGCGGATGGTGTCGGTCAGCGTCATGTGGCGGTCCCGGCCGGCTGCAGCGCGCCATCGCTCATCACCCAGCCATGACCGGCGTGCGCGGCGACCTGCGCGTCGTGGGTGATCAGCACGACCGTATGCCCTTGCGTCTGCAGGCGCTTGAACAGCGCGAGGATGTCCTCGCCGGTTTTCGAATCCAGCGCGCCGGTCGGTTCGTCGGCAAGGATCAGCGACGGCGAGTTGATCAGCGCGCGCGCGATCGCAACGCGTTGTTGCTGCCCGCCGGACAGTTCGCTCGGCCGATGGGTGGCGCGGTCGGCCAGACCGACCGCTGCCAGCGCGTCGCGGGCGAGTTGTTCGCGCCTGGAAATCGGCGTGCCGACATAGGCCAGCGGCATCATCACGTTTTCCAGCGCGGTCAGCCGGCTGAGCAGGTTGAATCCCTGGAACACGAAGCCGATCTTGTCGCGGCGCAGGATCGCGCGCTGCTCGGCATCGAGCGTGGCCACATCCACGCCATCGCAGAGGTACTGGCCGGACGTCGGTGTATCCAGGCAACCGATCAGGTTCATCAGGGTGGATTTGCCAGAACCGGACGCACCCATGATCGCGACGAACTCGCCCTGGCCGATGCGAAGGTTCACATCGTGCAATGCGACGACCTCGGCTTCGCTGCCGGGCATGTAGACCTTGCCGAGCCCGATCGTTTCGATCACCGGCGTCGACTGGACCGTCTGCGCCGATGCGTCGACCGCGGCGTTCATTGTTTCGCGGCGTCGGCCGCGGCAGCGCCGACGATCACCTTGTCGCCTTCGACGAGCTTGCCATCGCCGACTTCGGTGAAACTTCCGTCGCTGGAGCCGACCCGGATATCCACGGACTGCGGGCGCCCGTCGACGAGTTTGTAGACGGTCGCGTGTTTCTCCCCGGCCAGGCCCTGCAGCGCGGTGTCCCAGGCTTGTTGCTGGTCGGGACGCAGAGTCGCGCGGAAGCTCGCAAACTGCTGGGCGAAGCGCGCGAGCATGCGCTGCGGGTTCGGCGCGCCACGGCCACCGCCCTGTCCATTGCCGCCGTTGCCCGCGTTCCCGCCGGGCCCGCCCGCTCCGCCCGGCGGACGCCCACCAAACAGGCTGGCGCCGTTCGATGCGGCCTGCGCACTGCTCTCGCGTTTCGCGCGCTGCTCCTTGGCGCGTTCGCGCATGGCCACCAGCGCCTGGTCGAACGCTGCCTGCTGGGTCGGGTCCAGGTGCAACTGCGCCGCGAGCTGCGGCAGTTGCTCAGACATCCCGCTGCCGCCCGCGCGTGCGGTGGACGCGCCTGCACTCGTCGACGCGGCCGCGTCGGCCGGGTGGAAACGCAGCGCTGCGTTCGGCACGCGCAGCACGTTGTCGTGGCGGCTGATCTGGATTTCCGCGTTGACGGTCATGCCCGGCAGCAAGGTGAGGTCGTCGTTGTCGACGGTAACCACCACCGGGTAGCTGATCACGTTCTGGGTATTGGTCGCCGCGAGCCGCACCTGTTTGACGACGCCGGCGAAATCGCGATCGGGAAACGCATCGACGTTGAAGCGAACCTTCTGGCCGACCTTCACCTGGCCGATGTCGGCCTCGTCCACCGCGAGCACGATCTGCATCTGGCTGAGGTCTTCGGCGATCTGGAACAGCGTCGGCGTCTGCAGGCTTGCGGCCACGGTCTGCCCCGGTTGCACCGCGCGCGTGAGCACGACTCCGTCGACCGGCGAGCGGATCACGCTGTGCTCGAGGTCGAGCTTCGCGCTGCTCATCGCGGCCTGCTGCGATGCGACTTGCGCCTGCGCCGCGGCGACCGCACCGAGCCCCTGGTCGCGCAATGCGCGGGCGGCATCGACATCGCTGTGCGCGATCAACTGGCGCTGGCCGAGATCGGATTTGCGCGCGAAATCGGACTGGGTGTTGCGCACTCCGGCCTGTGCCTGCGCGAGTTGCGCCTGCGCCGATGCCACCGCGCCCGCCGCCTGCTGCAGACGCGCGTTGAAGCTGCTGGGATCGATGCGGGCGATCACCTGGTCCTTGGCGACGTGGTCGTTGTAGTCGACCAGCACCGATTGCACGATGCCCGACACCTGCGAACCGATGTCCACCGTCGTGATCGCGCTGAGGTTGCCGGTCGCGGAAATCGCCACCGCGATCGCGCCGCGGTCGACGGCTGCGGTGCGATAGTTGCCGACGTCGACGGACGAGCGCGCATGCCACCACCAGCCGCCCGCGGCAAGGATTGCGAGTACGCCCACGATCCAGATGATGCTGCCGGAACGCTTCGGAGGAAGCTGTTTGTGGATGGGCTGCGCCATGCGGGACATCCATGTTGCGATGCGCAGGCGCACCAGGTCGATCCAATGTGCGGCAGTGTTACCCGTTGACCTGCAACGCGCCCTGAAGTTCCATCACGCGTCCAGCGGCGCGGCTTTCGGAAACGACACGGTCGCTCGCGTGCCCTTGCCCGCCTCGCTTTCCAGCTTCACCGGCCAGCCGAAACGTTCGGACAATCGCCGCACGATGTTCAGCCCTATGCCGTGGCCGCCGTGGCGCTGGTCGCCGCCGCGATAGAACGCATCGAATACATGGTCCAGCTCCTCGCGGTTCATGCCGACGCCGGTGTCCTCGATCACGATCCTGCCCGCCTGGATGCGCACCGTCACGCTGCCGTTGTCCGTGTAGTGGCAGGCGTTGCGCAGCAGGTTGCCGAACAGCACCGCGAACACACGCGGCGGCGCACGCAGCGTGAACTCCGCCGCCTCGTCGATCTTCAGCTCCACCGGCTTGCGGCCGAGCAGGGCGCGCGCGTTGTCGATCTCGTCGTGGACGACTTCGTTGGCCACGAAGTCCTCGTCAGGCAGGCCGATGTCGCCGTCGCGGGCCATGATCAGGAATGCCTCGACCAGCGACTCCATGTCGCCGACCGACGACTGGATGCGTTGCACCGTGCGCAGCGCATGCGGCGGCAGCGCATCGTCGGCGAGCAGCAGGTCGCCGGCCATCCGGATCACCGTCATCGGCGTGCGCAATTCGTGGCTCGCGTCGCGGGTGAAGTTGCGCTCGCGCTGCACGAACGCATCGATGCGGCTGGCGAAGTCGTGCAAGGAGGAAGCCAGCACCAGCGCCTCGCCTTGCACGTCCACCGGCAGGTTCTCGGCGTTGAGCGCGGTCGCGTCGGGCCGTTTCGGGTCCCACTGCTGCACCTGGTGCGCGAGCCAGATCAGCGGCGAGATCGCGCGATGCGACGACCGATATGTCAGCCATGCGATCGCGTAAATCACGATCAGCACGAAGGTCAGCGGTACCGCGCCGAACCAGAACGCGAGCTTGTTGACCTGGGTCTGCTTGAACACGAGCAGCAACTTGCCCTTGGGCGCGTCGTCGACGTACACCAGCGACCCGCCCATCGCCTCGGGCATCGAGTGGTAGCCGGGCGCGAGTCCGCGCAGCGACTCCGGCACTTCCGTCTCGCTCGCACCCTTGGGAACGAGGTAGCCCATCATGTTGAAGGTGTCGGGGATGTGGTGTTCGGGATCGTCGGAATGGCGCTGCCAGAACCAGTCCGCCTCCTGCTCCAGCGCGTGCTTGATCAGGACGTCCTTCAACACCATCGTCGCGCCGTAGACGCCGAACATCGTCGCCAGCCCGATCGCGACGACCTGCATCGCGAATGCGATCCAGATCTTCCGGCGCAAACCGCGTTCGACGATCACGTGCAACGCGTCCGACCGAAGCCAGCGGATTGCAGGATCACGCGGGGACGGCACTCCCGCCCAGGGCAGCAGCGATCTTCTCGAACAACCGTCCCGGCGATCATGCCTGCGGCGGTGCGTCGAGGTCGGCGATGCGATAGCCCGCACTCTGCACCGTGTGCAGCAACGGCTTGTCGAATGCGCGATCGATGGTCTTGCGCAGATTGTAGAGGTGGCTGCGCAGGGTGTCGGAATCGGGCAGCCCGTCGCCCCAGATCTCGCGCTCGATGTCGCGGCGACTGATCACTTTCGGCGATTCGCGCATCAGGATCGCGAGCAGGCGGAGGCCGATCGGGGAGAGCTGCAATTCCTGGCCGCCGCGGGTGACGCGCATGCTGGCGGTGTCGTAGACGAGGTCACCGACCTTCAACGTCTCGGCGCTGACCTGGCGGCGGTCGCGGCGGATCAGGGCACGCACGCGCGCCTCGAGCTCCTGGATCGCAAACGGTTTCACGAGGTAATCGTCGGCGCCCGAGCCCAATCCACTGACCTTGTCGTCGAGCGTGTCCCGCGCGGTCAGCATCAGCACCGGCGTGGCCTTCTTGGACTCCTCGCGGAGCTTCCGGCAGACCTCGAGACCGTCCATGCGCGGCAGCATCAGGTCGAGGATGATCGCGTCGTAACTGTTCTCGTCCGCAAGCCGGTATCCGTCGAGACCGTCGCCCGCATAGTCGACGCCGAAGCCCTTGCTCTCCAGGTATTCGCCGACCATCTCGGAGATGTTGCGGTTGTCCTCGACCACGAGGATCAAACCCGCAGGTGATTCACGGTTGCGCATGGGATCTCCCTGGACATGGAAGTCGCGTGACCACGCGACCGTCCCTCGCCCGCAAGGCGGGAGAGGAGGAATCGCTGGCATGGCCGGCGACGGGGCGCTGCAAGCTCATGTCGCGGCAACCCTTCATGTTCCGCAGCGTACCCGTCGACATGGCCTTCAGCTTTGTGAAGACTAGGCCCGTCGGTGTGGACATGGCGTGAAACCCTCAGAGCTTGACCCGGCCCACCAGGATGTCCTTGAACATCACCCAGTCGCCGATGAACGAATAAAACGGGTATTTGAAGGTCGCCGGCCGGTTCTTCTCGAAGAAGAAATGCCCGACCCACGCGAAACCGTAGCCGCAGAACAACGCTCCGAACGCCCACCAGCCGTTGCGCGTCGCGACCGCCGTGGCAAGCAGCGCCAGCACGCCCCAGCTGCCGATGAAATGCAGCCGTCGCGAGGTGCGGTTGGCATGCTCGGACAGATAGAACGGATAGAACTCGCGGAAGCTGGTAAAGCGCGACACGGCTCAGTCCTCCGATCCTGCCGCGGATCCATTGCGATGTTCGGCCAGTTTCGCCCGGTCCCAGTAACGATCCTGATCTTCCAGCGACAGGCTCGCCAGCGCAACGCCTTCGGTGTTCGCGAGCGCCTCCATGCTGCGAAAGCGGCGTTCGAACTTCGCGTTCGCACGGCGCAACGCGGTTCCGGCATCGACTTTCGCGTGACGGGCGAGATTGACGCAGACGAACAGCAAATCGCCGATTTCGTCCTCGAGCCGCTCCTGCACCGCGGCATCGCCCGGCGCGTCCGCGACAGCGGCGAATTCGACGCGGACTTCCTCGATTTCCTCGTGCAGCTTTTCGATCACCGGAGCCGGGCCCGGCCAATCGAAACCGACCGTCGCCGCGCGTTTCTGCAGCTTCAAAGCGCGCTGCCATTCCGGCAGTCCGCGCGCAATTCCGGCAAGCGCGCTGGGGTCGTCCTGCGATCCTTTCGCTGCGCGCTCGCGGCGCTTGTGCAATTCCCACTCGCAGGTTTGCGCTTCTGCGTCTTCGACACATGCATCCGCGGTCGCTCCCGGCGTCCTGCCTCCCGCGACATTGGCACTTCCCTGTGCGGCAAACACATGCGGATGCCGACGGCGCATCTTCTCGCAAATGGTCGCGGCGACATCTGCGAACGCGAACTGCCCCGCTTCCTCGGCCATGCGCGCATGGAACACGACCTGCAGCAGCAGGTCGCCGAGCTCGTCGCGCAGGTCGTGCATGTCGCCGCGGTCGATCGCATCGGCGACTTCGTAGGCTTCCTCGATCGTGTACGGCGCGATCGTCGCGAACGTCTGCTGCACGTCCCACGGACAGCCATGCCCGGGATCGCGCAGGCGCGCCATGATCTCCAGCAGGTCATCGATCCCGTGCGGGTCGATCGATGCTGGCTCATTCATCGGCTGCTTCCTGATCGAGCCACCCGCGCCACGGCAACCGCACGTCGCCAAGCGCGATGAAATCCGGATTCAGCAGCGACTCCTTCGTGTTGTAGCGCAGCGGCGCGCCATCGAGCGTGAGCACCGCGCCACCGGCCGCTTCGAGCACGCACTGCGCGGCGGCCGTGTCCCACTCCGAGGTCGGCCCGAAGCGCGGATAGACGTCGATGCGCCCTTCCGCGATCCGGCAGAACTTCAGCGACGAACCCATGCCGATGCGTTCGGTCGCGCCCATCTTTTCCAGTGCGGCGGCCGTGCGCGCATCCAGATGGGAGCGGCTCGCCGCGACCCGCAACGGGGTCGGCACGGGTTGCCGGGTCGCCAGGGCGACGTCGGCCGCGCCATTGCGCATGAAAGCGCCGGCGCCGCGTCCGGCATGCACCATGTAGTCCAGCGCGGGCGCGTACACGACGCCCAACACGGATGCATCGCCATCGATCAATGCGATGTTGACGGTGAACTCGCCGTTTTTCTTGACGAACTCGCGGGTGCCGTCGAGCGGGTCGACGAGCCAGTAGCGCGACCAGCCGCGGCGCACGGACCAGTCGATCGCGGCCGACTCTTCCGACAACACGGGAATCTCGGGCGTCAGCGCGGCAAGTCCGGCACAGATGATCCGGTGCGCCGCCATGTCGGCCGCGGTCAGCGGCGAGTCGTCGGATTTCGATGCGACGTCGAAGTCCTGCTCATACACCGCCATGATCGCCGCGCCGGCGTCGCGCGCAATCCCGATGCATGCCTCGCGCAGGGCGCTCATGCCGCTGCTCCGCGGCGCGCCAACAGTTCGCGCACGATGAACAGAGCGGCCAGCGAGCGGCCATCCGAACAATCCTCGCGCAGCATCAATTCGTGCAAATCGGCAAGCTTCCATGGCACCACGTCGATCTCCTCGGGTTCATCGCCAGGCAAGCGCTCGGCGTACAGTTCTTCGGCCAGGACCAGGTGCGATGCGAACTCCATGTAACCCGGCGCGAGCGTCAGCGGGCGCAGCAACCGCAATCTGCGCGCACCGAAGCCGGTCTCTTCCTTCAATTCGCGATTCGCCGCCTGCTCCGGCGTTTCGCCCTCGTCCATGCGCCCTTTCGGCAGGCCGAGTTCGTAGCGATGCACGCCGCAGGCGTATTCGCGCACCAGCAGCACGGTGTCGGGATCGGGCATCGCGGCGATGATCACCGAGCCGGGACCGCGGCTGCAGACACGGCGATAGCGGCGGCGCTCGCCATTGGCGAATTCCAGGTCGACTTCCTCGACACGGCGCTCTCCTTCCTCGCGCGCGTGCACGGCGTGGATCTTCGGCAATTCCTTGTTGGGCAAATCAACCATGTCGTCGTTTCCACCACCAAGCGTCCTGGAGTACCAGCAGGCGGCTGCCGTCCGGCTGCGCCTGTCCCAACCGGGCCAATCCTTCCGCCAGTCGCGGATCGCGCGCCGCGAAGCGCAACTCGATCCGGTAACCGATCAGGTCGGCTTTCACGTTTCCAACGACCTGCATCGGACCGCCGTTGTCGCGGATTCCCGCGAGCACGACGCCCGGTTGGTCGACGTGGAAATCGACCAGCAGGTCGCCCAGATAATACGGCAATCGCGTGCGCGGGCCGACCAGGGTGGCCTGCCGCCACCAGGCGCGGCCTCGCACGGCGACCGGCACGCCGTCATCGAAGCGCGCACGCTCGATGTCGAGGCGCACACTGCCGATCGGAAGGAATCCTTCGCGCATGAAGAACTTGCGCAGTGCGTCGCCGACGAGGTCGGCACGCAGCGACGTCACCTCGACCGTGTGCGGGCCTTGTTCGACATGCGCATCCATGCTCTGGTTCTTCGGCATATCGAAATGCAGGTCGGTGCGCAGGGTCCCGCCGAGCGCACGCAGCGGATCCGCTTTCCAGCGCAGGTGGCCGAGCGGCCAATCGCCCCACCATGTGTGGAACGAATCGCCATTCCACGCGATCCCGTGGACATCCTCGAGCACGAGCGGATCGAGCGACCCTCGCAACGCGGAGACCGCGAGCCGCGCAGGCATGCGCAGGTACGCGACCATCGCCAGCGCCGCGAACAGGATCAACAGCAACCAGCGCCGCACTAGGCGGTAGCCTGGCGCGCAGGAGCCGCGCATGGCGCATGGACACGGGCAGGGAGGGACAGGATGATGGTGCGCATCGCCGGATCGGACCGATGACAACGATGTTAACAGAGCCCACCAACCAGGCCGGCAGTAACCGGGCCGGCGACAACCTGAAGTGGATCGCGCGCGACCTCGCCGTGCTGTGGCATCCATGCACGCAGATGCACGACCACGAACGCGCATTGCCGCTGATTCCGGTGCGCTCGGCCGAAGGCGCCTGGATCACCGACATGGATGGGAATCGCTATCTCGACGCGGTGTCGAGTTGGTGGACGTGCCTGTTCGGCCATCGCGATCCGCGCCTGGTCGCCGCGCTGAAACGGCAGCTCGATGCGCTCGACCACGTGCTGCTCGCGGGCTTCGGCCACGCGCCGGCGATCGAACTCGCCGAAGCGCTGGTCGCGGTCGCGCCGCGCGGACTTGCGAAAGTGTTCTATGCCGACAACGGCTCGGCCGCGGTCGAAGTCGCGCTGAAGATGAG
>JBBQHA010000144.1:0-8585 GCA_038323475.1 Lysobacterales bacterium
ACGCCAGCGGCACCACTTCCAGCGCCGAGAACGATGCGCCGAGCGCGATCACCGCGGTCGTCGTGCCCGCGAAGTACAGGTGGTGGAAGGTGCCGAGCACGCCGCCGGCCATGAACACGACTGTTGCGAAGAGCACGTTCACGGTGGCCGTGGTTCCGCGCACGAGGCCGAGCTTGACGAACAGGAAGCTCATCACCGCGACCGCGAACACCTCGAAGAAGCCCTCGACCCACAGGTGCACGACCCACCAGCGCCAGTACTCGACCATCGACAGCGAGGTGTGTTCGCCCCACATCAGGCCGGCGCCGTAGAACAGGCCGATCGCGATCGTGGACAGGAACAGCAGGCCGACGATCGACGACATCTCGTCCTTGCGCCGCAACGCCGGCCACAGCGCGCGGCCCATCAGCAGCAGCCACACCATCAGCCCGACGAACAGGAAGGCCTGCCAGAAGCGGCCCATGTCGACGTATTCCCAGCCTTGCGTGCCGAACCAGAAATTGTTCGCGAGGCCGAGCTTCTGCATCACCGCGAACCACTGCCCGGCGAACGCGCCGACCACGATGATGAGCAGGCAGGTGAACAGGAAATTGACGCCTGCGCGCTGGAATTTCGGCTCGTATCCCGAGATGGCAGGTGCGATGTACAAACCGGTACCCAGCCACGCGGTCGCGATCCACAGCACCGCGAGCTGCGTATGCCAGCTGCGCGTGAGCGCGTACGGCAGGATGTCGGAAAGGTTGAACCCGTAGATCTGCTGGCCTTCGACCTGGTAGTGCGCGGTCGTCGCGCCGAGCAGGATCTGGGTCAGGAACAATGCGAGCACGAGCCAGAAGTATTTCGCGGTCGCCTTCATCGACGGCGTGATCGTGATGCCGCGCAGCGGATCGGTCGCCGGCGGCGTCGGGCTGCCGTCCTTGTGGTGGTAGACCGCGTAGTGCCAGCCGAGCAGGCCGATGCCGGCAATCAGGAACAGCACGCTGAACACCGTCCACAGGAATGCGCTTGGCGTCGCGGCGTTGCCGACGAGCGGATCGTAGGGCCAGTTGTTCGTGTACGAGACGTCGCTGCCGGGACGATCGGTCACGCAGGCCCATGCGCTCCAGAAGAAGAACGCGGTGAGTTGGTGGCGATGCGCGGGCGTATCCACCGTCGTGTTCTTCATCGCGTAGGTTTCGCGCAATGCGGCGGTGGCCGGATCGGCACCGAACAGGCTTTCGTAATGCGTCGCGACCTGGGCGATCGCAACGGCCTGCTCGTTCGTGACCGTCAGCACGCCGGTCGTCGCGTCGTAGCCGTTGTGGCGGATGTCTGTCTGGAACTCGGCCTGCAGTTTCGCCTGGTCGCCCGCGGACAGTTCGGCGTAAGGCTTTCCGAACGCGCGTTGCGCGCGCAGGTCGAGCCACGCGTTCGCCTCGCGATGCAGGAAGTCGGCGCTCCAGTCGGGAGCCACGAGCGCGCCGTGGCCCCAGATCGACCCGAGTTGTTGCCCGCCGACGCTCTGCCAGACCGAGCGTCCGGTCTCGATGTCGGCCTGCGTGTACAGCACCGTGCCATCCGCGCCGACCACCGACACCGGCATCGGCGGCTGCTGCCGGTGGATCTCGCCGCCCATCCACAACAGCACCGAGAACGTGCAGACCAGCAACGCAGCCAGCCCCCACCAAAGCTTCCGTGTCTGACTCATGACGCACCTCCTGAAGGATGCCGTCATGCTGGAGCGGATGGAAGGCGGGTTCCCTGACTTGGGTCAAGGGGACGGAAGGATGGCCGGCGATGTCATCCGGATGGGCTTTCGGTCAGATCCCGACATGCAACGAGCGCGGCTCGATGGCCGGCTTCCGACAGCGAAGCTGCCGCCACGAGCAACTCGGAAGAAAAAGGGCAAGCTCATTTGTTTGCCTGGACGAATTTCCGCGTTGCTTCTTCCGCAGGGAACCTCTCAATTCCTGCTTTCCCGAGCCGACCCGAAGGAGACGATGGCGAACGGCGGCTCTTGGGCTTCTTCACGACCGAACCAAATCCTCAGGGTCGGCATTTGACCGACCCTGCCGTGGCTCGAGAACGACTTGCCGTCGTCCGTCGCAAGCTGCTTGGTGCCGCACCCGAGTTCTGCCAGTGTTGCGCTTCGTGGAGGCCGTCGTCTAGACCAGACGCTGCATTCAGACGCTACCGTTCGCATATCCCGGAGCACACATGACTCGCGCGACGAACGCAAGAATCGCCGGCTTTACGTTGCTCTTCTACATTGCGATCGGTATTGCCAGCACGGTCCTAATGAACCGGGCGACCAGCGCCGAAGGGACCGCGGCGATTATCGCCCGCGTCGCTGGGCACACATCAGACGTGCGCATCGACATTGTGCTGGAGCTCCTCCAATGCGTCTCGGCCTTCGTGCTGGCGATAACGCTGTACGCAATCACGCGTGACGAAGACCACGAACTCGCGATGCTCGGCCTGGTTTGTCGCGTCGCCGAAGGAGTGATCGGCGCGATCGGTATCCCGAAAGAACTGGGACTGCTGTGGCTCGCAACGACAACCGGGGCACATGCCCCGGACCCCGTGGCTGCCAATGCGCTCGGCGCATTTCTGCTGATGCCAGATCCGAATCCGCCCATCGGCGCGATCTTTTTCGCCGTGGGGAGCACGATTTTTTCCTGTCTCCTGCTGCGCGGACGGATGGTTCCTGTCTCACTTGCGTGGTTGGGCGTGTTCGCATCGGCACTGCTCGTGGTGGGCCTGCCCCTGCAGCTCGCCGGTTTCTTCACCGGGCCGCTGGCCGGATACCAATGGCTGCCGGCACTCGTATTCGAACTCCTGCTTGCGCCGTGGCTGCTCATCAAAGGCGTCGCCATGACCGCCCGCACGCAATCGGCGTGACGTTGCCATAGCACCTTCGCGAACTTCTCTCGGGGTTGAAATGAGAAGAACCAGTCGACGCCATCGAATGACGGGTTGCGCGTATCCGTGTTCGTGCCCTGAATAGCCCGATCTGGCCGAAAGCGATGGTTCAAATCACCCCTGACACGCCGCCAATTCTGCCTTCAGTCGTGTCCCGTTGCATTCGCCTCGCTGTCGAGCACCGCGACGGTCTGCTCGAACATCGCGCGTGCCAGGGGAACGGTTTCGTCGATGCACACGACCCCGAGTTTGCCGTATTCGGACAACGCGCCGAGCAGGTTGAAAACGACGCCGCGCTGGCTGGTCGGATCGAACAGCAGGCGCCGGGACACCAGGATGTCGATCAGGTCCTCGGGTATGAAGCGCCGGTAGTGCGGACGTTGCAACGTGTCGGTGGCGTAGTAGCAACGGCTTTGGCCCATCGGCGTGATGTAACGCGCCTCGTCGGGGTCGTAGCGGCCGGCGGTGAGGTATTGGAGCATGTGGAACGGCAAGGTGGTGCCACCCTTGCGCAGGTTGATCTCGATGGCGACGTGACGCCAGCCGGTCGGCGTGCGATGCGAGACGAAGTCGATCGCGAAGCGCCCGAGCACGCCACGGTCGCGCAACACCTCGCCGATCCGCCAGCCGGCTTCCTGCAGTTCGTGGCGATAGGGTTCGCTGGCTGGAAACGTGCTGCCCTGGAAGATCTGTCCGGTGGCTCCGCCGAGGGTCTGGTCGTGGGTCGAGATCAGTTCGAGTTCGTGCCTGGGATTGACGCGCAACTGCACCGACGGCGAGCGCTTGTCGGGCCCGTCGATCCAGGATTCCACGATCCCGCCCATGCCGCGGAATTTCTCGGCAAAGTGCTCGTAGATCTCGTCCCTTGCCTCGCAACGCAGCCTGCAGGGGAGCTCGCGCAGGACCCATGCGACGGAGTGATCGTCATCGGTTTCGTCGAAATCGAAGATCGCGTTGCCTTCGCCGGAAAAGCCGTCGTTGTGCTTGATCACGCATCGACGCAGCGCCGGATCGGCCCGCTTCAACGCAGCGATCGCCTCGGCTGCGTCGCCCATGTCGCGCAGGTTTTCGGCACCGTCGGGAAGCGCGATGCCGGCGGCGCGGAACGCCTCGCGGCTGCCGCTCTTGCTGCCCCAGTAGGAAAGGGCCGGATCGCAGGCGTAGATCGGAATGTCGAGCCGGATGGCGAGCGCGGCTTCCAGCCCGGTCGCATTGAACACCGAAAGATGGGCACTGGCCGGATCGCCGATGGCGGCCCGGATGCGCTCGATCAGGCGCGGTCGTTCCAGGATCTTGCGGGTGAGCGTCACCGACGACGCGTCCGAGGCCGACAGCAGCGTGAGCCGGCGACGCGCGTGCGCGGAGGGCACGCCGTGGAGCAGGCTCAAGTAGTAGTCGATGATGACCGGATCGAGCGGCACGCTGGTCACGTAGACGACGCGGGTGTTCGGCAACCGCAGCCACATCAGCATGCTGAGTTGGCGTTCTTCGTAGTGGCGAACGCCATCGATCTTTGCGAGCGTGTCCGGGTCGAGGCTGAGTCCGGGCACGACCACGATGGTGCGCGGCGCCAGTGGATCGTCGAGGAAGCGCTCGAACATCGGCCGCAGTCGTTGCTGCAAGCTCGCGAGCGAGGCGTGTTCGTAGCCGAACCCGTTCGACATGGAATTCGATCCTCTTCTCGCGCCAACTTTCACGGGTGGCGCTGCAACCAGGGCGCGTGTGCCAGGACGCCGGATCAGTATATCGGCGCAGATGCCCGATCACGGGATCGTCTCGACAACGCATGCCTTCCGGGCTGCCCGGACATGCGCCAGACTGGAAGCCATGACGGTCGATACCTACGCTGCGCCTTTTCATGCCTGTCCCGGCTCGCAATGCGCGTTTCTCGTGGTGTGCGACCACGCATCCAATGCAGTGCCCGATTCCCATCGCGCGCTGGGGCTGGCCGCGGATCAACTCGAGCGCCACATCGGCTGGGATGTCGGCGCGCGCGGCGTCGCCCTCGCGCTGGCTGAAAAGCTGGACTGCCCGGCCGTGCTGGGCGGAACCTCGCGCCTGCTGATCGACCTCAATCGCGGCATCAACGACGCCGATGCGATCCTGGTCGAAAGCGACTTCACGTTCATACCCGGCAACTTCGCGATCGACGAGGCCGGGCGCGCGATGCGCATTCGGCTGTTCCATGACCCATACCACGCGCATATCGACGCGCACCTCGACGCGATGCTCGCGGCTGGAATCCGGCCGACCTTGATTTCAGTGCACAGCTTCAGCCCTTCCATCGGCGGCATCGCGCGGCCGTGGCAGATCGGCGTGTTGTGGAAGCACGCGCGCGAGCCGGTGGCGCCACTGATCGAATGGTTCGCCGCCCAGGGCTATCGGGTCGGCGACAACCAACCCTATGACGCCCGCATCCTGCTTGGATGGACTCTCGATCACCACGCCTGCCGGCGCGGCCTGCCGCATGTGTTGTTCGAGATCCGCAGCGACGGAATCGAATCGCCCGAGGACGAGCAGGCATGGGGCACACGACTGCATCGGGCGATCGTCGAGACGCGGTTTGGACTCGCTTGAACAACCGGAAGGCGTGACCGACGCCTCGATTCCGACTGCCGGGACCTTACTGGAAGGACTGCTAGTCGATCTTCGCGGTTGGAGGCCAGCCGTCGAACCGTGAAGATCGCATGGTCGGATTTGGCCGGAACGGTCGCATGCCGCAACCGACAAGACTCTGCAAGATCGCTTCGCAAATGCCGCATCCGGCTCGCTGGCGTATCCTCGCCTGCATCGCGACACGATTTTCGCCGGCGCACCTGCGCGCAACCGGATCCAGCATGGCATCCCACGTCCATCGCACGCACCACTCGGGCTGGATGCGCGCGGCCGTGCTTGGCGCGAACGATGGCGTGCTGTCGATCTCCGGGTTGATGCTCGGCGTCGCGGCGGCGCATGCGAGCCCGTCCGCGATCCTCGTCGCCGGTGTTGCGGGGCTCGTCGCCGGTGCATTGTCGATGGGTGCCGGCGAGTATGTGTCGGTGAGTTCGCAGGCCGATATCGAACGCGCCGACCTCGCCATCGAACGTGTCGCGCTGCAGGACGATCCCGATTCCGAACACGAAGAACTGCGCGACATCTACGTGCGGCGAGGGCTCGACCGCGAACTCGCGACCGAGGTCGCGCGCCAGTTGATGGCGCACGACGCGCTCGGCGCGCATGCGCGCGACGACATCGGCATCACCGATGCGCTGACCGCGCGACCGTTGCAGGCGGCGGTGGCATCGACCGTCAGCTTCGCGCTGGGCGGCATGGTTCCGTTGCTGGCCGGAGTGCTGGTGCCGGGCGCGTGGACGATCCCGTTCATCGCGGCGGTCTCGCTAGCCCTGCTCGCCGCGCTGGGCGCGCTTGCGGCGTGGACCGGCGGCGCGCCCATCCTCCGCGGTGCGCTGCGCGTGCTCGCATGGGGCACGGTGGCGATGGGCGCCACGTTCGCGATCGGCACGCTGTTCGGCGTGGTGGCCTAGCGAAGCGGTCCTGGACTAGCCACGACGCACTTGCTGCAGCCGTTCGCGCGCGATGCGCCGCAACAGCGCCCGCTGCGCACGCAGGAAAGGCGACGCCCTGCCGCAATGCAGGAGCAGCAAGGCGTCGTCCTGCGCTTCGCCGAGCATTCCGGCCTGGTCTTCAAGTCCCTGCGTCCTGGGCCGGAGCTCGGGCCGGAGTGCGGACAGCACGGTGTCCTGCTGGCGCAGGCGGCGCAGGCGCCGGCGAAACACATGCCAGCCGTGGTCGCGATCGGGATGGCGCTTCGCACGGCGCCCTGCCTTCCCCACCCGATGTTCGCCATGCAGGATCGCCGCGGTCACTCCGGCATTGCCTAGCGATTGCCAATCCAGGCGCAGCAGGCGCTCGACCATCGTGCGCAGGCGCCGGCGGCGCGACAGCAAGTCCGGATCGCGCGTAAGCGCTTGCGCGAGCAACCGGTCGCGACGCTGGCGCGCCGCCGCTACGGCGGCGGGCAGGATCGCGCGCACGTCGTCCGGCGCGCCGTCGTGCAGGCGTTGCAGCGCCTCGATCAGTGCCTGCGCATCGCGCAGCCGCGACAAGCCGCGACACAGTTGGGCGAGATCCTGGTCGAGGCGGTCCGCACGCAGGTCGAGCTTGCCGATGCCGAGCGCGAGCATCGCGCGCACGCGGCGAATGCTCTTGCGTGCCTGGTGGATGCCGGTATGCCGCGCCTCGCCCTCGCCAGCCAACTGCGCCTCGGCCCGCAGCAGTTGCTCGTGGGCCGCAGCCCGCAGGCGCAAGCCCAGCACTGGCGTTTCGGCATCGGTGACCTCCGGGGCAGCCGCGATGGACATGTTCATGGACAGTACTCGAACAGCGATGGGCACACGCTACCGCATCGGGTGCGCTGTCGATTGACCCACGTCAAACGATGTCAATCGCGCAGCACCGACCTTGCGAGTTCCTGCAGCCGCACCGCGTCGCGGATCTCCAGCTCGCGCCGGTCCACGTGCACGAGGCCGTCGTCCTGGAAACGGCGCAGCACGCGGCTGACGGTCTCCGCGGCCAGACGCAGGTAGTTCGCCATGTCGGTGCGGCCCATGGTGAGGTGGAATCGGGTCGGCGAGAATCCACGAGCGGCGTAGCGGCGCGACAGCGACAGCAGGAAGGCGGCCATGCGCTCGTCGGCGCTGTAGTCGCCGGCCAGCAGCGCGGCCTTGCCGATGTCCTGCGACAACAGGCGGAACAGTTGCTCCTGCAGGCCGGGCATGCGCGTGGCGAGTATCGCGAGTTGCGGGAACGAGAAGCGGCACAGCATCGTCGTGTCCAGTGCAATCGCGTTGCATGGATAGCGCGCGCTGGAGATCGCGTTCAAGCCGATCAGTTCGCCGGGAAGGTGGAAGCCAAGCACCTGCTCGTGGCCGGCGTGGTCGACGACATAGGTCTTGACCGTGCCCGCGCGTACCGCAGCGATCGCGGTAAAGGGATCGCCTTCGCGAAACAGGTGTTCGCCCTCTGCAAACGGGCCGACGTGATCGACCAGCACGTGCAGGTCGGCGAGCGCGGCCTTGTCGTATCCATGCGCCAGGCAGGCCGACGAGAATGCGCAGGTGCTGCAGAATCGCAAGGCATCGCCATCATCGGCGATCGGCGAAGCGCGATGCGCGAGCCCGCTCACCCAATCCATCCGGCGATGGAACTCAGATCGCCTTTGAAAAGCGCGTCGGCGTTGCCGATGGTTGCTGCAGGTAGCGATCGAAACATGCGGCGATGATACGCAGCAGCAGGCGGCCGCGCGAGGTGGCGCGGATCTGCGTCCTGCTGGTTTCGACCAGTCCGTCCGCGGCCAGCGAGGCCAGGTGGTCGAGCGAGGTGCTGAAATAACTGTCGAACTCGATGCCGTGGCGGTTTTCGAGCGCGGCGATGTCGATCGCGCCGGAGCACATCAACTGCTGGATCGCATCGGCGCGCACGACGTCGTCGGCGTCGAGCTGCATGCCGCGCCAGACCGGCAGGCGGCCCGCGTCGATCGCGGCCTCCCATGTAGGCAGGTCGCGTGGATTCTGGCTGTAGGTGTCGCCGACGTGGCTGATCGCGCTGACGCCGAGACCGATCAGGTCGGAGTCCGCGTGGGTGGTGTAGCCCATGAAATTTCGGTGCAGGCCACCGTCCTGCTG
>JBBQHA010000145.1:0-8439 GCA_038323475.1 Lysobacterales bacterium
GATTTGTTTTCGGACAGGTTTCGACATCGGCGGTTGAGGAATCTTCCATAGACCAGACGGCACGATGGTCGCGTTGCATTCGAGCTTCCCTCCACACTCGTCGATGGGTCGCCATGTCAACGCATACAGGCAGCAGCAATGCCGACCGCCTTGCCGGGTCTTTTCGATCAAGCCGTAATGCAGCAGTTCGGCCAGCGCGCGCGTGAGCGTGTCGCGTGACCTCCATCCTCGCTTGCGCATCACCGACCACGCCGCGCCCAAGTCGCCATTGTTCTTGCCTAGATACTGCAATCCCAGATCGTCCAGCAGCTTGATCGCATGCACCGATAGCGCTAGGTAGTTCGCCGACCGCATGACCGCGTGCGGTTTGCCGAAGTAGCCTTCGGAATCGCTGCGCCCCTTGAACTTGGCACGGCTACGGGGCTTCGCCATGTCCGCTCCCGTCCATCGCCGACAAGGCTACGATGCGCGGCGTCATGCTGCGACTCGCGGCGCAGTCGCCGCTATTAGGGCGCGGATGTCTTCAACACGCCATGCGGTAATCCGTGCCCCGAGTGCGCGAGTCGGTTGCGGATAGCGGCCAGACTTGACTCCCGCCCACCACGTCGATGCCGACACGGGGATGAGTGCCGGAGTGCCGGGGTCGTTTTTCGTTGTGGGCCTGCCAATGATGTCGTGCAGGCGCAGGTAACCGGTTGCGGGTAGATCGTGCATTGCTGTGTTTCCTTGCGTGGTATTGAACGCAAGGATGCGCTGTGCGATTCACGCGCATAACAACTGAGCTAGCACTGTGCCCGCGCTGCTAGCTCCGTGGGGACTCTGCTAGCTCAGTCCGTATTTTTCGACTCGGAAGTCCAATCCTGCATCCATCGCTGTATCGTCTTTTCGCTTTCGATCACTGGCAATAACTTAAGGATGTGCCGAACGAAAGCAGCGCCGGATTTGTGGATCGTCTTGCCGCTTTGCCAGTCTTGCCAAATATTCCAAGCCTCGGCCTTTGCGGCCTGCTTTGGATCATTCGCCAATTTTTTCAATATGCCCTGCATCCTCGCATCGGCTCTTACTTTTGCATCTTCATTGATTAGTTCCAGTAAATCCCACGCTATGGCTTGGTTTCTTGCCCATACAACAAGCGTTTCCACTAGCTCCGCCCTTGTTTTACTCTTGAATTTTTTGCGCCATTCGTCTTCGCTTGTTGAGGAAAACACATTTGTATTCTTTGGCTCGTCTCCCACAGCGCACCCCCGCACCCCTGCAATGAAACCGCGCCAGTCCGGCAGGGTGGCCGGATGTTCGCCCCGTAGGGCTAGGCGCGGCTGTTGGGAATCATCCGGCTTTGCGCGTCATCGGCAACACGTTGCCACCGACCTTCAACGCATCCAGATAGTCGGCCCATTGCTGCATCATCGCGCGGCGCTCGGGCAGGTGTTGCGCGCGGTTGTAGGCGTCCTTGATTGCGTTGGTTTCCTTGTGCGCAAGCTGGCGCTCGATCACGTCGGTTGCATAGCCCTGTTCGTGCAGCAGCGTGCTAGCCGTGCTGCGGAAGCCGTGGCCGGTCATGGTGTTGCCGTCGTAGCCCATCGCGCGCAGCGATGCGGTGATCGTGTTTTCGCTCAGTGGGCGGCGGATGCTGCGCGCACTCGGGAACACATAGAGGCTGCGGCCAGTGAGTGATTGCAGTTCGCGCAGGATCGCGACGGCTTGCCGGGCGAGCGGCACGATATGTTCAGCGCCCATCTTCATCTTGCTGCCGGGGATGCGCCACTCGGCTTTGTCCAAGTCGATTTCCGACCATTCCGCTGTGCGAAGTTCGCCCGGCCGCACGAATACCAGCGGCGCGAGCTTGAGCGCGCTACCAGCAATGAAGCCGCCGCCGTAGCCGTCAATCGCGCGCAGCAGTTCGCCGACGCGCTTGGGATCGGTGATGGCGGCGTGGTGTTTGACCTTCGGTGCCTTGATCGCATCGCGGTGAACGTCGGCGGTCGGGTCGGCTTTCACGCGCTGGGTTGCCTTGCCGTAGCGGAACACGGCGGACACCTTCGCGCGCAGGCGGCGGGCAGTCTCCAGCAGGCCGCGTGCTTCCAGCGATTGCAGCAGGGCGAGGATGTCGGCGCTGGTGATGGCGTCCACGGGTTTCTTGCCAATAGCCGGGATGGCGTAGTCATCCATCAGCCAAGTGTCTTTGGCTTTGGTGGCTTCCGACACGTCGCGGCGGGCTAGCCATTCTTTCGCGAGCGCGTCGAACGTGAACGCGGCGGCGTCCTTGTCGGCAATGCGCTGCACGCCGGGGTCGGTGCCAGCGGCCAGCAGGGCACGGGCGGCGTCGCGGCGGCGGCGGGCATCGGCCAGCGACACGTCCGGCCATGCGCCCAGCCCGATCATCTTGGCGGTGCCGACGTGGCGATAACGGAAGCGCCACAGGCGCGCGCCCGTTGTGGGCACTTCCACGCACAGCCCCTTGTCATCGGCGATCCTGTAGAGCGTCTGGCGCGGCTTGAGCGCGCGTAGCTTGGCGTCCGTAAGCATGACGTACCCCGTGTGAGTAGGGCGGTCGCTTTGGAGTGAGTAGCAGCCCGCCTACTCACGATCCTACTCACGCATAGGGTCGGATGCAATCGCACGGGACTGGACGCCCTGATACAAGAAACCCGCCATGTAGGCGGGTTTCAGGGGATTTTTGGACTTCGTTGGACTGTCTAAAACACTGTGTTGGTGCCCGAAAGAGGACTCGAACCTCCACGACCGAAGTCGCTACCACCTCAAGGTAGTGCGTCTACCAATTCCGCCATCCGGGCAAAGCTTGTACCCGCACCGATCGGTGCGAGCCGCAAAATTGTAACAGGCGATCAGCCGCCTTTGTTGCCCTGTTTCGCACCGTTGTCCACATTCGGCGCGGTTGCCGCCGGCTGCGGTGCCGGAATCGCCGGCACGGTGTTGTCCGGCGCGGCCTGGACCGGCACCGGCACCGGCACGACGGGCGCGGGCACGGCCGGCACGGCGACCGCACCGGTTCCCGCAGGATGCGCGGGGACGCTGGACGCCGGGGCTGCATGGCTCATCAGGCTTTGCGCATCCGTCGCGGAAGCGGCAGCGGTATGCGGCTTGCTGGCGTAGATCGCGAGCCCAAGGCTGATCGAGAAGAACACCACTGCGAGCCACTTGGTGGCTTTCGACAGGAAGTTGGCCGAACCGCGCGCGCCGAACACGGTGGCCGACGCGCCGCCGCCGAAGCCTGACCCGGCGGCCGCACCGGCGCCACGCTGCAGCAGGATCAGCACGATCATGGCGATCGCGGCGAGTACGAAGATGACATTGACGAAGATGAAGATCATGGATGCGTTTTATCGAAAGAGTGGTATCGGGTCGGATCGAACGGCTTTCATGGAACGGCTTTCATGGAACGGACTGTCTTCCCGCTATCCGGATTGCGTGGCGCGGGCCGGGAGGCGGAGGCGACGATCGCCATGAAATCCTTCGCGATCAGGGACGCTCCGCCAACCAGGCCGCCATCGACATCCGGCTGCGCGAACAGCTCGGCGGAGTTGGCAGGTTTCACGCTGCCGCCATACAGGATCGGCAGCCAGCCCGCGATTGTAGCATTCCCACTGGAAACCTCGCCACGGATGAACGCGTGGACTTCCTGGACCTGCGCAGGCGTTGCGGTGCGGCCCGTGCCGATCGCCCAGACCGGCTCGTACGCGATGATGCTGGCGGCGAGCGCATCGCGACCGGCGAAATCGAGCACGGTGGCCAACTGGCGCTGGATGACCCACTCGGTCTGCCCGGTCTCGCGCTGCTGCAGGGATTCGCCGACGCACAGGATCGGGGTGACCCCGGCCTTTTGCGCCGCGACGAATTTTTCCGCGACGAGTTGGCTGTCCTCGCGGTGGTATTCGCGGCGCTCGGAGTGGCCGACCAGGGTGTAGCGGCAGCCGATGTCGTGCAGCATCGAGGCCGAGATCTCGCCGGTATACGCGCCGCAGTCGTTCGCGCTGACGTCCTGCGCGCCGAATGCGAGCCCTTCGGCGACATAGCCCGCAACCAGTTCGGCCAGGTACAGCGCCGGCGGCAGCAGCACGAGCTCGACATCGGACGGACGGGTGAACCCATTCATCCCGTCGAGCAGCGCGTGCGCGAACGCCCGATCCCCATGCAGCTTCCAGTTGCCCGCCACGATGCGACGACGCATGGCCGTATTCCCTGTCGATGTGGACGTCCAGCATAGCGGCGCAACGCCCGCAGCGGCAACGCGGCCTACAATCGGCCTCCATCCGCGGAGTGCAGTCGATGCCAGCCAGCCCCACCGTTGCAGCCGGATCGCCGCTTGGCCACGCCTTGATCACCGGAGCCTCCAGCGGGATCGGCGCGGCGATCGCGCGCGAATATGCGCGCCGCGGCAAGCCGCTGATCCTGACCGCCCGCCGGGAGGACCGGCTGTCCCAACTCGCCGATGAACTCGGGACGCTGGTGCCGTGCAGTGTCATCGCCGCCGATCTCGCCGACCCCTCGGTCCCGGAAGCGCTGTTCGCGGAAATCCAGTCCAACGACCTGTTCGTGGACACCCTGGTCAACAACGCCGGTTATGGCGTGCCAGGCCGGTTCCTGGCCGAGGACTGGACCACGCATGCGGCGTTCCTGCAGGTGCTGGTGACGAGCGTGGCCGAATTGACATACCGCTTCCTGCCTGCGATGGAAGCGGCCGGCCGAGGCCGCATCCTCAATATCGCCTCGCTGGCCGGGCTGGTGCCCGCATCGGCCGGGCACACGATGTACGGCGCGGCCAAGGCCTTCGTGATCCGTTTCAGCGAGTCGCTGGCGATGGAAATGAAGCCCAAGGGCGTGCACGTCACCGCGTTGTGCCCGGGCTTCACCTACACCGAATTCCACGACGTCAACGGCATGCGCGAGAAGGTGTCGAAGCTGCCGAAGGCGATCTGGCTGAGCGCCGACCAGGTCGCGAAGCTCGGCGTGGACGCGGTCGAAGCCGGCAAGCGGCGTGTCGTCACCGGCAAGGCGAACCGCGCGATCGCGTCGATGTCGAAATATCTTCCTGAAACCCTGGCCCACGCGCTGGTATCGAGTCGCTCGAAGGATTTCCGGGATGCGGATTAGCGATTCCGCACCGCCAGCGGAACGGATCCACGGATTTCCAGCGGTCGAAAACGCGTCCGCGCGCATCCTGATCCTCGGCAGCATGCCGGGTGAAGCCTCATTGCGCGCCGGCGAGTACTACGCGCATCCGCAGAACGTGTTCTGGCGGATCCTCGGCGGGATTCTCGGCGGCATCCATTGTGAAAGCCTGCGCGCGGCGCCCTATGCCGAAAAGCTGCTGGTGGTGAGGTCGGCCGGTATCGCGCTGTGGGACGTGCTCGCGTCCTGCCATCGCCAAGGCAGCCTGGATTCGGACATCGTTGCCGAAACGCTGCAGGCGAACGATTTCGCCGGGTTCTTCGCGACCCACGCCCGCATCGAACGCGTGCTTTTCAATGGTGCGAAGGCCGAGGCGACATTCCGCAGGCATGCCGCACCATCGTTGGACCTGCAGGCGATCGAACTGATTCGCCTTCCATCGACGAGCCCGGCGAACGCATCGATCCCGTATGCGATGAAGATCGCCGCGTGGCGCGATGCGCTCGGGCCACGCGGCGATCACCGATGAAGCGCTTCAAACCAACCCGATCTCGCGCAGGCGCTCCATCAGGTAGTCGTTTGCGGTGACCGGATCCGGGTAACGGTCCGGATTCTCCGCATCCACGCATTGCGGCAGCGTCGCGATCGGGAAATCCGGATTCGGGTGCAGGAAGAACGGGGTTGAATAGCGCGGCTTGCGCGCGGCCTCGCCGGGCGGATTCACAACGCGGTGCGTGGTCGATGGATACACGTGGTTGGTCAGGCGCTGCAGCATGTCGCCGATGTTCACGACGATGGTATCGGCCTCGGCAGTGAACGGCACCCACGCACCGTTCCGCGATTTCACCTCGAGTCCTTCCGCGCTCGCGCCGACCAGCAGGGTGATGAGGTTGATGTCCTCGTGCGCGCCAGAGCGCACGTTCGGCACGTCTGGCGATGCGATCGGCGGGTAATGGATCGGCCGCAGGATCGAGTTGCCGCGGTCGGTCTTGTCGGCGAACCAGTCTTCCGGCAAACCGATGTGCAGCGCCAGCGCCGACAGCACGCGTGAGCCGAGCGCATCGAGCGCCTCATACAAGGCATAACCGTGTTCGCGGAAACCGGGCGCCTCCGCCGGCCACAGGTTCGGCGGCATCACGCCTGCGTATTTAGAACCATGCGGCAACTCGCGACCGATATGCCAGAACTCCTTGAGGTCGGGATACTTCGAATCCTTTGCCGTCTCGATCCCGAACGGCGTATAGCCGCGCGCGCCGCCTTGGCCCGCCACGTGGTATTTCATCTTGGCGTCGGTCGGCAGCGCGAAGAAACGCACGAACGCGTCGTACGAACCATCGATCAGCGCCTGCGGAATCCCATGTCCGCGAATACCGGCGAAACCCCATTCGCGGTAGGCCTCGCCGAGTTCGGCGACGAAGATGTCGCGGTCCCGGCGGCGGATGTCGAGGGTCGGTATGCGTGCTGCGGCCGAACTCATTTCTTCAAGGGTTCCGGCGACTCATGTTCGCTCTTCATGAAACGCAACTGCAGTTCGTCTAGTCGCGCCTGTACCGACACCTGTTCCCGAGCTGTCAGGACGCCCTGCACCATTCTGGCCTGCAGGTGTCCATCAGGCAGTTCAAGCGCAAGAATCCGGTCGCCCGCGCTGATGAAAAAAGGAAGTCCTGCGTGCAACACGATCCAATCCGACGCATCCGGCACCAGCGATTCTCGGCCGCACATGATGCCGTTGATCTTGCCCTCGCTGATGCTTGGAGTTTGGAACGTCAAAAAGTCGATTCCGGCGACGTGCAGCGACGAGACAAACTTCAATGAAGTGTTGCCCTTGCCATCGAGATAACTGACCGCGCACTTCTCGATTGGTCTTGATCGGGGCACGTCCCCGGCAACCGTAAGCCATGTGACAAGCAGAAATGCGATCACATTTCCAACTCCTATACGGCGGCCGCGTGCACCGCAGCCGCAAGCCGTTCCAGCACCGACTGCACCAGCGCCGCGTCGTCCGCTTCGACGGTCACGCGCACCACCGGTTCGGTGCCGGATGCGCGGATGAAGGCGCGGCCGCGGCCGACGAGGATCTGCTGCGCGTTGATGAGTTCGGCGCGCACCGAATCGGCCTCGGCCGGCCTGGAGCCCGCCGCATAGCGCACGTTGATCGTGCGTTGCGGCATCCGGTGCAGGCCTGCAAGCAGGTCGTGCAGGCTACGGCCGCTGCGCTGCAGAACTTCCAGCACCTGCAACGCGCTGACGATGCCATCGCCCGTGCTCGCTCGATCCATGCACAGCAGGTGGCCCGACGCTTCGCCGCCGAGCACGCCGCCGCCTTCGATCAAGGCGCGATGCACGTGGCGATCGCCGACGTTGGTGCGTACGAACAGGATGGCGTGCTCGGCGAATGCCTGCTCCAGCCCGAAATTCGTCATCAGCGTCCCGACCACCGGGCCATGCAGGCGGCCGCTGGCCTGCCAGTCGAGCGCGAGCACGTACAGCAATGCGTCGCCATCGACATGCGCACCTTCGGCATCGACCATCAGCATGCGGTCGCCATCGCCGTCGAAGGCGATGCCGAGCGCGCAGCCGGTCGCGCGCACGTGCACCGCGAGCGCATCCAGATAGGTCGAACCGGCCTCGTGGTTGATGTTCAGGCCGTCCGGCGAAACGCCGATGGCTTCGACTTCCGCGCCGAGTTCCTCGAAGATTCGCGGCGCGATCTGGTAGGTCGCGCCGTGCGCGCAGTCCACCGCGATGCGCAGGCCCTTGAGATGGAAGTCGTCGGGCACGGTGGACTTGCAGAATTCGGCGTAACGCGCGCCGGCGCCGGTGATCCGCTCGGCGCGGCCGAGGCGCTCGGAAGCGACCGTGGAGAACGACTGGTCGAGCATCGCTTCGATCGCGAGTTCGGTCGCGTCGTCGAGTTTCTCGCCCTGGGCATTGAAGAACTTGATTCCGTTGTCGTGGTGCGGGTTGTGCGACGCGCTGATCACGATGCCAGCGTCGGCGCGCAGCGATCGCGTGAGGAACGCGATGCCCGGCGTCGGCATCGGTCCCGACATGTGCACGTCGGCGCCGGCGGCGACGAGTCCTGCTTCCAGCGCTGCCTCGAACATGTAGCCGGAAATGCGGGGGTCCTTGCCGATCACGACCGACGGGCGTTCCGCATCCTGCGCGAGCACGCGGCCCAGCGCCCAGCCCAGCTTCGGCACGAAGTCGGCCGAGATCGGGCCTTCGCCGACGCGGCCGCGAATGCCGTCGGTACCGAAGTGGCGGCGCTCGCCCACCCTCAGCCGCCCGCCGCGACGACGGGAGATT
>JBBQHA010000146.1:0-8317 GCA_038323475.1 Lysobacterales bacterium
ACCTTGCGCGCCCCGGCTTCGCGCGCCATCTGCACGATCTGCTTGGCGGTGGTCCCGCGCACGATGGAGTCGTCGACCAACAGCACCACGCGATCCTTGAACTCCAGCGGGATCGGGTTGAGTTTGCGGCGCACGGATTTAACGCGCTCGCCCTGCCCCGGCATGATGAAGGTGCGGCCGACGTAGCGGTTCTTGATGAAACCCTCGCGGTATTTCACGCCCAGCACGCTCGCGATTTCGAGCGCGGCATCGCGCGATGTGTCGGGAATCGGGATCACCACGTCGATGTCGTGGTCGGGCCGTTCGCGCTGGATCTTGTGCGCAAGCGTGACGCCCATGCGCATGCGCGCCTTGTGCACGGAGATTTCCTCGATCATCGAATCCGGGCGCGCGAAATAAACGTACTCGAAGATGCACGGCGCGTGTTCCTGCGGCTCGGCGCATTGCTGCGTGTGCAGTTCGCCGCGCGCGGTGACCACGACGCATTCGCCGGGCTTCACGTCGCGCACGCGCACGAAACCGAGGATGTCGAGCGCGACCGATTCCGACGCGATCGCGTATTCGTTGCCGGCCGGCGTTTCGCGCTTGCCGAGGATCAGCGGACGGATGCCGTGCGGATCGCGGAACCCGACCAATCCCAACCCCAGCACCGTCGCGACGACCGCATAACCGCCCTTCGCGCGGCGGTTCACGCCCTCGACCGCCTTGAACACCGCTTCCGGCGTGAGCGCCTTCTGCCGTCCGAGTTCGTGCGCGAACACATTCAGCAGCACTTCGGAATCGGACTCGGTGTTGACGTTGCGCAGGTCCTGTTCGAACACTTCGCGGCGCAGCGCGTCGGTGTTGATCAGGTTGCCGTTGTGCGCGAGCGCGATCCCGTACGGCGAGTTCACGTAGAACGGCTGGGCTTCGTCGCTGCCCTCGCTGCCCGCGGTCGGATAGCGGCAATGGCCGATGCCGACGCGGCCGACCAGCAGCCGCATCGCGTCCTCGTCGAACACGTCCTTCACCAGGCCGTTGCCCTTGTGGACGCGCATCTTGTTGCCGTCCGCGGTGGCGATGCCGGCCGCGTCCTGGCCACGGTGCTGCAGCACGGTGAGGCCGTCGTACAACGCGGCCGCGACTTCACTGGTGCCTACGATTCCGACGATGCCGCACATGGCCTGATCCTTGAAAGAATGCCGATTTGTTCAGTTCTTGCCGTGGCGTTTCGGACGGACCCGCGGAAGCGCTTGCGCATCCGGAGGAGCTTTTTCGTCCGGCGAAGCTGTCTCCGGCGAGTCCTCCGGCGGCAACGGCTGCAAGACCCGATCCTGCAGCGCCTGCATCGCCTTGTCCTTGCCCTGCTCCACGACCGCATCGAAGTTCACATGCTGCGCCGCCGATTCTGGCAACCACGACTTCATCCACTCCGCGCCGTGCTGGAACTGCGGTATCAGCGGCGACTCGCGCCACGACGCTTCCCGTGGCAACGCGGTCAGGCCCAGCAGCAACACCAGCACGCAACCAAGCGCACAGCCACGCACCACGCCGAACAGCAGGCCGAGAACGCGATCGATGCCGCCCAACCCGATCGAGCGCACCAGCCTGGCGACAAGCCACGTCACCAGTCCGCCGACGATCATCGCCGCGACGAACACGAGCGCGTATGCGACCAGCAACCGCGCGGCGGGATCGTGCACCTGCGCCGCAAACAGTCCCGCAACCTCCGCGCCGTACACGAACGCGAGCCAGAACGCCGCGACCCACACCACCAGCGACAGCACTTCGACCACGATTCCGCGAAAAGCTCCCATCAACGCCGACAGCGCGACCACACCCAGCAGCATCCAATCGACTGCACTCAACATGCGTCCGCGACGTCCGATCTCAAGCCGTGCGCGGAATCAGGGATACGCCACGACCATGCCGCTCAAGCCAAGCTTCGCGGACAATTCGGTGCGCAGGCGGTCGGCTGCTTCGCGGCCGGCTTCCGGCCCGATCCGCACCCGGTACAGGGTGCCGCTGTCGGCCTGGACGCGCTCGCTGAACGCAGTGAACCCGGCCGCGCGCAACCTGTTGCGCAATGCCAAGGCCTCTTCCTCGGACCGGAATGCGCTGACCTGGACCGCATAACCTCGCCCGGCGGCGGCCGGAGACGGCGCGACGGGCTTGGCCGGCGCAGGTTTGTCGGTTGCCGGGATGGCAACTGGCGGCTTGGCGACCGACGCTGCCGCAGCCGGCGCGATCGGCTTCGGCGTGGCGGCGCTCGTCGGCGCAATGGGCTTGGTCGCAGGCGGCGCTGGCGCCGGCTTGTTCGCCGGCGGGATGGTCGCATCCGCAGCCGCGGCGGTCGCGTCGAGTGCGGTCACGCTGGCCGGCATGTCGGTGCGCACCTGCTGGGCCTTCAGGCGCGCGGCTTCGGCGTCGCCGCGCTGGGCGAATGGCCCGATCCGCACGCGCGTGCCCGGCTTGCCGCCGACGCTGACCGTCTCGGCATAAGCCGGCAGTTTGGCGCCCTTGAGCGAGGCGACCAGGGACTGCGCGTTGGCCGCATTGGAATAGGTACCGAGGCTGACGACGTAATGTCCGCCGGCGCTGGCAGCAGGAATCGGCGCGGTGGCGACCGTGGACTGCGCTGCCGGCATGACCGGCGGGGCGACGGCCACCGGCACAGGCGCCGCGGAGGTCGATGCGGCGGCCGGCATCGGCGGTACGGCGACGGTTGGAGCCGCCACGGTGGCCGCGGGTGGAGGCGTGGCGACAGTCGCGGAGGTCGCTGTGGGCGGAGGAGTTGCGACAGTCGCGGAAGTCGCTGCGGGCGCGGGCTGCACACCCGCTGGCAGTGGCGCTCCATTGGCGTCCACCGCCGGCCCGGCGCTCGCCGCCGGCCCGGCGCTCGCCGCCGGCGCGGGAGCGGCCGGATGGCTCGCATCCATGCCGACCACACCGCCCTGCGGCACGTCCGACGCGGGCGTCACCAGCGGCAGTTCCCTGGTCTGGAAATCGCCACCGGGCGCGCCGGGCATGGTCAGCGGTACATCGGCGGCGGTGCTGTTCTTGTCGCGGCCGACGATCAGCATCGGCAGGAAGATGATCGCGAGCGCGGACAGTACGGCGGCGCCGATCAGGCGGTGTTTCAGGGCGGGGTCCATCAAGGCGGGTCCGAACGTCCGGAAAGGCGCCAAGTATAGCCCGCCCGATCCCGCGCGACGGTAAATCCGGATGCGTCCCTAGCCTATAGCGAGAGCACGCAACGCATCGGC
Organism: Lysobacterales bacterium; assembly: GCA_038323475.1. Taxonomy (GTDB): domain Bacteria; phylum Pseudomonadota; class Gammaproteobacteria; order Xanthomonadales; family Xanthomonadaceae; genus SZAS-103. The sequence continues at coordinate 3,246 of JBBQHA010000146.1, forward strand.
GGCGGTGTGGAACGATCCGAATACCAGGATGCGCTCGCCAGCCACCGCGGCCAGGCGCGCCGCATGGAGGGCCTGTTCGACATCCTTCGATACGACGACCTCGCGCCCGGCCAGGGCGTCGCCCAGGCGTGCTGCCAGCGCATCGCCGGAGAGGCCGCGCGGCGTGTCGTGCAGCCCGCACAGCCACCAGCGCGCGATGCGTCCGGTGAGCGGCGCGACGATGCCCGCAAGGTCCTTGTCGGCAAGCGCGCTGAACACCGCGAAGGTCCGCCCCGAGGCCGGCTGCGCGGCCAGCCAGTCGGCCAGTTGCCGCGCGGCCTGCGGGTTGTGGGCGACGTCGACCACGATCTCCACGCCGTCGCGTACGCAAGTCTGCAGCCGCGCTGGCAACCGCACCGAGCGGACGCCCTCGACGATCGCCGCGCGCGGAATCGCGAGGTCCAGCGCGCGCAATGCGGCGATCGCCGCGGCCGCATTCATCCGCTGCGCGGGCGCGGCGAGCGCGGGTTCGGGGAGGTCGATCGCATAACCTGGCTCGCGCCACCGCCAGCCAGCCGCCGCGTCGTCATCGACCAGGTAATCGCAACCGGCACGGATCGCGGAGGCGCCGATCCGGTACGCATGCCGCAGCACGCTCGCCGGCGGATCGCGCTCGCCGAGCACCACCGGCCTGCCCGCGCGCATCACCCCGGCCTTCTCCAAGCCGATCGCCTCGCGATCCGCGCCGAGCAACTCCTGGTGGTCGAGGTCGACCGTCGTGATCACGGCGACATCGGCATCCACGATATTGACCGCGTCGAGCCGCCCGCCGAGTCCGACCTCGAGGATCGCCAGGTCGACCTGCGCGCGTTCGAACAGCAGCAGCGCGGCGAGGGTGCCGTATTCGAAATAGGTCAGCGGAACAGCATTGCTTTCGTCCGCGAGGCGCGCCGCCTCGATACGCGCGAACGCGGCGACCAGGACATCGTCGTCGGCATCGCGGCCATCGATGCGCACGCGTTCGTTGTAGCGCAGCAGGTGCGGCGAGGTGTACGCGCCCACGCGCAGCCCCGCCGCGCGCGCGATCGCTTCGATGAAGGCGACCGTGGAACCCTTGCCATTCGTGCCCGCGACCACGACCACGTGCCGGCCCGGACGCCCGAGACCGAGTCGCCGGGCGAGCACGCGAACGCGATCGAGCCCGAGCGCGATCGCATCCGGATGCTGGAGTTGCTGGTGGGCGAGCCAGGCGTCGAGGTTCATGCGCCCGCAATCCCGCGACCCATCGTTGCGAAGAACGCGGCGCAGGCAAGCACCGCGACCGCGATCCAGCCGCCGCTGCCATCGATCGTCACGATGTCAGCCGGCTCTTCGCCGCGCGCCCGCCTGCGCCAGGCGATCGGCGGCAATCCGACCGCAGCGAGGAAGCTTTCGTCGACGGCCTCGCGCAACGCAGGAACGACCGGGCCATGGAAGAACAGCACGGACATGCAGGCGACGATCCCGGCGGCGAGATACGGCTCCAACAGCGGCGTGCGCGAAGGCAGTTGCACCGCGACGAGCCGCGTCGAACGCGCGTACAGGTAGATCCCGAATGCGCCCATCGCAACCCGCGCAATCCATTGCCGATCGGGCGCGACCTGCTGCAAGGCGAAGGCCCAGTCGCCCGAGTTCACGACCGCGGAGAACAGGAAATAGCCGGCGCCCCAGAACAGGTTGAAGGCCATCGCGAACACCACCAACAAGCGCGCGTGGATCGACTGGAACGAACGCCATCGCAGGACCAGGCAGAGCGCAAAACCCAGCGCAAGGTTCATCAACGGCCCGGCCGCGTCCGCATATGCGCCGCCGGCCGAGCAACTGAAATACACCGACGTCAGCAGGGTGACGCGCGCGCCGACCAGCAGGCACATGCCGCCGTGTCCGACCGCTTCATGCGCGACGCAGGCGGCGATGAACGCAAGCGCCGATAGCGCAGCCAGGGTCGCATGACTCCACACGGCGGACTTTCCGGACATGCAACCTCGACGCGAACGAAAACGGTGGCGCAGTGTAATCGCCGCGCGGGGCAATCGATCACGCACGTCGGGAGCCAGCGACCTTGCGTCGCCGGGTGCGGCATAGCTTGTACCCGCCTAGGCCAACGGCGCTAGACTCGTCCCGACCCCCCGGAGCATGCCCATGCGCCCAACATCCCTCGCTGCACTCACCGGTTGCCTCGGCCTGCTTGGTCTTCCAGCCGCATTCGCAGCCAGCGGTACCGATGCGTTCACCGCGCAATTCAACACGGTCTGCGCCGGCGCCGCGCCGGGATCCGCGCTCGGGGCGCGCTGCGCGGTGGTGCTGGCGAGCGCTGACCCGAACGCGCGCGCATCGGCAGCGGACCACAACGACCTCGAGGAAATCCCCGGCGCCGGCCGTGCCGCGGCGAAGGATCAATGGCCCTCGCGCGAAGAAGTCAGCACCCTGGTCACGCCGAAGCTGGCGGTGTTCGCGAGCGTCGACCATGCGCGCTCGTTCCGCAGCAACGACAGCATCGAAGCGGCGTTCGACGCGGACTCGACGACCCTGACGGTGGGCCTCGACTGGCACCCCGCCAATCGGTTGCAGCTCGGGATCACCCTCAACCACGCCCACGAGAACCAGGTGTTTCGCGGCTCGGGCGGCAGGACCGAAGCGAACGCCACCGGTTTCATCGCGGTCGGCAGCTGGGAAGCGAACGACCACTTCGTGCTGGATGGCTATGCCGGCCGGACCCAGGGCAGCCAGCACATCCGTCGGGTGGTGAGCTTCATCGACGGCAGCGCGCCGGTCGCGGAGACCGCTACGCCGGACCTGCACCGCACCATCGGCGGGATCGCGATGGACGCGAGTTTCTCGCACGGGGCGACGGATTGGCGCGGCTCGGCGGGCTTCGATGCGGCACGCACGTCGATCGATCGCTATGCCGAGATCGGCGGATCGGGCTTCGACCTGGCCGTGCCGGCGCGATCGATCCTGACCCAGCGCGGCCGCCTCGACCTGGCTGTCGCGCGCACGGTGTCCGCACATTGGGGCGTCTGGCAGCCGGAACTGCGGCTGGGCCTGGTGCACGAATTCGCCAACGACGCGCACACGGTCGGAGTGCGCTTCCTCGACGACGCCAGCGGCACCGTCGTGAACTTCGACACCGGCGCACCCGACCGCGACTGGGGACAGGCCACGGTCTCCTCCACGTTCACCCTGCCGCACGGAAATTCCGGTTTCATCACCTACGGACGCGAGTTCGGCCACAGCACCTCGACCGGTTCCACGCTCGCGATCGGGTGGCGGGTCGAGCTGTAGCAGGCGCCGCCAACGGCCGAGCCAATGCCCGCCGGGATATAATCCGCCCCCCGCAACAGCGCGGCACGCAAGGACGATCCCATGTCGCAGACGATGAAGGCGCTGGTCAAGCGCAAGCCCGAGGAAGGCATCTGGATGGAGCAGGTGCCGATTCCCGAGGCCGGCGCGAACGAAGTCCTGATCAAGCTCGAGAAGACCGCGATCTGCGGCACCGACCTGCACATCTACAAGTGGGACGCGTGGTCGCAACGCAACATCAAGCCCGGCCTGGTGATCGGCCACGAATTCGTCGGCCGCATCGTCGACATCGGCCCCGGCGTGACCGGCTATACGCTCGGCCAGCGCGTCTCCGCGGAAGGCCACATCGTCTGTGGACATTGCCGCAACTGCCGCGCAGGCAAGCAGCACTTGTGCCCGAACACGATCGGCATCGGCGTGAACCGCAACGGCGCATTCGCCGAGTACATCGTGATGCCGGCCTCGAACCTGTGGCCGATCCCCGACCAGATCCCGTCCGAGCTCGCCGCGTTCTTCGACCCCTACGGCAACGCCGCTCATTGCGCGCTCGAATTCGACGTGGTCGGCGAGGACGTGCTGATCACCGGCGCCGGCCCGATCGGCATCATCGCCGCGGGCATCTGCAAGTGGATCGGCGCGCGCAACGTGGTGGTCACCGACGTCAACGACTACCGCTTGAAACTCGCAGCCGACATGGGCGCGACGCGCGTGGTGAACGTCAGCAAGCAATCGTTGAAGGACACGATGTCAGAGCTGCACATGGAAGGCTTCGACGTCGCCCTGGAGATGAGCGGCAACCCGCACGCGTTCAACGACATGCTCGGCGCGATGTACAACGGCGGCAAGGTCGCGCTGCTCGGCATCCTGCCGAATGGAGCGGGCATCGACTGGGACAAGGTGATCTTCAAGGGTCTCACCCTGCACGGTATCTACGGCCGGCGCATGTACGAGACCTGGTACAAGATGACCCAACTCGTGCTGACCGGTTTTCCGCTGCAGAAGGTACTCACCCACCAGGTCGCGATCGACGATTTCCAGCGCGGCTTCGACCTGATGGCTTCGGGCAACTGCGGCAAGGTCGTCTGCAGCTGGAACTGAGTGCGCATCCCTGCCCCCGGTCATCCGCACATTTGTCATCCCGAGCGCAACGAGGGATCTTTTTCCGCACCCCATGACGCGTTCATACCGCAACCCGAACAGGACAGGTGCGCTCGATCGCGACGCACGAGCAGCAGATCCCTCACTTCATTCGGGATGACAACCTTGTTCGGGATGACAACAAAGGCAAGCCCATGTCGCTGACCCAACGCTACGCCGAAGAACTCGAATCCATCCGCGCGCAGGGGCTGTTCAAGTCCGAACGCGTGATCGCGTCGCCGCAGTCGGCCGAGATCGAACTCGCCGACGGCAGCAAGGTACTGAACTTCTGCGCGAACAATTACCTCGGCCTCGCCGACAACGCCGCGGTGATCCAGGCTGCGAAGGACGCGCTCGACACCCACGGTTTCGGCATGGCGTCGGTGCGCTTCATCTGCGGCACCCAGGACCTGCACAAGGAACTCGAGGCGACCATCGCGGCATTCTTCGGCAAGGAAGACGCGATCCTTTACGCGGCGTGTTTCGACGCCAACGGCGGCCTGTACGAGCCGCTGCTCGGCGAAGCGGACGCGATCATCTCCGACGCGCTCAACCACGCCTCGATCATCGACGGCGTGCGCCTGTGCAAGGCCAAGCGCTTCCGCTATGCCAAC
>JBBQHA010000147.1:0-8263 GCA_038323475.1 Lysobacterales bacterium
CTTTGCCATTGTTCGTTCTCCTTGCTGTCATTGAAACACTCAGCAAGGGATACGTGCAGCGAGGGCAAGGTCACTTGGAATTGGCGAACTTGTCAGAATAGCGTGGCTATTGCGAGGTCGACTGGTCGATGAGACTTAGTGAAAATCCCGCGAGCGCGTCGGCAACATACCCAATAGCGGCGTGAGGTCCTCCAGGCTGGTCGCGATCAGGTGCGCGACGCCCTCGTGCGATTCCCAGCGGCCATTCACGGCCATCAGGCGCGAGCCCAGCAGCTCGCGGCGCTGGCGTTCGCCCAGGCGCTCCCAGACGATGATGTCGACGGTGCCATGCTCGTCTTCGAGGGTGATGAAGGTCGTGCCGCTCGCGGTCGCCGGGCGCTGACGCAGGGTGACGAGGCCTGCGGCACGGACGCGCGCGCCGTGTCGGTGGAACCTGATTTCGTTGGACGGCAGGCAGCGCTTTGCATGGAGGCGATCGCGGATCAGCGCGAGCGGATGCTTGCCGAGCGTCAAGCCCATCGCGCTGTAGTCGGCCAGCACGTCCTCGCCGAGCGTCGGCGGCTGCAACGCGATGTGGAGTTCGGGCGCGCCTTCGGGAAGCAACGGCCGTTGTTGCTCGATGCCGGCCGTTTCCCAGCGTGCCTGGTGGCGATGGCCGGCAAGACTTAGCAATGCACCGGCATCGACGAGCAGGCGTCGCGCACGCTCATCGAGTCCGGCCCGGCGTGCAAGATCGGAGACATCGCGGAACGGAGCGTGTTCGCGCGCTGCGACGATCCTGTCCGCCGCTTCGCGCGGGAACCCGCGAATCTCGCGCAGGCCCAGCCGGACATCTGGTTGCTCGGACGGAGTGCCATCCTCCAGCGCGTTGTCCCAGCCGCTGCAGGCGACATCCACCGGACGGAACACGATGCCGTGTCTGCGCGCGTCCTGGGTGAGTTGGCTCGCGGTGTAGAAGCCCATCGGCTGCGCGTTGAGCAGCGCGCAGACGAATGCTGCGGGCTCGTGGCACTTGAGCCAGCAACTCACGTACACCAGCAGCGCGAACGAGGCGGCGTGGCTTTCGGGGAAGCCGTAGGAACCGAAGCCGCGAATCTGCTCGAAGATCTGTTCGGCGAACTCGGGCGTGTAGCCGCGCGCGAGCATGCCGGCGTGGATACGTTGCTTGTGCGCCTCCATATCGCCGTGCCGCTTCCATGCAGCCATCGATCGACGCAACTGGTCCGCCTCGCCGCCGCTGTAGCCGGCCGCGACGACCGCGATCTGCATCACCTGTTCCTGGAACAGCGGTACGCCGAGTGTCCGTTCGAGCACCTTGCGTAGGTCGTCCGACGGATAGACCACGGGCTCGACGCCCTGTCGGCGACGCAGGTAGGGATGCACCATGCCGCCCTGGATGGGTCCGGGACGCACGATCGCGACCTCGATCACCAGGTCGTAGAAGTTTGCAGGCTTCAGGCGCGGCAGCATCGTCATCTGCGCGCGGCTCTCGATCTGGAACGTGCCCACGGTGTCCGCCTGCTGGATCATCGCGTAGGTCGCCGCGTCCTCGGCCGGGATCATCGCCGGCGTCAGCTCGCGTCCCCGGTGAACGCGCACAAGATCGAGCGCCTTGCGGATGCAGGTCAGCATGCCCAGCGCGAGGCAATCGACCTTGAGCAGACCCATCGCGTCGAGATCGTCCTTGTCCCACTGGATGATCGTGCGGTCCGGCATCGCTGCGTTCTCGACCGGTACGAGGGTCGACAGCGGCGCGTCAGCGATCACGAAGCCGCCGACATGCTGGGACAGGTGCCGCGGATGATCGAGCAACTCGCGGGTGAGGGTGATGACCCGGTGCATCAGCGGCGTGGTCGGATCGAAGCCGGCTTCGCGCAGGCGGACATCGAGCGATGCCGCGCCGCTCCACCAGCCGAAGCAGTCGCTGAGTTGCTGCACCTGGTCGAGCGGCAGGCCCAGCGCGCGCGCGACATCGCGCACCGCACTCTTGCCGCGATAGCAGATCACCGTCGCGGTCAGCGCGGCACGCTCGCGGCCGTACTTCGCATAGAGGTACTGGATGACTTCCTCGCGGCGCTCGTGCTCGAAGTCGATGTCGATGTCCGGCGGCTCGTTGCGCTCGCGCGAGATGAAGCGCTCCATCACCAGGTTCATGCGCGCCGGATCGACTTCGGTGATGCCGAGCGCGAAGCACACCGCCGAGTTCGCCGCCGAGCCGCGGCCCTGGCAGAGAATCCCCTTGCTGCGCGCGAACCGCACGATGTCCTCGACGGTCAGGAAGTACGGCTCGTAGCCGAGTTCGGCGATGAGCACGAGTTCGCGCTCGATCTGTTCGTGCACCTTGGGCGACACGCCCTGCGGCCAGCGGAAGGCGATGCCTTGTTCGGTGAGTTGGCGCAGCCAGGACGCGGAGGTGTGGTTGACCGGTACGAGTTCGGCGGGATAGCGATACACCAGTTCGCCAAGCTGGAACCGGCAGCGTGCGGCGATGCGCAGGGTTTCGTCGAGCAGAGGCTGCGGATAGATACCGGCCAGTGCCTGCCGCGTGCGCAGGTGGCGTTCGCCGTTGCGGAACAGGTAGGCGCCGGCCTCGGCGACGGTGGTGTTGTGACGGACTGCGGTCAGCACGTCCTGCAGCGCGCGACGGCGGCGGACATGCATGTGCACGTCGCCGCTCGCGACGGCGGTGATGCCAAGATCGGCCGCGGCATCGAGCAGTGCAGCGAGGCGCTTGGCATCATCGCGATCGCGGTGCAGTTCCACCGCGAGCCGGAGGCGATCACCAAACACCGACCGCAGCCACGCGCCGTGTTCGCGATCGAGCGGATCGCCGGGCAGCCACAGCGCGATGGTGCCAGGCAGGCCGTCCTGCAGGTCGCTGCGGTCAAGCCGATAGCTGCCCTTGTCGGCCTGCCGACGGCCGCGCGTGATCAGTCGGCACAGGGCTGCATAACCGTCCATGGATTCGACCAGCAGCACGAGGCGCAGCCCGTCTTCAATACGAAACTCGCTGCCGACGATCAACGCCACGCCCGCGGCTTGGGATGCCTGGTGCGCACGCACGATCCCGGCCAGCGAACACGCGTCGGTGATCGCGAGCGCCGTGTAGCCGCAGTGCTTGGCGCGCTCGAACAATTCGCGCGCGCTCGACACGCCGCGCTGGAACGAAAAGTCCGACAGGCAGTGCAGTTCGGCGTAGTCCGGCGCGCTCATGCGAACCAGCCATGCAGCATCCATGGGCCTTGTTCGCCGACCGGGGCGAATGCCCATGCGTGCTGGCCCTGGGATGTTTCGAGGATGTAGTAATCGCGGCGCGCGTCCTCGCCATCCCACCAGCCACTCTCCAGGCGTTCGGGGCCGGCAAGGATGCGCAGCGCGGCATCGCGCAACGGCACCGGGCGCGGCAATAGCCAGGCCGGGCGTGGCGGTCTTTGCGGCAGGCTCGGTGGATTGCCTGTCGCGCGCGTCCAGGCGCGCTCGGGGCGCGGATCGGTGGCCGGTGCGATGCGATACACCGCCTCATCGCCCAGCCGTGCACGCAGGCGCTCGCGCAATTGCGGCCATGGCACGGCCTGCGCGGGTCGGCTGTCGAACAGGTCGCGGCTGGCCGGGACGAACGGCGGGAGTTCGCGCGCGATCAATCGCATCGCGACGATCGGTGCAGGAATGCTGGCGCGTTCCAGCCGGTTGAGTGCGAGGTCGAACAGGACGCGCTGCTCGCGCTCGGCGGCGAGCAGGCCGACGCTCACGTCGGTATGGCCGCTCGCATGTTCCAGCCGCACCACGAAGCGTTGCACGCCGCCGTCGCGTACCGACAGGTAGGTCGCGAGGTCGTTGACCAGCCGTCGAAGCGGAAATTTCAGTGCCAGGTGGTTCTCGATTTCGTAGGAGAACTCGACGCGCACGTCGAAATGGTCGGGCGGGCTGTAGAGCGTGGGCGTCTCCTCGACATCGCCGTACAGCCAGTCGAGGTGGTCCAGCAGGCCGATGCCGAAGCGTCGGCGCAGGCTGTCGCGGGGTGCCTGCTGGAGTGCGCCCAGCGTGCGCAGTCCCATTCCATGCAGGCGCTCGCCGGCATCTTCGGGCAGGGCTGCCCGACGCACGGGGACGTGGACGAGCGCTTCGCGCATGGCCGGCTCACTGGTGATCGCCAGTCCGTCGCGCAGGCCCGCGAACACCAGCGCCGCGCATGGGGTCGGTGCCAGGCCGATGCGATGGCGGAAGCCGAGCGCCTGCAGGTCCTCGCGCAGCCGGGCCTCGAAGCGTGGCCACGGTCCATGCAGGCCGAAACTCGCGCGCACTTCGATGAGGAGCGCATGCGGCCATTGCACGCTGACCTGCGAGCTGTAGCGATAGGCCCACGCGGCGAGGAAGCGGTGCGCGTGGGCGGTTGCCAAGGCGTCGAAGGGAATCGCGGTGAACTGCGACAGCAATGCTTGGGCGGTAGCGAGGCGTTGGCCGGGACGTAGTCCTGCCGCCGCAGCGGCCGCATTCACCGCATGCAGCGTGCGTTGCTGGGCCGGGCCATCGACGAGGACGAGCGGGGCATCAGGATGCGGCAGGCGGCGCAGGATCGCGTCGAGTGCCAGATGCGGCAAGAGGACACAGGCCCACAGCATGGGGCGTCCTCACAACGCTCGCTGCAACGACAGCGGCTGCGACGGCGCGTTCGTGCCGCGACACTTGCGCACCCAGACCTGCCGGCCATCGAGCTCCAGGCGCAACGCGGCAGGTGATGGGTTGTCGGCGTGGCGTCGATCGCGGAACGCGAAGCCCAGACAAGATCCCGTGTCGGCTGCAACCTGCAGGCGACGCAGGGCGGGTTGGTCGGCATGCGACGGCCAGCCCAGCACGGCCGCGCAGGAACCCGAACGCAGGCATTGCTCGAACGCCCACAACGCGTCGCGTGGGCTCGCAGTGACAATCTCCAAGTGCAGCAGGTCCACGCCTGCTTCCTGCCAGGCAGGCGCATACGGGATGTAGGGCGGTGCGACCAGTGCGACGGTCGCGCCGGACTGGGTGAGGCGGGCGACCGTCGGCAGGACCAGCGCCAGCTCGCCGACCCCATCGGCGCGCAGCAGGATCTCGGTCAGCGCGCCCGGCGGCCAGCCCTGTTGCGGCAACGCTGCATCGAGCGCGGGCCATCCGGTCGGCTGGCCCAACTCCGCAGGCACCGGCTGGGCACGCGCGCGCCAGATCGTCTGCGCCGACAGCATCGCATCGAGGGATTCCGCGACGCGCATCAGGAACGGCGCACCAGGCCGCAATACAGGCCCTCGATCGCGAAGCTCGCGCCGCGCGGCACGACGATGGGCTGGTAGTCGGGATTGCGTGGCAGCAGGCGGATCGCGGCCTTGGTCCGTTCGAAGCGCTTGATGGTGATTTCATCGTCCAGGCGCGCGATGACGATGTCGCCGTTGCGCGCGACGTTCGTGCGCTTCACCGCGACCAGATCGCCATCCAGGATGCCGTCCTCGCGCATCGAGTCGCCCTGCACGCGCAGCAGGTAGTCGGGCTTGGGGAAGAACATCGCGCGGTCGACCAGCACCACGTCATGGACGTCCGGATCGGCGCCGATCGGCTCGCCCGCAGCGACGCGACCCAGGATCGGCAGTTCGATGCCCGCGGCACGCTGCCGACCCACCAGACGCATCGCGTGCGCAGCATGCGGCTCCATCCGCAGATAGCCCGCATCCACCAGTCGGTGCACGTTCTTGTGCGCTGCGACCGCGCTGAAGCCGAACGCTTCTGCAATCTGCTGCCGCGTCGGCGGCATCCCGGACGCAGCAACGTGATCCTGGATGTAAGCCAGGACTTGGCGGGTGCGGGGCGTGAGGTCGTCGGTCATGGTTAATATCCTTTAACCTTATCGGGCAAGCCTAGTCCCGGTCTGGGCGACAGTCAACGCGATGCGGTTCTCAGGGGCTGAGATCGTTGCGGGACGCGAGTGCAGGCGCTGAGTCACTCTGACGCCTGTTCCGGTCAAAGATGACTGAGCGCGCTGGTGATGACCGCCGCTCTCGACCCGAAGCCGACGTGGGCGACTGGCAGCTTTCTGGAAATTCAGTTGTCGCTCAACCTAGTTCAATTCAACCGGCTTGGCTGAGTGTGACGGCGCTGGTGGTCATCGCTCCGACTTCTCGATAGGAGCGATCAAGACGACCATACTGCCCAGTCATGAAGGCTGACCGTACTACTTGGAATCGCAGGTGCGCGGCGACTGTCAGATTTTTATGCTTCTGAGCTTCGCACAGTTTGTCTTGCCCAGTGCGGTGACCAGGCGCGATACCGTCGTTTGGGACATTGCTAATCAACGAACATCCAGCAACCACCGCTGTCGGAAAAGCCCACTATGCATCGAATCTGTAGCCTACTGATCGTTGGCGTCACTATCGCCGGAATCGCCTGCGAAGGGGCCAGCCCTCCACCGCGATGGCGGGCGACGACCTGCATCTATGGCTGGAAAACATCCAAGGCACCGAGCCGATGAAATGGGTGAAGGCGCAGAACACGATCACCGCGAAGCGGTTCATGGAGTCGTCCGAATTCAAGCACACCCGCGAGCGCATCCTGGAAGTGCTCCACTCGGATGCGCGCATTCCGTACCCGAACCGGATGGGCAATCACCTCTACAATTTCTGGCAGGACAGGGATCACCCACGCGGTGTTTGGCGGCGCACGACGCTCTACGAATACCGCAAGGGCGATCCGCAATGGGAAACGGTGATCGACATCGACGCGCTGAACAAGGCCGAGAACGCGCACTGGGTATTCAAGGGTGCCGATTGCCTGAAACCGGAATACAAGCGCAGTCTGGTGTCGCTGTCTTCGGGCGGCGGCGATGCGGTCGAAACGCGCAAGTTCGCCTTGCCGACCAAAACGTTCGTGAAGGACGGCTTCCGCATCCCGGTCGCGAAGACGAAGGCCGGCTGGATCGATGCGGACACGCTGTATGTCGGAACCGATTTCGGCCCCGGCTCCATGACCGATTCGGGCTATCCGCGTATCGTCAAGGAATGGAAGCGCGGCATTCCGCTCGCTTCCGCGGCGACGGTGTACGAAGGCAAAGCCACCGACCTTGAGGTGACAGCACGCCACGACAACACGCCGGGATTCGGGCGCGATTTCGTGAATGTCTGGAGGGATACTTTTCACTCCGAAATCTACCTGCGCAAAGGTGGAAAACTCGTGCGCGTCGACGTGCCGAGCGACGCCAGCCCGGATCCGCATCGCGAATGGCTGCTGGTCGCGCCGCGCTCGCGATCTGGCCGACGATCCCGAGGGCATCCCGCGTCGCCTCGATAGCTACATCACGACGTTCGGCAACGACGCCCACGTCTGGGCGCAGGCCGCGATGCACGATGACGCGAAGCCGAAGCTCGCGACCCTGCTATCGCGCGAGCTGCGCTACGGCGCGCACGACCCCGCCGTCTGGCGCGCCCTCGCGGGGCTCTCCGACGACGACGCGATCGACGCCGAAGTCGATCGGCGCACCAGCGCTCAGCTCCACTCCGCGCTGACCTGATCGCGTCACCGACTTCTGTTGGTTTCAGCGCTGGAAGAGATCGAGCGCGGCCCCGCCTCGTCATCCGTCGAGATTCGACTACGAACTCTGGTCGAGCGATGCCTCGAGAGCTAGCAACCACGCGTCGGTCTTGCTGCCACGTTGCTCGATCCACGTGCGAATCTCGGTGGGGCTCACACGGTGGCTCTGGATGAGTGCGACACCGCCGATCACGACCAGATGAGCTAGCTCAGGGTTCTTGCGCGCCGCGCCGAGCAACAGGTTCAGGATCTTGCTCCAGCGACCTGGCCCCGCCGCTTCGAGCGCCTCCACGTTCTCGGCCATCCAAACCAAGTCATCATCGTGGAACGCGGTGGCGTTCGTCCAGTCGCCGAGTGTTGCCTTGACCTTGTCGGGATCGCCCGCCGGCAACACCATGATCTTGCGCACCAACTCGACCACGCGGAGGTCGATTGCATCGTTCTCATCGGTCCGCTGTTTCATCGCTGCGATCATCACGTCCCACAGACTCGGCGCATAGCCGACCTCGGGCACTGGGTGACCGACATGAGCTGCACCGAGTCTGGCCTCCAAGTGCGCGACGACTCGGTCGATCCCATCCGCAGCGGGAAATCGCCAAAAAAACATCAAGACTGCTCCCACCACGCGCTCATCGGCATTGTCGATCTGGTCGCCGATCGTCTCCGATAGCTTGTCCGCAACCGGGATCCCGATGAGATAGGCATACAACCACGAGAG
>JBBQHA010000148.1:0-8207 GCA_038323475.1 Lysobacterales bacterium
CGACTCCACCGTCTCGGTGCCGGCGATGGCCATGTTCAACACGCTGCGTGCGGATGCCTGCACGTCGGGCGGATAAGGGCGCCCGGAGGCACGATCGGCCAGCAAGCGGACATCCGCATACTGCGGTTTGAAGTAACCGGTGGCATTGATGAACCCGAGTCGCAGCAGGCCGAGCGGATCGTCGTGCAGGGCGCGCGCCGCGATCCGTCCGCCCGATGCATCGCCTTGCTCGGTATCGTCCAGCCCCAGGACATCGCCGAGGCCGAACGCCGACCACATCTGGTCGTTGCGGGTGAAAGGATCTCGCAGGTCATGGCGCACCAGGCTGAGCACGTTGGGCGAAATGCCCTCGGCCCACAGATGCCTGGGCTGCACCAGCGGGGCAACCAGGCCGAACTCCATCAGCCCGCTGCGGGCGCTCCATGCGGGCGCGGTGTGGTAACGCGCTGCGACGAAGTGTCGATAACCGCCGTGCAAGCCACCCAGCAGGGTCAGCGCGACCACCGTGTGCGCGGCGACTTGCCTCGCGCCCGCGTCGCGCAGCCACAGCAGCAATGGCGCGACCACGCCCATCACCAACACCACCGGCAGCAGGTTCAGGCGCAACGACACGGTCGCCAGGCCGAAGCATTCGAGGGCGACCAGCCAGCGCAAGCGTGCAGTCGCGACGTATTCGACGGTTGCCGCGAAGCCAGCGAACAATGCCAGCCCGCCGAAAGCCTCCGCCATCACCATGCGCTCGTAGAACACTTGCGCAGGGTCGCAGGCGAACAGTGCGGCGACGAGCAGGGCGACGCCCTCGGGCACGCCCAGCCGTCGCCGCAGCACCAGCCAGAGCAGCCACGCGGACACCACGCCCGCGAGCGACTGCACCACGATCAACGCGTACGGCGAGTGCCACGGCATCACCAGGAAACGCAGCAGCCACGGATAGGTGAACGAACGCCCCGGCGGCAACCAGTCGCTCACGGCACCCAACAGGTAGCTCGCCGAGTCGCCGAGGAACAGGCGTGGAATCGCGTCGCAGCAGATCCACCCAACCTTGATCGCCGACAGCAACAGCAGGGCGCGCAACCAGCGCAGGCCCGGTGCCGGGTTTATGCTTGGTTCGAACATGGCGAAACGGGGAATCGGATGGTCCGGATGATGGCGGGCATGTGCTTGCTCGTTTTCCTCGCCGGATGCAGGCAGGCGCCGCATTCGGCCATACCGCCCGTGCTGGACCTGCCGCGTCCCGGTGTCCGGCTGGTCGCGACGCCCGATCGCGGTCCCGCCTGCGGCGCCCCCCCGTTCCACGTCCACTTCGACTGGGTGGTGTCCGCGCCGCGCACCCAGATCTGGTACGACCTGCACGTGGACTCACCCATCGGCAAAGCCTTCGCCAGCGGCAATCGCGAAGGGCATGCCGACACTGGTGACTGGGCCCACGTCGGGCAATGGTTTTTCCTGGTCGCTGCCGAGAGTCACGAAGTCGTCGCCGCCGTGCGGATCGGGCCGGACGACTGCCTCCAGTGACGCCGATGCATCCGCGGAATGCCGGCGATGGCTCGCCGCATCGCGACGCAACAGCCACATCCACCCGCTTCCGATCGCGCACGCAGCCAGGCCGGACGCGAGCGCGACGGGCGACGACCAGGTGAACACGCCCGTGCGCAACGCCTGCACGCCGGTCGCACCGAACCATGCGCCCAGCCCGGCAAGTCCGATCAATCCGCGCATCAAGCGCGGGCGATGCAAAGTCACGCCGCGCAACAGAGCGAACGTGGATTTGCGCAGGTATTGCGGCACGCTCGCCATCAGTCGCGACGGACGATCGACGCGGTTCACCCGGATCGGCACCGAAGCCAGCCGCCAGCCCTGGCTGCCCGCGAGCACGAGGCTTTCCATCGTGTAGCTGAAGCGTCCGGTCACGCGCAGGTCGCGCGCTGCCGCTGAGGTGTAGGCGCGCATGCCGCTCGGGGCATCCTGTACCGGCAGGCCACTGAGCAAGCGCGCGAGCCAGGTCCCGAGTCGCGTCAGCACGGATTTCCACAGCGGGAAATAACGGCGGTCGCGGATCGGGCGCACGCCCATCGCGAAGTCGGCGCGCCCATCCCGCACCGGCGCGACGAGGGCCTGTATGTCCGCTCCGCAGTACTGGTTGTCGCCGTCGGTGCTCGCGATCGTGTCCGCGCCCAGCGCCAGCGCTGTTGCAATGCCGGTCATGTACGCGGCGGCGAGGCCGCGGTTCTGCGGATGCCGGACGACATGCTGGACGCCGTGCCGGTGCGCGATCCCGGCGGTGTCGTCGCTGGAGCCATCGTCGATCACCAGCAACTCGACCAGATCGAAGCCATCCACGGCACGCGGCAACGCGGCCAGCGTGATCGGCAGGGCTTCGGCCTCGTTGAAGCACGGAATCTGGATGATCAGCTTCATGCCCGCTCCATCAGCCGGTCAATCGAACAGCAGGTTGTCGATCAGTCGTGTGCTACCCAGCCGTGCGGCGACCAGCGCGACCAGGCCGGCGCGTTCGTCGTCGGCAGGCGTCGCCAGGTCGTCGCGATGGATCGCGGCATAGTCGACCACGAAACCGCCGGTGGCAAGGCGGCGGGCCGCATCGGCTTCGACGGAGGCGAGCGGATGCCCCGCGCGCACCGCATCGCGCATCGCGAGCAGGGTGCGATGGATTTCCGGGGCGACGGTGCGTTCGGCTGCGGACAGGTACTGGTTGCGCGAACTCAGGGCGAGGCCATCGTCGGCGCGCGCGGTCGGCGCAGCGACGATGTCGATCGGAAACGCGAGGTCGCGCACGAGATAACGGATCACCTGCAACTGCTGGTAGTCCTTGCGGCCGAACACCGCCACATCCGGCTGCACCATGTTGAACAGGCGTGCGACCACGGTTGCGACGCCATCGAAGTGACCCGGACGGTGCGCTCCGTCGAGGATCGTGGTGATTCCCGGCACCCGGATCTGCACGGCGTTGTCGGCGCCCTCGGGATACATCTCCGCCACGGTCGGCGCGAACAGCATGTCGCAGCCATGCGCAGCCAGGCCCTCGGCATCGGCATCGAGGGATCGAGGGTACCTTGCAAAATCTTCACTGGGCCCGAACTGGGTGGGATTGACGAACACGCTCGCGACGATGCGGTCCGCATGCCGTTTCGCAAGCGCGATCAGTGAATAATGGCCGGCGTGCAGGTTGCCCATCGTCGGCACGAAACCCACGCGCATGCCATCGCGTTTCCATGCGCGCACCTGGGTGCGCAGTTCGGCGACCGTGTTCAGTGTCCGCATCGGCAAGGCTCAGGCGTAGCTGTGTTCGGCATCGGGGAAACTGCCGTCGCGCACCGCCGCGGCGAATGCGCGCACCGCGCCGACGACGGAGCCGCCTTCGGCGAGGAAATCCTTGACGAAGCGCGGACGGCGATGGCCGCTGGCCAGGCCGAGCAGGTCGTGCAGCACCAGCACCTGGCCGTCGCAGCCCGGACCGGCGCCGATGCCGATGGTCGGAATCTTCAGCGCGGCGCTGATGCGTTTGGCGAGAGCGCTCGGGACGCATTCCAGCACCAGCAATTCGGCTCCCGCGGCCTCGACCGCCAGCGCATCGTCGAGCAGGCGCTGCGCTGCGGCTTCCTCGCGCCCCTGCACCGAATAGCCGCCGAGCTTCATCACCGACTGCGGGGTCAGGCCGAGGTGCGCGCAGACCGGAATGTCGCGTTCGACGAGGAAGCGGATGCATTCGAGCACGTGTCCCGCGCCTTCGAGCTTGACCATCGTTGCACCGCCCTGCCCGAGCAGCGCCGCAGCCGCATCCAGCGCGCGTTCCGGCGTCGGATAGCTCTGGAACGGCATGTCCGCGACCAGCAGGGCGGACCGCAGTCCGCGGGCGACGCAGCCAGTGTGGTAGACCATGTCCGCGACGCTGACCGGCAGCGTGCTGGACTTGCCCTGCACGACCATGCCCAGCGAATCGCCGACCAGCACGATGTCCACGCCGGCCGCATCGAGCGCGATCGCGAAGCCCGCGTCGTAGGCGGTCAGCATGACGAGCTTGCGCCCGTCGCGCTTGGCCAGCCGCAACGACGGCACGGTGACCGGCGCGCGCGGCTTGGACTTGTCGTCGGATGCGTACATCGGCTCGTCCAGGGTTTCGGCAGGCCGCCTACTCTACCCCAGCGCCACAATCCCCTGCGCATCCACCGCAGCGAGCAGGCCATCCACCCGGCCCCGGCCCGGCACCAGCGCATTCGGAGCGATCTCGGCCAGCGGGACCAGCACGAAGGCGCGCTCGTGCAGGTGCGGATGCGGGACGCTCAGCCCCGGCTGCGCGATGACCACATCGCCGTACAACAACAGGTCGAGGTCGAGCGCGCGCGGACCCCAGCGTCCGGATTGCGCGTCGCGGTTGCGCCCGGCCTCGCGTTCGATCCGCAGCAACTCCGCCAGCAGCGCCGCTGGCGCCAGTCGGGTGGACAGCAGTGCGGCGGCGTTGATGAAATCCGGCTGCGCGGTCATGCCCCAGGCTGGCGTGCGATACAGCCGCGAGCGACGCAGGACGCGGGTCGCCGGCAGGCTGTCGAGCGCTGCGCAGGCCTGTTCGATGGCCGTCGCGACATCGCCGAGGTTGCCGCCGAGACCGACGCAGGCATGGACCGGCCCTGCACTGACATCGGAAGCATTCGCAATGGTCATTCGAATGCGCCGCTGGATTTGCCCTCACCCCAACGATGGCGTCGCAGCGCGACTGTCATTTGATGGGCGCGGTATCGGGCATGCCGGAATCGCTGGCGGAGGTGTGGCGTCGGCGACGGCGCGGACGCTTGCGCGGCCCGGCAGCATTCTCGGCTGCAGCCGGCGGAGCCGGAGCGGCGGCAAGGCGCTCGGCGAGTCCGTCGTGCGACAGGGTCTGCGCCTCGGTCCAGAACGCGACCGGCTCGGCGAGTTCGGGCTGCTCGGTGACGCGCAATGCGAGGAAATCGTAGGCCGCGCGGAAGCGCGGATGGGCGAGCAGGCGGAACACGCGCTTGCGCTGGCGAATGTCGAAGCGCGCCTGCAGCAGCCAGATTTCCTGCATCGGGATCGAGAACCGGCGCGGCATCGCGATGCGGTGCGCCTGGTGCAGGGTCACCCGGTCGGCGGCGCGCTGCTGCATGTTCAGCGGATCGAGGCCCTGGTCGGCGAGCAAGCCGAGTTCGCGGCGGAACGCGGGCCATAGCAGCGCGGCGAACAGGAACGCAGGCGTCACCGTCTTGCCGGAACGCACGCGCTCGTCGGTATTCGCAAGCGCCATGCGCACCATCGCGCGCTGCCGGCCATCGTGATCGTCGGCCAGCGCCGCCGCGGTTTCCGGCAGGATGACGGCGAGCAGGCCATGTGTGTCGAGCGCGTCGAAACTCGCTTCGCCATGGCCGGCCAGGAACATCTTCAGCATCTCGTCGAACAGGCGCGCGGGCGGGGCATCGGCGATCAGCGGCGCCAGCCGCGGGATCGGTTCGGCGCTCGCCGGATCGATCGAGAAACCGAGTTTCGCCGCGAGCCGCACCGCGCGCAGCATGCGCACCGGGTCTTCGCGGTAGCGCTGCTCGGGATCGCCGATCATGCGCAGCGTGCGGTGCTGCACGTCTTCCCAGCCTCCGACGTAATCGAGCACAGCGAAGTCGCGCACGCCGTAGTACAGGGCGTTGACGGTGAAGTCGCGGCGCTCCGCGTCGTCCTCGATGGTGCCGTACACGTTGTCGCGCAACACCCGACCGCCCTCATGCAGTTCGCGATCGCCGGTGCCGTCGTCGCTGTTGGCGCGGAAGGTCGCGACCTCGATGATCTCGGGCCCGTAGATCACGTGCGCAAGCCGGAAGCGGCGGCCGATCAGGCGGCTGTTGCGGAACAGCGCCTTGACCTGTTCGGGCGTGGCGTTGGTCGCGACGTCGAAATCCTTGGGATCGCCGCCGACCAGCAGGTCGCGGACCGCGCCGCCGACGAGATAGGCGTCGAATCCGGCTTCATTGAGCTTGTAGAGCACGCGCAGGGCGCTCTGGCTGATCTGCTTGCGCGAGATATTGTGCGCGTCGCGCGACACGATGCGCGGCGCGGGAAGGCTGGCGATGGAGCTTGCGGATGTGGAAGCCGGCGTCATGCTCGCGGCGAGGCCGCTGTCCTTGCGTTGTGTGGAAGTCTGTCGTTGCGCTGATATACTAACGCTTCACGTCCGTTTTCACCCCCGCTCCCTTCGTCTAGTGGCCCAGGACACCGCCCTCTCAAGGCGGGAACACGAGTTCGAGTCTCGTAGGGAGCACCATTTTTCACGCAGGCCCATCTGCAGCAGTCCGCACATCCGACCTCAATGGATGGCGGAAGCGCCGAGAATGCAGGAGCGGTATTCGGACTTGCGCGGACTTCCGATGCAACACCCCGCTTCGTTGCCCGACGCTGGCGGGTTTTGTAGTTTGATGCGCCGGCTCGCTACACTGCTCGCTTCGTCCAGATCGCCGCGCGGAACCACGCCATGCCCTTCGTCGTCACCGAGAGCTGCATCCGCTGCAAGTACACCGACTGCGTCGAGGTGTGCCCGGTCGACTGCTTCCACGTCGGGCCGAACTTCCTGGTCATCGATCCCGACGAGTGCATCGACTGCACGCTCTGCGAGCCCGAATGCCCGGTCAACGCGATCTACCCCGAGGACGACGTCCCGGCCGGACAGGAGGGTTTCATCGCCCTCAATGCCGAACTCGCGAAGGCATGGCCGGTGATCACCACGCGCATCGAACCGCCGGCCGACGCCGCCGAGTGGGACAAGGTCGCCAACAAGCTGTCCGAACTGCAGCGCTAGCCGGAAACGCGACAGGATCCGCGACGGCCAGGCTTGCCGATGGCGGCAAGACGAACGGGGCGACCTTGCGGTTGCCCCGTTGCGTTTCCGGCGATGTTCGGGCGTGCATCGCGGCACGAACTGCCACTGCCAGTTCGTGAACGCCGCTCTTTACCCGATCCGGTTGCGGAGCAGGCCCAGCAGTTCCAGCGCTTCGGGCGTGCGCACTGGCTTGCCGTCGGTGCCGACCGCGTCCACATGGCTGGCCGCGCCGTCGGAGTTCGCGCGCAGCAGCATCGTTGCGCTCTTGTAGTGCACTTCGTAACTGTTGAGCGCCTGCGCGCGCTGGGTGATGGTGACGCCGTCGATGCGCTCGAGCGCGCGGCCCATGCGTTCCCAAGTCCCGGCGACGGTGTCGCTGACAGCGAAGCCCGCGGTGGAGGGGCTCATCGAACTCGACGCTGCCGGCGCGGCGCCGCGCGTGTTCGGGATCTGCATCGAGGGGTCGGTTGCCGGCGTATCGAGGTCCGGCGGCACTTCCAGCGGGCGATTCTCGCGACTCTTGCTGTAATCGGAGTTATGCCGGTGCGGGAGCAACCGGAGGCTGCCGTCCTTGCGGTGGAACATGCCGCAACCCGAACTGGCGAGCAGCGCCGCGGCAAGCGTCGTCGCAAGCAGCACGCGGACGGTGGAAGTGGAAAGCGACATCGGGTTCTCCTGTTGGGTCACGCGGCAACGTATGGGGATCGGGCGGAAATGTCTTGGTGGGTCATGCAGCCAGCGGGCCGGCCGATTCGGATTCGAGTGCGCCGCAAGTCGTCGCCATGGCATTGGCCTGGCGCACGTATTGCGACGACAGCGGCAGCAGCGGCAGGCGCAGGCCGGAACCCATGCCCATCCGCGTCAACAAGGCCTTGACCGGAATGGGATTGGGTTCCACGCCGAGGAAAGCCAGCAGCGGACCCAGCCGATCATGCAATGCGGCGACCGCAGCCGCATCGCCGCCGCGCGCATGGTCGCACAATCGCCGCATCGCGGCTGGAATCACGTTGGATGCGACCGAGATCACGCCATCGGCGCCGGCCAGCATCGCCTGCCCGGCGGTCGGATCGTCGCCGCTGAGGACGGTGAAGCCAGCGCCGCGCAAAGGCAGCAGGGCGCGGATGCGCTCGATGTCGCCGACCGCTTCCTTGATGCCGATGATTTCGGGATGCGAGCGCAACTGGGCCACGGTGTCCGGCAGCATGTCGCAGCCGGTCCGGCCGGGGACGTTGTAAAGGACGATCGGCAGCCCGCCCTGTTCAGCGAGCGCGATGTAATGCACCAGCAGCCCGGCCTGGGTCGGACGCACATAGGGCGGGGTGACGATCAGTGCTGCACTCGCGCCGCAGTCGCGCGCGCGCCGGGTCTGGACGAT
>JBBQHA010000149.1:0-8148 GCA_038323475.1 Lysobacterales bacterium
GGAACTCCGGCATTGAAAGGCCCGCCTGAAACTGCACCATGTTCATCGCCATAACCCACCTCCACTTCGTCAGTGGAGGTACCATCGGCCCTCGTCGTCTCAGATCATGCGAAAGTTGGCTGAGGATCGACGCTAATCAGGTTTCCAAAAAGACGCATGCCGGATGAAAGACCATCCCCGTTCCGGCAAGGCAGCGGGTTTCTCGATGTCGTTCCTGTTACGGACATCGAAAGAGTCGAAGTACAAGGAAGCACAACCACGCTCCCCTCGGTTCTGGTGAACCAATTCCTGACGGAGGGGCGCTTCGACCTGAGTCTGCGTCGGAATGCCCGAGGATCGACGACCGCTGTACGGGTTCGGCTGAAGGATGGCGGCTGTTTCCAGTTCGATGTCCATGTCGATCCCGTGGTTCGCAGGATTTCCAGCAGCGACACCGCTACTGGGCCGATGAGCGTTCCGGACGTGCCGGAGACATGTCGGGCGATCGCGGTGCCGGTGAAACCGGGCATGACCCGCGCCCAGGTGAAGCATTCACTGGAACACGACCTCGGCATCATCGCGCCCTTCGTCGACGAGCGCTATGTGGTCCGGAATTCCGAATGCGGGCCGCAGGGCGAATCCTTGAAGGTCGAACTCTCTTTCCATCCCGCAAACAAGCCTGATCCTGCGCAACATGTTCCAATCCAGAGCCAGCATGACGTCGTCATCCGCGTCTCGCCGGCCTGCTTGGAAATACAGGCCCTCATTCATTGAGGAAGCTCGTCCGCCAAGGCGCGCGGACAGGCTGACCGCTTGCTCTCCTTTTTCGGGGTCAGTGCCCGCTTCGGCTAGGATTGGCCACCGCCGACACGGAATAGCACCGGATGTCTTCGATCGTCTCGATCAGGAATGTGAGCAAGACCTACAAGTCCGGCTTCCGGGCCTTGAAGTCGGTCGATCTGGACATCCGGCGCGGTGAGATTTTCGCCTTGCTGGGGCCGAATGGTGCGGGCAAGACCACCCTGATCAGCATCATCTGCGGCATCGTCAATGCGACCAGCGGCACGGTGCTGGCCGACGGTCACGACATCGTCTCGGACTTCCGTGCGGCGCGCTCGCTGATCGGACTGGTGCCGCAGGAGTTGTCGACCGACGCATTCGAATCGGTGTGGGCGACGGTCAAGTTCAGCCGCGGGCTGTTCGGCAAGCCGCCCAATCCAGCGCACCTGGAAAAAGTGCTGCGCGAGTTGTCGCTGTGGGACAAGAAGGACAGCAAGATCATGACGCTTTCGGGCGGCATGAAGCGGCGCGTGCTCATCGCCAAGGCGCTGTCGCACGAACCGAAGATCCTGTTTCTCGACGAGCCGACCGCCGGCGTCGACGTCGAGCTGCGCCGCGACATGTGGCGGATGGTGCGCGAACTGCGCGCCAGCGGCGTCACGATCATCCTGACCACGCACTACATCGAGGAAGCGGAGGAAATGGCCGACCGCATCGGCGTGATCAGCAAGGGCGAACTGATCCTGGTCGAGGACAAGGCCGTGCTGATGCGCAAGCTGGGCAAGAAGCAGCTCACGCTGCAGCTGCAGCAGAAGCTCGATCGCATTCCGGACGCCCTGGCAACGTTGCCGCTCGAACTCATCGACGACGGCCACAGCCTCGTCTACACCTTCGACGCCCAGGGCGATGACACCGGCATCGCCGGGTTGCTGGGTGCGCTGGCCGGGCAGGGCATCGTGTTCAAGGACCTTCATTCGAGCGAGAGCTCGCTCGAGGACATCTTCGTCAGCCTCGTGCATGCGGACGCGAAGGGAGTCGAGGCATGAACTGGTACGCGGTTCGCGCGATCTACCGCTTCGAGATGGCGCGCACGTTCCGCACCCTGACCCAGAGCATCGCCTCGCCGGTGCTGTCGACGTCGCTGTATTTCGTCGTGTTCGGAGCGGCGATCGGCTCGCGCATGGGCGCTGTCGACGGCGTCAGCTACGGCGCCTTCATCATTCCAGGCCTGATCATGCTGCCGTTGTTGAACGAGAGCATTTCCAACGCGTCGTTCGGCATCTACCTGCCGAAATGGTCCGGCACGATCTACGAGCTGCTGTCGGCGCCGGTGTCGTACGTCGAAGTCGTGCTCGGTTACGTCGGCGCCGCCGCCACCAAGTCGGTGATGCTTGGATTCCTGATCCTGGTCACCGCGCGCCTGTTCGTTCCCTACGACATCGCGCATCCGTACTGGATGGTGTTCTTCCTGCTGCTGACCGCGATCACATTCAGCCTGTTCGGTTTCATCATCGGGCTGTGGGCGGACGATTTCCAGAAGTTGCAGGTGATCCCGCTGATGGTCGTCACGCCGCTGACTTTCCTCGGCGGCGCGTTTTATTCGGTCAGCATGCTTCCGCCCGTGTGGCAGCAGATCGCCTTGTTCGACCCGGTGGTTTACCTGATCAGCGGATTCCGCTGGAGCTTCTACGGCTTGGCCGATGTCGACGTGGTAGTGAGCGCGTCGGCGATCCTGGCCTTCATGGCGGCATGCCTGGCCGCGGTCTGGTGGATTTTCAGGAGCGGGTGGAAACTGAAGGCGTAACCCGCGACGCGAAGCAGACCCATCCCTGCCAGTCCCGTCATCCCGGGCGTGGCGGGTATCTCGAAGCGGATGCGCTGTCGCCAGACGGTCGCTCGCGATGCGCGGGACGACAGATCCTGCGAAGTGCCAAGGCCGTTTGTCGTTTGCACCGATGATCTGTTCCGGGCCTTTTTTCGGTTAGGATTCGGGATGCTCCACGCCGACATCCGGGGAATGCTTGCACTTGTCGCTGTCGTGATGTGCTGCGGGCTGTCCGTCGTGCTGTTCCGCGCTGGCGTCCGTGGCAGCGTCGCGCGCAAGCTCGCGTTGCTGCTGGTCGTGGAGGGCGTCGCACTCGCTTCGAGTGGTTCGATCGAATATCTGTTCGGGTCGCTCGAGGCCTTTTATCAGCGTAATCCGTCGTTCGCCATGGCCGAGATCGTGATCCACGCGC
Organism: Lysobacterales bacterium; assembly: GCA_038323475.1. GTDB lineage: Bacteria > Pseudomonadota > Gammaproteobacteria > Xanthomonadales > Xanthomonadaceae > SZAS-103. The sequence goes on from JBBQHA010000149.1 coordinate 2,997, forward strand.
TCGGCGACTGCGGGATGCTCGCGCTCTATCCGCCGTTTCTAGCGGCCGCGCTGAACACGCGATGGACACGACCTTTCGCCGACAGGCGCGTGCGCATCGGCGTCGCGTCGGGTGCGGCAGTGCTCTATGCGGCGTTGCTCTGGCCGCTCGCCAAATCCATGCGCACGTCGGCGCCGCTCGACTTTCGCCTGCTCTCGCTGCCGACAGGCGTTCTGTATGTCGCGCTGGTGGTGCTGTTCGCATTCGCGTTCGCCACGTCGCTGCGGGTCTGGTACACGTCGACCGGTGCGGCGCGCAAGCGTGCGCGCATCTTCGCCGTCGCGTTCGGCATCCGCGATGCCTGCTGGGGTTTCATTTACGCGACGCAGGTCTGGGCGCTATCGCGCGGCGACTATGCCGACGTCTTCACCACGATACCGCCATGGTTCATCGTCTACACGCTCGGCACGTTCCTGGCCGTGCCGTTGATCGCGTACGGCATCCTGCGCACGCAACTGTTCGACATCGACCTGCGCATCCGCTGGACGATCAAGCAATCGACCCTCGCCGCCGCGGTGATCGCGATCGTGTATGTGCTCTCGGAAGGCGCGAGCAGGCTGCTGTCGAACGAACTCGGCAACATCGCGGGGCTGCTTGCCGCCGCCGTCGTGGTGTTCTTTCTCGCACCGCTGCAGCGCTTCGCCGAGCATGTCTCCAGGGCGGCGATGCCGAACACCAACGACACGCCGGAATACGCCGTGTTCCGTAAGCTGCAGGTCTATGAGGCAGCCGTCGGCGACGCGTTGCCCGGCGGAATCAGCCCGGAAGGAACGCGCGCTGCTGCGCAGGCTGCAGGACTCGCTCGGGATTTTGGCCGCCGACGCGGCTTCGATCGAACGGGATCTGGAAGGGAAGACGAAGTACAGTCTGGGGCAGCCGAAGGACGGGGAAGAAAAACAAGGCGCGTGGAACGGTGGAAAGGGGACGGAGGTCATCAAATGGAATCGACAGCCTCGTTATCCTCTCCCCCTTGCAATCGTCCTTGTCGAGTGTGACCGCCAGGGTCTGGTGATGGCCGTTCGGATAGCGGCCTTGCCATCGTGCCAAGCGGTATCGACATACAACGGGGGATGCATGAACGGCGAGATCAAGTCCACGACCCGAATACTCTTCGTCGACGACTCCAAGGTGATGGTCAAGACAGCGTCCAAGATGCTGAGCGCCGAGTTCGACGTGGTCACCGCCGTCGATGGCGACGATGCCTGGGGAAAACTCGGGCGCGATCCGGATATCGCGGTGCTGTTCACCGACATCAACATGCCCAATTGCGACGGCTATGAACTGTTGGAGCGAGTCCGCTCGTCCGGCAAGCCGGGCCTGCACGACATGCCGGTGATCCTGGTCACAGGCGCCGACGACCACGAATCGGCGAAGCAACTGGCGCTGGATCGGGGCGCCACGGATTTCCTCAACAAGAAGTTCCTCAGCACCGAACTGCTGACGCGCGCCCGTGCGCATGCCAGTTATCAGCGCATCAGCCGGCAGTTGCAGTCGCAGAGCACGCTGGACCCGCTGACGGGTATGGACAACGAGCCAGGCTTCCTGCACCGGCTGGAGCAGGACATCGCCTATGCGCGCCGGCACGGCCAGGGATTGGCATTGCTGCGCGTGGAGATCGACGACCTGGTCGCGACGTTCCACGAGCGCGGCAATGCGGCGGTCGAACAGATCGTGGTGCATGTGTCGAAGCTGATTCGCAAGCGCATCCGCGAGGAAGACACCGCTGCGCACATCGGGCTTGGCGGTTTCGCGATCGCGCTCCCAGGTGGCCAGCGGGAAGGAATCGAGGTCATGGCGGCCTGGCTGCACGCGCAAGTGGCGGCGAATGCGCTGCAGATCGATGGCCGGCCGTTTGCCATCAGCTTGCGTACGGCCGTCATCAGCGCGAACCAGGATGTCTGGGCCAGCGCGCAGGATGCGCTGAACCGCTGCCAGGCGATACTCGATCGCCCGCGCGAGCCGGCCGCGGCGGTGCCAGCGCCAGCAGCGGTCAAACAGCCGCAGCCTGCAGCACCCGTTTCGACACCATCCTCCGCAGCGACCAAGGCACCCGAGCCCGCCACCGCGCAGCCGACGCCAACCTACGCATCGTCGCGACGCGATCGACGTCGCGACCAGCCGAAACCGGGCATTTCCGGCAAGGCGCTGCACGTCCTGCAACGCCTGATGTCGTCCCTGCGGTCGTTTGGCGCGGAGCAGGGCGTCCGGCTGGTCCGTTTCCTCAAGAAACTGGTGGGCAAGTGACTGCAGCCCGACGCGACCGCCGCTTCCGCCCGGATCGGACGGGGTCCCCGCGAGCCCCGCTCTCATGAAGAGCCAATGGATCATCCAGTGTGTCGGGACCAGCGAGGAGGATCAGGCCCACCTCCGCCTGTTGCTGCGTTCCGCACGCAAGCAGGTCAGCGAAGACTGGGCCTGGGGTCCCGAGTCCGAGGCGGATCTGTTGATGATGGACAGGCACAGCGTCATCGGCGACCCGGCGATCCGGCGTGCTTCCCAGGCGGGGGTCGCCAGCGCGCATCTCATCGAAGCGGGCGAGCCGGCGCCAGCGGGCCTGTTTCTGCGCAAACCCTTGCATCGCGATGCTTTCGCCGCGCTGCTGGGCGAAGTCGCGCGCAGCGTTGCCGAAGCGGCTGCGATCGGCAACCAGGCAGAAGCAGCGCGCGAAACCATCGCGCCAGTTGCGGTCGGTCCGGCCGCCCACGACCCGCAACCGCCGCCGCGTGCCGAAGACGAGTCCCAACCGGTTTCTCTCAAGGCCGCCGGGCCAACCGTCGACGAAAACGCCATGCGTTGGCTGCTTCATTACTTGCCGAAAAGGGTGCTCGGCGGGCCTGCGCAGATCGCCTTGCCGGGCGCGCCGCCGCTGGTGATCGATCCGGATGAGCGGATGTTCTGGGCGGACGGCTCCCTGCCCACGCTCGAACCCTATTCCCGTGAGTCCCTGCGCTTCGGAGACTGGAAACCCCTGAGCAGCGATGACTTGGAGCAAGTGCGCAAGCGCTCGGCCGCCAGGCCTTTCGCATACCTGATCTGGATGGACAGCTTTGTCCACTCCAGCGGATCCCTGTCCCGGCGTTTCGATCCCGAGGGCAGCTACCGTCTTTCCAAGCGGCTGGATCTTGCGAACGACTATCCACGCGCGCTCCGCATCAGCGCGCAGATGAACCAACCGCGCAGGCTCGACGCGATCGCCCGCGCGAGCGGCGCCGAGCTCGCCGAAGTGTTCGATGTCGTCAACGCCTACGAGGCGATCGGCTACCTCGAATGGACCCGTCACGGGGAAGTGCCGCCGCGCCGGAGCTGACGCTACGCTACGCAAGGAACGGCCCAAAGCCGGTCCCATCAGCGACACTATGCGGCTGGCGCCCTCGATGGCGCCTGGTTCTTCGACGCGACTCTCCCTCGATGCCCGATTCAAGCAACCGGAGTTTTCCATGAAGATGTATTCGCACCGTATCGCGCCCATCGCTGTTTCCGTCCTGGCCCTGGCCATCTCCTTGAGCGCATGCGCTGCGCCGCCGTCCGCCGACAAGGACAAGCCCACTTTCGTGGTCCCGCAAAACAACGCCAATGTGGGTGCGGCCTTCCTCGCGGAAAACGCAAAGAAAGCGGGCATCGTGACGACGGCTTCCGGTCTGCAATACGAGATCGTCAGGCAAGGCACCGGACCCAAGCCGAGAGCGACCGATACGGTGAAAGTCAATTACGTCGGGACCCTGCTCGACGGGACCGAATTCGACAATTCCGCGAACAACGGCGGCCCGGCATCGTTCCCCGTCGATCAGGTCATTCCGGGATGGACCGAAGGCCTGCAACTGATGCCGGTCGGCAGCAAGTTCACGTTCTGGATTCCTGCAAAACTTGCCTACGGAACGAAGGGCGCACCCGGCAGCCCCATCAAACCCGATGCCACCCTGAAGTTCGACGTCGAACTCCTGTCGACGGGCGCGCAATAGCGGTGCCTGCAACAACGCTGCCATCGACACATGTCGGCGCAAGCAAGTGCCGCCAGGATTTTTTCCGTCGTCCTTTTCCACCGAGGCCTGTCGCAAATGAAGCCAATGATTGCTGGAATGCTGGTTTGGCTGGGCGTCCTGACTGCATCGGCGCAGGCCCAGGTCATTTACAAGTGCATGGCAGGAAAAGAGATCACGTACCAGCAGACTCCCTGTGAAGTGGCTGCGCCGGCCAAAGGCGTGTCTTCGGATACGGCCCTCGTCGGCCAGTGGAGCTTCGATCATGACGCCACGGTCGCGTGGATGAAGCGCCACGCGCCGATGACGAAGGATCAGCAAGCGGCGCTCGACGGCCTGGCTGGCCACATGACGTACACCTTCACGAAAGAGCGTGCGTCACTGGTAGTGACGGATAACGACATGACCGTCAACGGCAGGGTGCAACACCAGAAGGGAGTGCAGCGTGCAGTTCCATACGCCGTCTTGTCGGTCAGTCCGCAGTTGGTCGCTGTGTCCGCACAGAATCCGGATACCCTGAGTGTGTACAAGACCGAGTTCCACTTCGAGGGCCACGACAGGATGTGGATATCGATGGCAAACCAGAAGTTGAGCGGGGTGGATGACGCCAATGCACGCATCTACTACGTGCGCACGCATTGAAAAAAGAAGGAATGGGGTCAGGTTCATTTCTTAAAACGGATTGATGAACCTGATCCCCTGCATGCTCTGATGCAATGACGCGACGACGCGACGATGCGGGCCGCGTCATGGCATAACCATTCATCCGGGGTGCACGGAGCCGGGCCATACACTGCGACAGTCGGCCGAGCGCCGATGGCCGAGCCGCATGATCCAGCGTCGACTGGTACGGCCAGCACCCTCTTCGCACCTCTCACGACGTGCAAAGCCTTTACGACATGAACCTTCTGCGTGCATCGGGATCGACCCGGCGCAGAGCGCTTGTGCTCGCCCGTAACGCAGCTACTCAAGGATTCGCTCATGACCGTCTCTACCAGATTCTCCAAATCCATGCTCGCGCTCACCGCGTTCGTTGCGACGCTCGCGCCCTTCGCAGCCCAGGCGCAGTTCGCGCAATCGCAGCCCGAGGCCGGCAGTTATCCACTCTGGTCGCTGCAGTACGACGCCTCTTACTT
>JBBQHA010000150.1:0-8040 GCA_038323475.1 Lysobacterales bacterium
GGCTGGGTCTTCACGACCGGGGCCTATGATCCGGTTGCGGCGAACCGGTTGATCGAGGAGGCTGGCAGACACCAGTAGCGGGATCGCGACATCTGCACGGAATCGCCACGACACTGATTTTTCCCGACGGAACGCCATCACGAGGATCGATGCATGTTCGAAGGACCAAGGCTGAGGATCAATCGCGCCGATCGGCACATCCGCGATCTCAAGTCCGCGCTGGAAGCGTATTGCGAGACCGACTTCTGCCGCATCGGCGTCGATGCCGAGACGAAGGAGGGCGTCTCCATCGTCCGCCTCGAACCCAGCAAGGAATTGCCTGGCGACATCCCGCTGATGCTCGGCGACGCCGTCCACAACCTGCGCGCCGCGCTCGACTTCCTCGCCTGCGACATCGTGCGCAGTGGCGGCAAGCAGCCGACGCGCTACACGCGGTTCCTGTTCGATGTCTCCAGGGAAAAGCTCGTCGCGGCGCTCGAAACCGGGGCCTTGAAGGCGGCGCGGCCGGATCTGGTCGATGTCATCGTCGATGCGGTGAGGCCGTACAAGGGAGGCGACGATTCCCTCTACGGGCTCAACGACCTCGACATCGACGACAGGCATCGGCTCATCGTTCCGGTCTTCGCGGTCGTCGCACTCCACAACGTGTCGTTCCGGGATCCGGAACGGGGGCTGGTGAAAGTCGGCAAGCTCGACGTCGGCCCGGGCGGCGAGTTCTCCACCACATCCGCAACCGGGCAGATGAAGATGGCGAGCTACGCAAGCGCGTCCTTCCAGGCGCAGTTCGACAAGGGCCATGCCTTCGAAGGCCAGCCGATCGTCCCGACCCTGCAGCGCCTGTCGCAACTGGTGGCGGGCGTGGTGGACACGATCCAGCAGGCCGGGTGATCCCGAACGATTTTTCGTCCCGGCTCTACCGCTCTCCCGCATGGCGGGAGAGGGCCGGGGTGAAGGTGGTTCACGAGCGCGATGTCGACCCAGCGTTTTCGATGCGCTCTCGCTCGAGGCTGGCTCTCGCTTTCGCATGCAGCAACAGGGGAATACCGTGCTTAGACTCGCCATCGCGTTGCTGCTGGTTCCGCCAATCGCCCTGGCGCAGGAAGTCTCCGGCGAGAGCGACGAGTTCGTGATCGCGGTGGACCCGGCGACGAAGACGATCACCGGCTACTACAGCTCCGGAACCGGCCAGGACGATTCCGGCCAGGGTCCGCAGTTTTCGTGCATCTTCTACCTGCGCGGCAAGGCCGAGGGCAAGCCGCCTTACAGGATCGTCACCTGGTTTCCGGCCGATCGCTCCGGTTCGATCGACGGAACGCTGGAATTTTCCGGCAAGTCGCCCGAACGTTCGGTCACGATCCGCCTGAAGGAAGAACACGGCGGCTGCTGGAACGTGCAGCACTTCGCGGCCAGCGAAGGCGGCGCGAACCTGATCCTCGACCGCAGCGGAACCTGGTCGGCCGTGCGCATCGCGTCCGCGAAGAAGACCCGTTTCTACACCAGCGCGTCCACCGCGCAACCGATGAAAAGCTACGTCACCACCGGCGATGCGCTGAAGGTCACCGCGACCCAGCCGGGCTGGATCGAAGCCACGTTCACGAATGCCGACAACAAGTCGACCCGCGGCTGGATCAGGGAAGAGGACCTGTTCCCGGCGACGCTCCCGGAGCAAGGCAAGGGCGCTCGCTGAAGCGATGCGGCTCCGATCCCGTGATCCGGACGTGGAAGCACTTCATCGGCATCGGCATCGGCATCGGCATCGGTATGCGCATGGGTATCGGCATGGGCATGGGCATCGAAGAGTCTTGTCATTCCGAGCGCCATCATCTTCATTCCGAGCGCTGTCATGTTTCATTTCGATCGCCGTTATCTTTACATTCCGATCGCCGTCATCATTCATTCCGATCGCCGTCATTTGTCATTCCGAGCGCAGCGAGGAATCTGATGCTCAGCCCGCCCCCCCAGGTCCGGAGCCACAGCAAGCAGCAGATGACCAGCGTCGCTGGTGAAGAGATCCCCTTCGCTGCGCTCAGTAGGACCACCTGTTGCGATGGCCGATTCCACGGAAGGGCGGCCCCAAGCGGCGCAAACCGCGATTTCCTGCTTAACTAGCCGCCTCGCTTTCCGCATTGGCCAGCTTTTCCACCATGAAGAAACTTCCGTTGCACATCGGCTTGCTCGGATTGCTGCTGGGCAGCGCCGCCATCGCCCAGGATCGCGACCCGGCGAGTCCGGCATTCGGCAACAAGGAGCGCGGCAGATTGCTGCTGTCGATCCTCGGCCCGAAACCGCACGACGCGGCCGGCATCTCGCCACTGCAGCAGCAGGAACTCAACCGCAGGGTGCGCTGCGCCGCGACGCGCCAGGAGATCCAGGACCAGCTCGATTTCGAGGCGGCGGGATCGCCCGGCTTCTACGGATTGGCGCAGCTGCGCATGCAGGAGAAGGAAACCTGCACATCGGTGACCCAGCAGGCCGCATTCCCGCAAACATCGCCGCAGCCGGTGGCGACATATCGGCCGCCGCTGCAGCGATCGTCGCCAACGCAACCGCCCGTGCAGCAATTCGCGCCAGCGCCGCCACGGCCAGCGCCGCAACCGGCGCCGCCGCCGCAACGCGTGCAGCAGCCAGTGCCGTTGCCACCGCTGCAGCAGCAGTCGTCCGCACCGTCGGCATCGCCACAACCGCCGCAACCACAGCCGCCGCCGCAACCTGCGAGGCCGGTCGCGACCGAGCCCGCCTACACGCCGGTGCCGGACTATCCGGACGCCGAAAAGACAGCGGGCCACGAGGGCATCGTCCTCGTCCACTTCGTCTTCAAGACGGACGGATCGGTCGAGTCCGCAACGGTGAAGCAATCGAGCAAGTTCGAGGCCCTCGACGCCGCCGCGCTGAGTGCCGCCAGGACATGGCGCGTCCCGTCGGCTGCGGGGAAGACGCTGGATGTGCCGCTGATTTTTTCGGCGAATTGAGTTCAGCACGCAGGCTGGGATGCATATCCAAGCTTCGTTCGACGGTGGAAAGCGCTGGGTTGGTGAGCAAGCCTGCGAACTCCAGACAGGTCGGCATCGGATCTGGCACAAGGGTCGACGCCGTGTTCATGGAAGTCCCTGATGGACACGGCGCAAGTGCGGTCTTGATCGGGTTCAACGAGGCAAACCATGTTTTCGTTCTTCAAGAAGTCGAGCAAACCCGACACCCGCGACCTGGAACAGGTTCTCTTCGACCTCGCCCAGCATCGCGACGAAAAGGATTTTGGCGTGCTGTTCGCGCGCATGAAGGGCCGGCATGTGTTCGTTCCGGCTGACCCCGGCACCTTTCCCGCCGGCATGGCGCCGGGAGCGAAGTACGTCACCAAGCCGGGCGATCGCGTCAGCATCGCGACGGTTACCGGCCCGAATGGCGATGTGCTGGCGGTCGCTGCCACCGAAGTCGATGCGGGCATCCTCAAGTCCGGTTTCCTGCGGATGGATTGGGCCGATTTCATGAACATGGTTCGCAGCATGGACGCGTCGATCAAGGGAGCGCTGCTGCAGGGCAAGACGTCCTGGGTCGTGCTCGATCGCCAGCGGATCAAGACCGGCGGCTGAAGGCGCCCAACAAGCCGCAGCGATACCGTCTCGTGCTCCGTCGCGATGAAGGAGCAAGTGTCGACTTTGGCGCGTTACGGCCACTCGTGGCGCGAAGCGTGCCGCGACTGCCGCACGGGTGCGTCGAGGGAAGCGCGAAACGACGCAAGGGAATTGCCGGGACCTCCGCACCTCAGGCGTAACTTGTCACGCAAGCATTCGCGCGGTCGCCGGCTACACTTCGGCGGGAAGCCAACCAGCGCACGTCTCTCGGAAACCATCCCATGAAAGCGACTGCATTCGTCGTGTTGCTGCTGGTGGCGCCAGCCCTATGCCTGGCTTGCGGCCAGCCGCCGCCGAAGGAGCAGGCATTGCAGCTTCGCGCTGGTCGGGACTGCAAGGCGTTGCTGCTGCGGATAAGGGACCTGAGGATCAAGGCCGACTGGCCATCCTGCGTCGCGCAGCAGAACCCGGTTCCGCAGCCACGCGCCGAACAGGCTTCGATCAAGGGCATTCCGGCCCCACCCCCGCCGCCGTACGGAGGAAGTGCGGGATATGCGCTCGGCATGGTGGATCCAGCCGAGTGCAAACTGCTCGATCCAGATGCCGATGGAACCGATGCCTGCCTGATCGATGCGATCGCCGATACGCGTGCGGTGGGCGATCCGAATTGCCCGCGCATGATGGACAAGATCGCGCTGGGGGACCTCGCGTTCTTCGTGCTCAATGATCGCCACAACGCGCTGTGGGAGATGGTATTGCCGAAGGAGACCGATGGCACGTCCAACGGCTACTACCGGATCGTCAACGGTCCCGGTGGACGCGCGGAACTGCAGCGCAAGGCGAGGGCGGTGCTGCTGGAAAAGGGATCGCCGCAGCCGAAGCGAGGTCGGGGGAAAACCTGATTCGCCGTCCGGCAGCGCATGCGATGCGCCCGCCCAGCGCAGGCCATTCGCCCCATCAATGCGCTGCGGGCCGGCTTGCCCAGTTCCGGAAAGCAGTGTTGACCCCGGGTATCAGGGTCGCTGTCTTCCCGTCATGGCTCGGATTCGCACGAAGCGCTCAGGCGTGGGCTTCGATGCATGATCCTCCGCACGACTTCATGCATGCCGGAAGATCCCTGGCCTGCTCGGGATGACAGCAATCGGGATGACGCCAGCGGTCCATGCGCGCGCGCCGATCCTGCGTGCGGAAACGCAGCTCCCGGGCGAGCAGTAGCCGTTCGCTATCCCGCAAGGCGCACCCGGTTCGACGCTTGTATTTTCGATTGCGCGCGCGCGATTCCGGTCGCAAGGTTCGGCCAGATCGGATCGGTCGGACTTTCGGAAACGCAGATGCGCATCGCCTCGTTGTTGCTCTCCTTCCTGCTCGCCGCATTGCTCCTGGTCGGATCCGCGCGCGCGGAAACGGCGGTCAGGGTCGTCGAGACATGGCCGCTTGGCGACGATGTCGCGCTCGCCGGCAACCAGAATTTCTACATCCGGTTCGCGTACAAGACCGACAAGCCGGTGCGCATCTGGGCGCGCCCGTATTTCCATGGCGAGCCCGCGAAAGCCGGCAGCAATCCGTCGCAGCAGTACACCGGCAGCGGCGAGACCTTCGGCTGGTTCTTCCTGATGGAGCCCGGCGCAAAAGTCGACGAAGTGCGCATCACCGCCGGCGACGGCAGCATCGCAGGCACGCCGGTCGTCGGGGTCCATCTGGTGCGCGTGACCGGCGGCGGCCCGGCATACGACGCGCGCAACGACCCGGCCTGGGTTGTGGCGATGAACGCGAATGCCGAACTGGAACAGCGCAAGGCCTACGAGGCCAGCATGAACGCGCCGGTGAAACCCGGCGAGGTGGTCCTGTTCGCGGGCTTCATGCTCGCGGTGTACGCGGTCGGATTCCTGTCCTTCGCATTGCCGGCATGGGCGCTGTGGAAATGGCGCGGCGGCTGGCGGATCGCCGCGGTCGCGCCGGCCGCACTGATGGCGTTCGTCGCGCTGCGCATCGTCGTGGACACCTCGCGCGATCCGACATCGCACAACCTGTGGCCGTTCGAGATCCTGATGTCCGGCGCGGTCGCGGTGCTCGCGATGGCGGTGCTGATGGTCGCGCGCAGGATCGCTGGCGTCGGTGGCGGAACGACACGATCCAGCTCGGCGTGACATGGTGGATGAGCCAGTGCATGGGTCGATCCTGGCCACGGACCGCGCGCTTTAGGCCCCGTTCCGTCAGCGGATGCAAGCATCGCGTTGCAGGACTCGTAGGCGCAGGAATGCGCTAGGCATCACCACCAGGGAGAGGACCATGTCCAGGCAACCCAGTTCGACCAATCCGCACGCGTCCAATGCTCCATACGGACAGCAGCCGCAGCCGCAGCGCGAAAGCGAGAACTTCGAAGAGGACGGTTTCGAGAAATCGGAGGACAGTCCGATCGACGATCCCGGCGATGCGCAGCGCAGCTCGAAGTCCGAACCGGACGGCGACGGCGAGGAAGAAATGCGCTGAGGACGGGACGGACGGGCTGGCGCGCACGATCCCGCGGCGCCGGCCCGGCATGACCCCCAGGGAAAAGGTCTGAACAAGTCTTCGCCGGGATGACGGGCTGTGCAGAGGTTTCCTAGGTCTTCTTGCTGATCAGCCCGAAGATGATCATGCCCAGGCTGAGGCCGCAGACGGCTCCGGAGATGGTTCCGACGGTCTGCATCAGCGCCGTGGGGTCGTTCGACCTTGGCGCCATGCCCAGCATGTAGAAGAAAAACGCGACAGCGCTCGCGAAAAGAACGCCACCGACGATCACCACCCGCCAATTCTTGCGTCGCACGATATTTCTCCTCGGTGATCGATCGGGAATCCCGGCATGCAGGTGACTGGCAGCTTGCGCGAGGGCAGGATCCGGAGGTGGCCCGGGCCATGGACGGCACGCGCGTTCGCGGGGCAGGCCTTTGCGCAGCCCGCTCGGGCGGGACAGGGCGGCGCCAGTAAATGCGCTTTCCGACGGTCGTTCAAGCTGCGCTGCGGCAGATCCTGGCCGCGATATTCCCCGGAACCACTGCCTGCAGCCGCCGCCGGCTGCGCGCCGTATTGGCGGGGCCTGCAAACTTCCCGTACATTCCCACTGCGGAAAACAATTCGATCCGCCCACTCAACAACGATGCGAGGAATCCATGGCCACGAAAAAGGCAACCAAGGGCAAGCCGGCAGCCAAGGCAGCCGCGGCTCCAGCGGCTCCCAAGCCGATCAAGGACGCGTTGAGCAAATCCGGACTGGTGGCGCACATCGCCGAAGCCAGCGGCGTGATCGCGAAGGACGTGCGCGCGGTGCTTGCCTCACTGGAAGCCGCCGTGCACGGTTCGGTCCACAAGAAGGGCGCCGGCTCGTTCACCCTGCCGGGCATGCTGAAGATTTCGGCGGTCAGCGTACCGGCGAAACCGAAGCGCAAAGGCATCAACCCGTTCACCAAGGAAGAACAGTGGTTCGCCGCCAAGCCGGCCTCGACCAAGCTCAAGATCCGCCCGTTGAAGAAGCTGAAAGACGCGGCGACCTGATCGCGCTGCGATATTGAATTTCCGGGACCGGCAGTCATCGCTGCCGGATCCCGTTGCGCTCAGCCCATCCCGATGCCGGATGACATGGTGGACGCGCCCGAACTCGACAACCCGATCTGGTCCGCGCTGCACGGCGCGCATCGCGCGCTGGCGCTGCATGTGGGCGGCGTAGCGCGTTATCCGCCGCAGGTTGCGCCATTCCTTGGAGTCGCAAGCGCCGATGCGGACGTAGCCGCTGCGATCGCATTCCTGCTCGACCCCGGCGAAACCGTTTACCTGCTCGGCGTCGCGCCGGCGGTGGCGGATGGATCAAGCCTCAAGGCCTACCCGCTGCTCGCGCAGATGACCTGCACGGCGCCGATCGAGGTGATCGACGGGCCGGAGATGATTTCGTTGTCCGAAGCGCACCGCGCGGACGTGCTGGAGCTGACGGCGCTGGTGTATCCGCATTATTTCCGCCCGCGCACGATGGACATGGGCCGCTACTTCGGCATCTACCAGCACGGCCGGCTCGCGGCGATGGCCGGCGAGCGGATGGGCACCGATGCGTCGCGGGAAATCAGCGCGATCTGCACGCATCCGGATTTCCTCGGTCGCGGCTACGCGCGGCGGTTGACCGCGATGCTGACGAACGACAACCTCGACCGCGGCCGCATGCCATTCCTGCACGTCAGCAACGAAAACCAGCGCGCGCTGCGAATGTACGGACAGATCGGCTATCGCCACCGCCGCGACATCGGGTTCTGGTCGCTGCGTCGGTCGTAATCCCCCGGCTCTCCCGTCGCCTGTTCCACTTCCTGCCATCCCGCTGATCCTGTCACCACGCCGATCCTGCCCTCCCCGAATGCTGTCATCCCGAGCAACGCGAGGGATCTCGAAGTCGCGGTGCCTTCGCCCACAGATCCCTCGCGTTGCTCGGGATGACAAGAAGGTACGGGTCT
>JBBQHA010000151.1:0-7849 GCA_038323475.1 Lysobacterales bacterium
GGGGGACGGGGGACCGGGGACGGGGGACCGGGTAACGGGGAACGGGGAACGGGGAACGGGTGGCGGGGAATCGATCAGCCTTTTTCCGGCGCGAACACCTCGACCGACAGCGTGAACGTGCGCTGCTCGTTCGGTTGCAACGCGCCGACGCCGACCAGCTGGCGTGCGACTTCCTTGCCCTCGCCGTCGCGGATCGTGAGCACCATTGAATATTCCCAGGGCCCGCCGCCCGGCGGGTGGCGGATGCTGCCCTCGACGTGCAGTGGCGTCATGTTCGGCGCGCGCGCGGACGGCCCGACATCGAAGCGCAGGTGGCCCCTGCAGGCCGGACAGACGCTTGCGCTTTCGAGGATCGTCGCCTTGCAGTGCGGACAGGTACGCGTCGTGCCTACCACCCCGGCCTTGCTCATGATGCCGCGCCGCTCTCCAGGTTCGCCACCGCGAGGCTGACGACCGACTTCGGCGCGGCTTTCTCTTCCACCCCGACCTCGATCTGGCCGCGCATGCGCGAACCGGCCACGACCGTCAGCGAGCCGGTCTTGAGGTCGCCGTTCACCACCCCGGTCGCGAGCAGTTCCACGCGCGATGCCGACACCACGTTGCCGTCGAGTTCGCCCGCGATCACGACCTTGCTCGCGCGGATCTGGCCGGTGAGTCGCGCGCCGACCTCGATGGTCAGGTCGCCCTGCACGTCGACGTCGCCCTTGAACTGGCCGGCGATGCGGATGTCGCCCGAGCCCTGGATCTTGCCCTCGATGAACAGGTTCGCCGCGATCAGCGATTCCTTGCCCTGCGGCTGTGCGGCGCGCGCGCTGGACACGTGGGCTGCAGGCTCGCCGGCAGCTTCGGCCGGTTTGTGCGCGGCGGTCTCCGGCGCCGGCGGAACGGCGTTCTTGGGGGCGTTCCGGTCGTTCCAGAGGGCCATGGCAGCGTGCTCCAAAGTGCGGGGGAGCCGGAGCCTAGCATGCGCAATCCGGGGTTGCGCTAACGAATCGTTGGGCGCTGCGTCCGGCAACCGGGAGCCGCTCGCAGCAACGCTTTCGCCATTCCGGGGTGACGCAAATGCGGCGTCGCCGCATGGATCGCGCGAGGGCGGCGATCCAGCTGACCGGGTCGATGCCGGCCGTCAGCGATCAGGCGTCGAACGCGCGCAGCGCGGCGATCGCGTGGTCGACGCCCGCATCGTCGACGTCCAGGTGGGTGACCATCCGGATGCTCGGCAGATAGCCGATCGACATCCTGATCATCGCCGCATCGACGTGCGCCTTGAACGCGGCGAGGCGTTCGGCGGGCACGTCGATGAAGACCATGTTCGTATGCTGGCCGGAGAGCCTGATGCCGGGCGCGTCGCGCAACGCATCGGCAAGGCGCGCGGCGCGCGCGTGGTCGTCGGCGAGGCGTTCGACATGGTGGTCGAGCGCATGGATGCAGGCCGCGGCGAGGATGCCCGCCTGGCGCCAGCCGCCGCCGGTGACCTTGCGCCAGCGGCGCGCCGTTTCGATCAGGTCCTTGTTGCCGAGCAGCACCGAGCCGACCGGCGTGCCCAGTCCCTTCGAGAAGCACACCGACACGCTGTCGAAATGCCGGGCGACCTCGCGCGCAGGAACGCCGCAGGCGACCGCGGCGTTGTACAGGCGCGCGCCGTCGAGGTGGAATGCAAGACCGCGACGGTCGCAAAGCGCACGCGCATCGCGCAGGTAGTCCAGCGGCAGCGGTCGTCCCTGCCAGGTGTTTTCCAGGCACAACAGTTTGGTGCGCGCGAAATGCGGGTCGACCGGCTTGATGACACGTTCGACCACGTCGAGCGGCAAAGTCCCGTCGCCGGCATGCAGGATCGGCTGCGGCTGGATCGAGCCGAGCACGGCCGCGCCGCCGCCCTCGAACTTGTAGGTGTGCGCCTCCATGCCGACGATGTATTCGTCGCCGCGCTGGCAATGCGCCATCAGGGCGAGCAGGTTCGACTGGGTGCCGCTGGGCACGAACAGCCCGGCCTCGAAACCGAGTTCGCAGGCGAGGCGTTCCTGCAATGCGTTGACGGTCGGGTCCTCGCCGTAGACGTCGTCGCCGACCTCGGCGTGCAGCATCGCCTCGCGCATGGCCGGCGTGGGTTGGGTCACGGTGTCGCTGCGCAGGTCGATCCAGTGCATGGCGTGGTCCTTGTGTGCGACAGCAGTTTAAGCTGTTGCATCGACGGAATCGAAACGGATCCGACCCATGAAGATCGCGAGCTGGAACGTCAATTCCCTCAACGTGCGCCTGCCGCACCTGCTGCAGTGGCTGCAGTCCGTGCAGCCCGACGTGGTCGCGCTGCAGGAAACCAAGATGGAGGACGCGAAGTTCCCGGACACCGCTCTTGCCGAGGCGGGTTACCGCAGCGTGTTCTCCGGACAGAAGACGTACAACGGCGTGGCGATCCTTGCGCGTGGCCACGCGATCGAGGACGTGCAGGCCGGCATTCCCGGTTTCGCCGACGAACAGAAGCGCGTGCTTGCCGCGACAGTCGGCGGCGTGCGCATCGTCGATGTGTACGTGGTCAACGGCCAGTCCGTCGGCAGCGAGAAATACGACTACAAGTTACGCTGGCTGGCGGCGCTGCACGACTGGCTGCGCGATGAGATCGCGCGGCATCCGAAGCTCGTCGTTCTCGGCGACTTCAACATCGCTCCGGACGATCGCGACGTACACGATCCGCTGGTCTGGAACGACGATTCGATCCTGACCTCGACGGCCGAACGCGTCGCATTGCAGCGGCTGTACGCGCTGGGCTTGCACGACAGCTACCGCCTGCTGCACGCCGAGGGCGGCGTGTTCAGCTGGTGGGACTACCGGCAGGCAGGATTCCGTCGCAACCTCGGCCTGCGCATCGACCTGGTGCTCGCCAGCGAGCCGCTTCGCGATGCATGCAGGGCAGCGCTCATCGACCGTGAACCGCGAACGTGGGACCGCCCTTCGGACCACACGCCGGTCCTGCTCGAGCTGGCCTGAGCGGGCGACCCGGGGCCACCGCATGAGTTACGTTCCGATTGCGCTCACGATCGCCGGCGTCATCGCATTCTTCAATGCGGGCGAGTACGAGGCGCGCGACGGCAGTGCAAACCACGCGATCCTGTGGGCGGTGCTGTCGCTGCTGATCTCGGTGCTCGTCCTGTTCGTCGCCGGCTGGAGCTGGCTGCCGTGGTTGTTCGCGCAGGCCGGGTTATTCGTCGGGATCGCCGCGGTGCGCGTGCTGATCGAGGATCGCGAACGCAAGTGACGTGATCGCGCGCTGACGCAGTCATCGCACAGCAAAACGCCGCCAGGGTTGCTGGCGGCGTTCCTGTTGCGAGGCGTGTCGCCGGGCTTACTGCATGTCCACCATTTCGCGGAACTCGATGCCCTGCTCGGTCAGTTCGACGCGGGCGTCCACATGCTTGAACCAGTCGGCGTACATGTCCATCATCTTCGCCTGCTCTTCCATCATGTGCTGCGCTTCGGGATCCGCCATCGTTTTCGCGCTCTTGCGCTCGAACTGGGCGATCAGGTGATACAGGTCGCCCTTCGCGCCGAATGCGAACAAGGGCTGCTGGGTGTCGTCGATCTTCATCGCGTCTCCGAGCTTGGCTTCCTCGCCCGCGCCGATCGAGATCGCCAGCTGCTTGTCCGTCATCGCGGCGAACAGGGGCGCATTGATCTGCATGTTCGGCAGCGGCGGCAACGCGATCGGCTTGCCATCGGGCTTCAGGCCGACCTTGGCGATATCCGGCGAGATGCTGCCGGCCATCTGGAACAGCGAGGCCGGATTGTCCGAACCGATCGCAACGACGGCGGCGATGTCCGGGATCGGCTGGTCGTCCTTCATGACGAACTTGTCCACGATCGCGTGGAAGCCGTGGAACATCGGGGCGTAGCCGGCAAACGCGGGATTGGTCAGCGAGGTCTTGGACTGCTCGGCGCTCTGGTTCATGTTGGTCAGGCTCGGGCACTTCCACGGCGCCTTCGCGGTCGCGTCGGCGTATTTGGTCGCAAGCTCGGGCAGCTTGGTCAGGTTCGCGCTGAAACCGAAATCGAACATGCTGTCCTTCGCCGCATTCAAGCCGGGCATCGGCGCGCGCAGGGTCATCAGGTCCTTGGCGATGTCGGCACGGGCTTCCAGCACGCCGCGCAGGGACATCTGCTTGGCGGACAGGTCCGTGTAGCCCATGCTCACCCGCGGCCAGGCGGCGGCGATCTGGTCGTACTCGGCGGAGCAGACCGCGTCGACGGTCGGCTTGGTCGTTTCCATCGCGGTCAGGAACGAGGTTTCCAGCGGCGTCGGCGGGGCTTTCAGCACGGCCACGAGACGCGTGCTGTCGAAGTAGCCGCTACCGTAGGACAGATAGCTCATTTTCTTGTTGAGGGTTCCGAGGTCGCCGCTGTCGGCCAGCGTCTTGGCGGGCTTGTCGAGGCCCATCAGGATGCGCATGTCCGCGTCGGATGCCTTCGCCGGCGCAACCGTGGCGACCAGTTGCTTGCCGGAAATCGCAAACACGACGTGCAGTTTTGCGTTCATGTCGCCGCCGTCGACGATCCAGTAGTCGAGGTTGCCGATCTTGCCGGTCGCAAGTTTCGATCCCGATGCAGTCTCGAGGCGGCCGATCGTCCCGCGCAGGTTGTCGGGCTTGGCAAGCTCAAGGCGTGCGACCGGCACCAGGCCGATGCCGTAGAACGCGAAATGGGTCTGCGGCGAAACGCCGACGAGATCCATGACGCCCTTCAGGTCCTTGCCTGCGACTTCGCCCTTCACTGCATTGATCAGCTTGAGGGCTTTTCCGCGCTCGGCCATGCGGGCCGGGGAGCAGCGGGGATCGCCGCTCGCGATGGCCGACGCATCGGTGCCGGTGGCGTCCGCCGGCTTCATGTCGGTCTGCGGGGCGGACACATTGGCGTCGCCACTTGCGGACTTGTCTGCGCTGGCGTCCTGGCCACTGGGGGCATCCTGCATGACCGCGCCGCCGCCGCCGCTGTTACCCGCAGCGATTGCGCAATTGGCGTCTTCCTTGCTGATGATCTTCGAGGCGTTGTCGAGCTGGCTGGCGACCATGTCGCCGTATTTGCCCATCTTCGCGACCCATGCCTCGCTCACTTCGGCCGGGACCGGATCGATGTTGGCGAACACGTATGGCGTATCGGACGGCACGTAGGTCAGCGGGTCGTCCGCGGCGACGATGCCGGGACCACTGGTTCCGGAGCCTTCTTTCTTGCAGCCGGCAATTGCAACGACGCCCACGACCAGCAGGCAGGGTATGAGTTTGCGCATGATCTGTTCCCCGGTGAATGCGGGGCGCATCATAGCAGAGCGCTAGCACGGATGCGGTCGCCTTGTCAGCGCCGGCGATCGCAGATCGTGGCGCGGGACCGTTCAGGCGCGCAGGACGGTTCCGCTGGCGGCGTCGCGGATCGGCGTCGGGGTCGCGAGTCCACCGGTGGCGCCGTCGAGGATTCCGTCGATCTGCGCGAGCAGGTCGGGGTCGAGTTCCTCGACCGTGCGCGCGGGCTCGCGGCCCGTCAGGTTCGCGCTGGTGGACACGATCGGCCCGCCGAAAGCGTTGCAGAGCGCTGCGACCCGCCGGTGTGCGCTGATCCGCAGGGCGATCGTCCGATGCGAGCCGCGTAGCCATCGCGGGACGCGCAGCGGGCATGGCAACACCCAGGTGTACGGTCCGGGCCAGGTCGCGCGGACATCTTTCAGGCGTTCGAGCGGCAACGCGTCGAGGTCGATGAAGGACGCGATCTGCGCGAGATCGGCCGAGACCAGGATCAGTCCCTTGGACTCATCGCGTTGCTTGATCTTGAGCAGGCGCCGCACCGCGACCGGGTCGAACGGGTCGCAGCCCAGCCCCCAGACAGCCTCGGTCGGGTACGCGATCACCCCGCCGCGGCGCAGGGTGGCCACGGCTTGCGGGATGTCGAGGTGCGCGGTCGCAGGCATCCGCTGAGCATAGCGCCGCTATGCGTGCAATCGCACACATGGGTGGGTCCGCGGTCGCGCCCGCCGTCAGGAGGCCGTCTTTTTCGCCGGAGCTTTCTTCACAGCGGCTTTCTTTACCGCTTTCTTCGCCGGGGCCTTCTTGCCGGCCGCTTTCTTCGCGACGGTCTTCTTGGCTGCGGCGGGCTTGGCGGGCGTGGTCTTGGTCGCTGCCTTCTTCGCCGCTGCGACCTTCTTCGCCGGGGCGCCCTTGCGTGCGAAACGGCCGCGGGTCGGCCGCGCAGGCGCGTTCGCGAGGATTTCCTCGCATTCGGCCTGGGTCAGCGATGCGGGTTCGCGATCCTTCGGGATCTTGCCGTTCTTCTCGCCGTCGGTGAGGTAGGGGCCGTAGCGTCCATTGAGGATCTCGATCGGGCTGCCTTCGAACTTCTTGATCAGGCGGTTCGCGAGGAAGGCCTCGCGTTCGCGCACGATCGCGAGCGCACGGTCGAAATCGATCGTGTACGGATCGTCGTCCTTGCCCAGCGAGGCATACGTCGCGCCGCGCTTGGCGAACGGGCCGAAACGGCCGACCGCGACGCTGAGCGGCTCGCCCTGGTCCTCGCCGAGGGTGCGCGGCAGCAGGAACAGCTGCAGCGCGTCCTCGAGGCCGATCGTGTGCATGCTCTGGCCGGGCCGCAGGCTCGCGAACTTCGGCTTGTCGTCGTCTTCCTTGCGGCCGATCTGCGCGAATGCCCCGTAGCGGCCGAGCCGCACGCTGATCGGCTTGCCGGATTTCGGATCGATGCCGAGGTCGCGCGCGCCGGATGCATCGCTGCGGTCCACCGATTCGGTCTTGTCGTCCACCAGCGCCTTGAACGGGTCCCAGAAGCGCTGCATCAACGGCACCCAGTCCTCTTCGCCGCGCGACACCGCATCGAGCTCGTCCTCGAGCTTGGCGGTGAAGTCGTAATCGACGTACTGGGTGAAATGGCTGGACAGGAAGTTGCTGACCGCGCGGCCGACATCGCTCGGCTTGAAGCGGCGATTGTCGAGCTCGACGTACTTGCGGAAGATCAGCGTCTGGATGATCGCGGCGTATGTCGATGGCCGGCCGATGCCGTATTCCTCGAGCGCCTTGACCAGCGAGGCTTCGGAAAACCGCGGCGGTGGCTCGGTGAAATGCTGGGCGGTGCGGATCGCGCCGAGCGGCACGTTCTCTCCGACCTTCATCAACGGCAGCTTGCGGCCCTCGTCGTCGTCCGCGCTCGATTCGGTGTCCTTGCCTTCCTCGTAGACGGCCAGGAAGCCCGGGTCGATGATCGTGGTGCCGCTGGCGCGGAACGCGTGCGTGCTGCCGCAGGACAGTTCGACGGTGACGGTGTTCATCGTCGCCGGAACCATCTGGCTCGCGACCGCGCGCTTCCAGACCAGTTCGTACAGGCGGCGTTCGTCGTCCGGAAGGAATTTCGCGACCGACGATGGCGTCCGCAATGCCGAGGTCGGACGGATCGCCTCATGCGCTTCCTGCGCGTTCTTCGACTTGGTCTTGTAGACGTTCGGCTTGTCCGGCAGGGCGCCGGTGCCGAAATCGCGCGCGATCACGTCGCGCAATTCGACCAGGGCTTCTTCGGAAACATGGGTCGAATCGGTACGCATGTAGCTGATCAGGCCGACCGCGCCGTCCTCGCCGATGTCGAAGCCTTCATAGAGCTTCTGCGCGACGCGCATCGTCCGGCTGGTCGTGAAGCCGAGCTTGCGCGCGGCTTCCTGTTGCAGCGTCGAGGTGATGAACGGCGGCGCGGGGCGGCGCTTGCGCTCCTTGCTGGGGACGTCGGTCACGTGCAGCGCGGTGCCGGCGGCTTTCAGCAGGCGTTCGCGGGCGGCATGCGCGGCCTCGCCATCGGTGATCGTGAACTGCTCGAA
>JBBQHA010000152.1:0-7654 GCA_038323475.1 Lysobacterales bacterium
GTCCTCATCGAGGCAGACTTCGACGAAGTGGTTGCCGGTCCCGAGCGTTCCGAGGTGCTTGAGGTTGTTGGTGCGCGCCAGCGACGGATGACGGAACGTGATCTGTTCGAAGTCTTCGACCAGGCCCGACCAGCCATCGACCGCGAGTTGCGGCGGCGTATCCCACGAACCCTTGTCGCGCTTCGTGCGGCCGACCGAACGACCATGCGGAACCGCACTCTCGATCGCACTACGGACCGCGAGCAGGTTGTCCGGCAGATCGCCCGCCATCAGCGTCGTACGCGCGGCGATCATGCCGCAACCGATATCGACGCCGACCGCGGCCGGCACGATCGCACCGATCGTCGGCACCACCGAACCCACGGTCGCTCCCTTGCCGAGGTGTACGTCGGGCATCACCGCGATCCAGCGATGGATGAAGGGCAGCTTCGCGATGTTCAGCAATTGCTCGCGCGCCTGGTCCTCGAGCGGCACGCCGCGCGTCCACAGCTTGATCGGCGCTGCGCCCTGCTCGTGGATGACGTCGTAGTTGGAAGTCTTCATGACGATTCTCTTGATGATTGTTGCTGGTTGAAGCAGGCGCTGCGCGCAACGGCCGACGACGAGTATCTGCTGGACACGGGACCGG
This sequence comes from Lysobacterales bacterium, assembly GCA_038323475.1. Taxonomy (GTDB): domain Bacteria; phylum Pseudomonadota; class Gammaproteobacteria; order Xanthomonadales; family Xanthomonadaceae; genus SZAS-103. The sequence goes on from JBBQHA010000152.1 coordinate 629, forward strand.
AGCACTCGCGTGCGCCAACGGTTTCGGATGTAGTCCAGCGGGCATTCGCCAGCCGTTGCGCGCAGCACCCGCTCCTTGCGGATGGAAAAATCGGCAATGGTGGCCGATCGGTACTGTCGAAAGGATGCGGTGACAAAGGTGATGAAACCGATCCAACTGCTCCCCGAGGACAAGACAAGCCTGTCATCGGTTCAGGGCCTCGAACCCTCCCTTCCGGTGCAACCATGTAGTTTCATCGGCATTCACCGCAAGACGAAAATTGAAAGTTACGACACGCGACAAGTGATGTGGAAATCCATTGCTCTACCCACTGAGCTACCGTCTTGCGACGGGCGGGATTCGAACCCGCGACCGATGTAGTTTCCACCGCATTCGCGCATTGCAACGCTTGGAACTGACACCGTCGTACCAGGACAAGAGTGATGGAACAGCCTGCTCTACCTCTGAGCTACCGCCTTGCGGCGGACGGGATTCGAACCCGCGACCTGGACCGTGACAGGGTGTAGTTCCATCGGCATTCCTGATACGCCGGAAGCAAACCGGATACGACTGGCGGCAAGTGCTTCCTTGCCCGCCATGTTGCTCGACCGAGACCATCGGCGTACCACGACAAGAGTTGACGGAACATCCTGCTCTATCCAACTGAGCTACCGCCTTGCAGCGAGCGGGACTCGAACCCGCGACCAGGACCTTATAAGGGTGTAGTTCCATCGGCATTCGTGGTGCGTCGGCGGCGTGCCGGAGGAAGCTTGCGACAAGAGTGGCCTGACGATCCCAGGCCACCCGAAGGCGCGAAGGCGCCGGATTCGAACCGGCAATACCAATGTAGTCAGGCCGGCATTCGCCAGCTTCCGAAATCGTTTGTTGTAACTAGACTCCTTGCTCTCGTTGCGGCCCGGTTGGCCCCATTGCCAACCGGGCAATCCTAATTGCTGTCGCGTCGAATCACAGTTCGATCGAAGCGATTCTCTCGACCCAGCGCGTAGCGCCAGCACCCTGCGCTGCGAATACCGCCAGCAGGTCGAACACGGCGTCACTGAAGCCACCCACATGCAGCACGTCGTCGCGCTCGACCGTCTGGCTGGTCGCAACCGGCTGCAAGTCGATGCAGATCAATTTCGCCTGCGGACAACGCGCTTTCAGAATCGCCCACTGCCGCATCGTCTCGGTCGCACCACCATGGCGGGTGTCACGCCAGCTTTCGTTGTCGGACACGAGCACCAGCAAATCGAGCGTCGCTTTTTCCTGGTTCAACTTCGCCAACGGCGCGCTGACCGTGGTGCCGCCACCGCACAGCGCGGCCAACTGGCGTGCCTGCGTCATCACACTGTCGCGCGGGTTCAAACGCACGTCGCGTACTTCGGTGTAGAACGGCAACACCTTTGCGGCCGGATTGGTCCTCTGCACGCAGGCCGCGATCAATGCCGCGACATCCACGCACCGCACCGCCGTCGTCGAACCCTTGCGAACACCCGTTACCGGCGAGGCCATCGAGCCCGAGACGTCGATCGCGACCACCACGTTGCCATCGAGCACCGGCACCTGCCGGGTTGCGACTTCCATCGCGTCCTGCAAGGCTTCGGCGATCGCAGCCGGCATCGTCGTGCCGATCGCGTTGAATGCCATCAACAACTGGTACGGAAACACCCGTGCCCGTGCGATCTCCGCCGGGTTGCGCAAACGATCGGCCAACTCCTGCACCAGGGCCGCATCATCGAAGACGCCGTTGCGCGCGAACGTGTTGAGGTTCATGCGCAGCGTTTGCCACGATGCATTGCGTGCCAACAGCTTCCAATGCGACGGTTGCAACGGCAGCGCAGTGAAGTACTGAAACGGCATATCCGGCATCGCACCCGACGGATCGCGCTTGAATGCCTCGTATGCCTGCAACGTCGCCGGCAACAACGCCTCCTGATACGGCTTGCCGATGATCCATGCATACAACGCCTCGCGCGTGGCATCGGCAGGTTTGGGATGAACCATCCGGATCACGTCCGCCAGCGATGGCTGGGTACCGATTGCGGCCCGGATGAGTGTTTCGGCCGAGGCTTGCTCCAACCACGTGCGCACCAGGCGCTTCGGCATGGAACCGAGCGACTTGCGGCCGACCCTGCCGCTACGCAGGATCTGCACGAGGTTGCGCAACATGCGGCCGTTCTCGATCACGCGCGGGAAGGCGAGTGCGAACGCCGCCGGATCGCGCAGCGTCAACGTCGCCAGCAGCAGCGCGGGCATGTCCTTCATGTGCGCAACCTGACGCGCGTAGACCGCCGTACCGGCGACGAAACCCGGCTCGACCTGCTCGCACAGCGCCAGCGCTTGCTGCAGTTGCTGCTCGTCGTTGGCGTAGAACGTGCCGTTGAGGCAACCGGTCGCTGCGTACAAAGCCAGCGCCGACTGCGGGCTGCGCGCGTACGCCAAGCCGCCTGCCTCGTTGAGGTTGGTGGCCGCCGGCAGCAAGGCGCCGCGGATCGATGCGAAAAGACTGGAGTTGCTCATGATCGTTTCCTTTGGGGAATGCCCGCTTGGGACGATCAAACCGTTGCAACCAGCGTGCCAACCAAAGGCATGGGGACGCAATGCATTGTTTAATATGGAGATATGAATTATTGACTGACTTGTGCGATCGTCCTCTCAGGCCTATTCTGTATATTCACGGCGCATCTTTTATCGGACAAGATATGCTGAAGCGACAGGTCGTGATCGGGATGCTTGGCACCCAGCTGGATTCGGGCATTGGTCCGGGGCGCTGGGAGAAGTGGCGGCCCACGGTGTCGCTCGGTATGCACGAGCACTTCCAACTCGATCGGCTCGAGTTGCTGGTCGACGAGCGTCGCTTCGGAAAATTGGCCCAGGTCGTCAGTGCGGATCTGATCCAGGTCTCGCCCGAAAGCAGCGTGCGTCGGCACGACATGTATCTCAGCGACCCCTGGGATTTCGAGGGCGTGTACGCGACCCTGCACGATTTCCTGCGCAGCTACGATTTCCGCACGGACGACGAGGACTACTACGTCCACATCACCACCGGCACCCACGTCAGCCAGATCTGCTGGTTCCTGCTGGCAGAGAGCCGCCATTTTCCGGGACGCCTGCTGCAGACATCGCCGCCGCGATCGCAGGGCGGCAGCGATCCGGGCACGTTCGCGGTCATCGACCTCGACTTGTCGCGTTACGACCTCATCGCGCAACGCTTCCAGCAGCAACAACTCGAGGACCGCGACCTGCTCAAGAGCGGTATCGCAACGCGCAACGCCGCGTTCAACCGGATGATCGAGCAGATCGAAACCGTGGCCACGCGCTCGAAGGCGCCGATGCTGCTGATGGGCCCGACCGGCGCCGGCAAGAGCCAGCTTGCCAGGCGCGTATTCGATCTGAAGAAACTCAAACACCAGTTGCCGGGGCGTTTCGTCGAGGTCAATTGCGCGACGCTGCGCGGCGACGGCGCGATGAGCACGCTGTTCGGACACGTCAAGGGCGCCTATACCGGCGCATCAGGCGATCGCGCGGGGCTGCTGCGTTCGGCGCACCAGGGCCTGCTGTTTCTCGATGAGATCGGCGAACTCGGCCTCGACGAACAGGCGATGCTGCTGCGCGCGCTCGAGGAAAAGCGCTTCCTGCCAGTCGGTAGCGACAAGGAGGTCGAGAGCGATTTCCAGTTGATCGCCGGCACCAACCGCGACCTGCAGGCAGCAGTCGCACAAGGCCGCTTTCGCGACGACCTGCTCGCGCGCCTGAACCTGTGGACCTATCGCCTGCCGGGGCTCGCCGAACGCCACGAAGACATCGAGCCGAACCTCGATTTCGAACTCGAGCGCTGGTCGCGCGAACAGCACCAGCGGGTGACATTCAACCGCGAAGCGCGCGCGCGCTTCCTCGCGTTCGCGATGAGTCCCGAAGCGCAATGGTCGGGCAACTTCCGCGACCTCGGCGCATCGGTGATGCGCATGGCGACGCTGGCCAACGCCGGACGCATCCAGGCCGAACTCGTCGACGAGGAAATCGCGCGCCTGCGCCGGCAGTGGAAGGGCGCTGGCGAACCATCGCCGCTGGACGCGCTGCTCGGCGATCGCGTCGCCGAACTCGATCGCTTCGACCGCATCCAGCTCGAAGACGTCGTGTGCGTCTGCGCGAAGGCGAAGTCGATGTCGCAGGCGGGCCGCGAATTGTTCGCGGTGTCGCGCAGCCAGCGCACGAGCACGAACGACGCCGACCGCCTGCGCAAATACCTCGTCCGCTTCGGCCTCGACTGGGACCAGGTGCGCGGCCGCTGAACCGGGCCGGGTGGTCTTTCTTCTTCTCTGCAGGAACGGCACGCATGTACAACATTTCCATCGAACTGCCGAACCATCCCGGCGCACTCGCGGTGCTGGGGGAAGCACTGGGAAATGCCGGCATCAGCCTCGAGGGCGGCGGGGTTTTCCTGGCCGGCCACATCGGCCTCGCAAACTTCCTGGTGCACGACGGGCTCGCCGCACGCAATGCATTGGAGCTGGCGGGACTGAAGGTCGTTTCGGTACGCGATGTACTCGTCCTGCGCCTCCAGCAGGGCGTCCCCGGCCAGCTCGGCAGGATTGCAAGGCGAATGGCCGAAGCCGGCGTGAACATCCAGATCCAGTACAGCGACCACGCAAACCAGCTCATCCTCGTCGTCGACGACATGCGCAAGGGACGCTTCGTCGCCGATGCGTGGATGCGCGGCATCGCAGCCGACACATGAACCGCACATGCACCAATGGCCATACCCACCATGAACAGGATGGCCGGATCCCTTGCAACGCCGGCGGACGCGGACCACCCTTCCTGCAGGCTGCCTCGCAACTGTTTCGCCACGGGCGGCCAACCATGATCCATCAAGGGAGAACATCCGCATGAAGCGACTCATCTGGCTTGCCGCAACCGCAATCGCACTGACGGTTCCTCCGATCGCGAGCGCGTCGGATGGTTACGTCACCGGCTCCTTCGACCTGCGCTCCGGGCCCGACGTGGACTATCCGGCCGTGTACAGGATCAGGGCCGGTACCAGAATCAACGTCGAAGGCTGCACGAATCGCTGGGAATGGTGCGACGTGGTGTCGTACGGGAATCGCGGCTGGATTCCGGGGGGCTATATCCAGCTCGACTACCAGAACCAGCGCGTGTTGCTGCCTTCGTACGGCGAGCGCATCGGCATTCCGATCATCACGTTCTCGATCAACACCTATTGGAACAGCTACTACCGCAATCGTCCGTTCTATCGCGACCACGACCGCTGGTACAGCCGCCGCATCGAGTACCGTCCTGCCCCGCGCCCGGTCTATTACCGGCCATCGCGCTGGCACGACCACCATGGCTCGCCGCCACCGCGCGTCGTTCCATTGCCGCGCCCGATCCACGGGCCGCCGGTCCCCCATCCGATCGACCCGGGCAACCGTCCGCCGCCGTACCACCGTGCGCCGAACGATCGTGGCGACCGGGCGCATCGTCCGGCCAACAGGGATGGTCGTGGCGACAGGAAGCCTGAAGATCGCGCCGACCACAACCACCATTGACCGCAGGCGGGCCGGGGTCGAAGCGACGCGACGATCCCGGCCTTCCGCGCTGCCGCAGCGCGTGGACTCCATCAACGACGCGCGTCGATTTCCACAGGAGGCTGCATGAGCTACGTCGACGGTTTTGTCGTGCCGGTGCCGAAGGAAAACCTTGCCGACTACAAGCGCATGTCGCGCAAGATGGGCAAGATCTGGCGCGAACTTGGCGCGCTGGAATACCGCGAATGCGTCGCCGACGACGTCAAGCCGGGCAAGCGCACGTCGTTCCCGCAGGCGGTCAAGCTCAAGCCCGGCGAGGTCGTGGTGTTCTCGTGGATCGTCTACAAGTCGCGCGCGCAACGCGATCGCATCAACGCGATGGGCATGAAGGATCCGCGCCTGGCCGACATGATGGATCCGAAGGCGCTGCCGTTCGACGGCAAGCGCATGTTCATGGGCGGATTCAAGCTGATGATCGACGTCTGACCGCGCGATGGCACCGACCGCGGCGACCTCCGGGATCAATGGGTGGTCGCTGCATCCGCGTAACGCGTCCGCAACAGCGTCGTGTGGCTCGCTGCAAGCTTCCAGCGGCCGTCGGCGTGGATCCATGTATCGGTGTACTGGAACTCGCCCTCGAATTTCATCGCGCCGGAATGGCTCTGGATCGTGGTGATCCCGTTCACGACCGCCGCATCGCCATAGACCCGGATGGTCTGGTCGTGCTTGCGGAAAACGGCATACACCGGATCGCGCCGCGTGATCGCCGCGATCTCGTGCGCGCGATCGGTCACCACGCCTTTCGTGTCGGTGCGCGTGTAACGGTCGTCGAGGTTGTCGCGAAAGAAATCCGCGTCGTTGGCTTCGTACGCGTCGCAGAGCGTCGCCTCGGCTCGCGCGATGCTGTGCACGTCCTGTGCGGCATCGCGCGCGAACGCGGATCCCGCGGCCAGGACGAGTCCTGCCGCGACCCACCGGAACATCGTCGCCATCGTCGTCCCATGCGCGGAACCCGGTCTGTTCATGCGATCGCCACGACCCGGTCGCGCCCGCCCCGCTTCGCCGCGTACAAGGCCTTGTCGGCGCGCGCGTAGATCTCGCCGACCACGTCGCCTTGCTTCCATGCGGTGACGCCGATGCTGACCGTCGCGGGCACTCCATGCGACAGCATCCGGACCGCTTCGCGCATGCGCTCGCATAGCTGGAAGGCATTGCCCATTGCCAGGCCCGGCAACACCACCGCGAATTCCTCGCCGCCGAAACGCGCAACCATCGCGCCCTCCGCGCATTGCGCGCGCAACGCCTGCGCGACCGCGCGCAGGGTTTCGTCGCCGACCGGATGACCGTGGGCGTCGTTGATCGCCTTGAAGAAGTCCACGTCGACGACCGCGAACGACAACGGGCCGCCAGACCCATTCGCCGCTTCGAGCGCGCGCTCCATCGATGCGTTGAACGCGCGCCGGTTCGGCAGCCCGGTCAGCACGTCGGTGAGGCTCTGTTCGACGAGCTGCGCGTTTTC
>JBBQHA010000153.1:0-7627 GCA_038323475.1 Lysobacterales bacterium
TCGCGATCGGCACGGCCATGCGGACGCCATGGTTCGGGATCGACCCCTGGGTGAGGGCCGGCATGGGACAGCCCTGCGCTTGCCTGAGTGCGCGGACGTTAGCCCATGCGCGGGACACGCGCCATTGACGAGTGTCATCCATTGCGGATGGTGCCTGCGTCGCGTGTCTTCGCGCTCGGGGGAACCATGGCAGCGGCCTGGGCACGCGCCATGTCGTTCAGTCCGTCCAGTTAAGATGCCCGCATGGACGGTCGCCATCGCCTGATGCTCGCCGCGGTCGCCGTGCTGGCATGCACGGCGCCCGCGGGTGCGCGCACGGTGTATCGCTGCATGCGCGACGGCACGACCAGCCTGGCGACCGCACCGGAACCAGGCTCGCGCTGCGAGGCAAAACAGGTCGACGATGATGCCGCCGTGGTGCCGAACCTGTGGGGCATCAATGGCAAGCAGAGCGGCGCGCTGTACGCGCGGATCCAGGATGGAGCGACCGTCTACAGCACGCGCAACCTGCCGGGTTCGACGCGGCTGATGGCATTCACCGTGACGCCGCCGCCGGATGCGACCGCGCACGCGGGACTCGGCGCGCTGGGTCCGGTACAGCCCGATATCCATTCGGCGATCTTCCATGCGGCCGCGCGCGCGAACGGCATCGACGATGCGTGGCTGCGGGCGATCGCGCACGCCGAAAGCGGCATGCAGGCCGACGCGGTGTCGCCCAAGGGGGCGCAGGGCATCATGCAGCTGATGCCGCAAACCACGCTGCAATACCGCGTCCAGGATCCGTTTTCGCCGGCCGAATCGATCCAGGGCGGAGCGAAATACCTCGGTGAACTGCTCCGTCGCTACAAGGGCGATCGCCAACTCGCGGCGGCCGCCTACAACGCGGGCATCGGCACGGTCGCACGTTACAACGGCATTCCGCCGTATGCCGAAACCCAGACCTATGTGCTCAAGGTCCAGGCGCTGTACGAGCTGTATCGGACGGCGCTGTCGGCCAACCACCCGAAAAAACGTTCGCGTCGTTGAGTGCGAATGTCCGTGCGGTGCCGCACGGGCTGCGCGATCGCTGCATGAACCTGTCGCCCGATCTGTGCGCCGCCGCCCATGGACGGCAACAATCGTGGGGCATAATGGTGGGTGAGCCGGTTGCGGTCCGGTTCGCATGGTCGGCATCGCCTGCCATCCTTGCGAGCGGCTGTTGCCAATACCATTGCCCCGCCGGAAAATGCCGGCGTCCACGGGAGCCTCGTCTTGAACGCCGTTACCGAACCAGATCCGATCCCATCCAGCGCGACCGTCAACTTGCGCCAGCTATGCGCGCCATTCGCGAAGCCGCATCTCGGCCGCGCCGTGTGGCAACTGGTCAACACGCTGGTGCCCTTTGCCGCGCTGTGGACCTTGATGGCGTGGAGCCTGCATTCCAGCTGGGGCTACGGCTGGACCCTGCTGCTGGCGCTGCCGGCCGCCGGGCTGTACGTGCGCCTGTTCATGGCGCAGCACGATTGCGGGCATGGGTCGTACTTCGCCAGCGCGCGCGCCAACCAGTGGGTCGGCGCATGCCTGGGCCTGATCACCCTGTTCCCGTTCGGCTACTGGAAGAAGACCCACGCGATCCACCACGGCACCTCGGGCAACCTCGACCGCCGCGAGCTCGGCGACATCGACACCCTGACCGTCGCCGAATACCGCGCGCGCACATGGCTGGGACGTCTCAGCTACCGCCTGTATCGCAGCACGCCGGTCCTGCTCGGCATCGGTCCGATGTACCAGTTCGTGATCAAGCACCGTTTCCCGTTCGACATGCCGTTCTCGTGGAAGAAGGAATGGGCGAGCGTGCTGCTCAACAACCTGATGCTGCTGCTGGTCGGCGGCACCCTCGGATACATGATCGGGTGGCACGTCGTGCTGCTCGTGCACCTTCCGATCGTGCTGATCGCCGGCGCGCTGGGCGTGTGGCTGTTCTATGTGCAGCACACGTTCGAAAACACCTACTGGACGCGCAAGGAAAACTGGGACTCCAACCAGGCCGCGATCGCCGGCAGTTCCTATTACAAGTTGCCGCGCGTGCTGCACTGGTTCACCGCGAACATCGGTTACCACCACATCCACCACCTCGCGAGCCGCATCCCGAGCTACCGTTTGCGCGAGGCCTTCGAGTCGAGCCCGCAGCTGCAGACCGCTCCGACCCTGACGATCTGGTCCAGTCTCAAGTCCGCGCGGCTCAAGCTGTGGGACGAGGACCTCGGACGGATGGTCGGATTTCCGCGGCGCGATCGCGCCTGACCGCAGCGCACGCGGACTGCAACAGCGCTTCATCCGTACACATCACACCAATCCCGGGAGCATTGCGATGATCGGTTACGTCACCCTTGGCACCAACGACCTGCCGCGCGCGGCGAAATTCTACGATGCATTGCTCGCCGAAATCGGCGGGACGCGGTTCATGGAAACCGAGCAGTTCATCGCGTGGTCCGCATCACCGACGCAAGCGGGATTGGGCTTGACGAAGCCTTTCGACGGCAACAAGGCGACTGTCGGCAACGGCGTGATGGTCGCGCTTGCAGTCGACAGCACCGACAAGGTCGATCGCCTGCACGCAAAAGCCCTCGAACTCGGCGCCACCGACGAAGGCCCGGCCGGCCCGCGCGGCGACGGCTTCTACGCCGGCTATTTCCGCGATCTCGACGGCAACAAACTCAACTTCTTTTACATGGGGTGAGCCGCAACAGCTTGCGAGATGCCTGCGGCATCTCGCGTTGCGGCGAACGCCCGACGGCTATGCCGGCGGGCCGGGAAACCGGTCAGCGGAGTCTCCGAAGCCAGCGAATCGCGTTGCGGCGAACGCCCGACGGCTACGCTGGCGGGCCGGGAAACCGGTCAGCGGAGTCTCCGAAGCCAGCATCTCGCGTTGCGGCGAACGCCCGACGGCTACGCCGGTGGCAGGGGAGATGAGCCACATGTGGCGAGATGCCAGTGGCATCTCGCGTGGCGAAGAACGCCCGGCATGGCAGGGGAAACCCGCCGCAGTACTTTTCGAACTGATCTCGCGTTGCGGCGAACCCTCACCAACGCCGGCGAAACCCTGCGCCACAGTTTGATCGGCGTGATCGCGCGTCCTGCCAAACGCCCGCCGGCTACACCGAAGGGCCGACTGCACAGGCGACGGGGAACCTGGTCCAACATGCCCAGCGTGACCAGCCTCGCGTATCCTGCGCTCGATGAAATCAATCACCTGGCCGGGAGATCGTCATGGGCGTCGAACTGCAGATGTTGGCATGGGCCATCGTGCTCGGACTCGCGCAGCTGGTCGTGGGCGCAACGCTGAGTACGCAACAGCGCGGCCTCGGATGGAACGCAAGCGCTCGCGACGGCGATCCGAAACCGCTGACCGGCGTCGCCGCCCGCATGGATCGCGCGCTGAGGAATTTCCTCGAGACCTTCGGGTTCTTTGCGGTGGCGGTCCTCGCCGTTGTCATCAGCCAGCGCACCAACGCGCATACCGTGCTTGGCGCACAGTTGTACCTGTGGTCGCGCGTCGCTTACGTGCCGGCCTATGCGGCGGGAATTCCCTATCTGCGCACGCTGATCTGGGCGGCGTCGATGGCCGGGTTGGTGATGGTGCTGCTCGCATTGTTCTGAGACAGGCCGGCGGGTTGTGCGCATTCGCGCCTGCCGCAGCGCACCGGCAAGCCGGATTTCCGATCGCCTATTCCTTCGGCAGCGCGAGCAACCAGTCGACGAACAGTTGCGCGGCCGGGCGCAGCCGGCGATGCGCCGGATAGACGAGGTAATAGTCCCAGCGCCCCGGCATCACCGGTCCCGGCATGCGAACCAGGCGGCCGGAATCGATGTAGGGCGCGACGATCCGCTTGCGCGCGAGGGTGACGCCGAGTCCATGCGCTGCGGCGTTGAGCGCATCGGTGCTGTCGTTGAAGGTGAGTACCTCGCGGAAACGCGCGCCGTGCACGCCGGCGGCACGGAACCAGTCGTGCCAGCCCTGTCGCGCGAGGTCGGAAATCAGCGGCAGCGTGGTGATGTCCGCCGCGCTGTGGACGCGATCGAGACCGGGAAAACCTGGCGCCGCGACCGGAAACAGAGGGTCGTCCATCAGAAGGTGCGAGGTCAGTCCCGCCCAGTGGCCGGGGCCATGGCGGATGCCGAGATCGGGCCCGCCATCGTCGAAACGCGTCAATGCAAGCTCGGTATCGATGCCGATGCGGATGTGCGGATACGCGGCCATGAAGCGATGCAGCCGCGGCGTCAGCCAGGTGTAGGTCAACGAATGCATGCTGGTGATGCGGATCAGATCGTGGTCGTCGCGCTGGCTGCGCAGGCCGCGCAACACACCATCCAGGTCGGCCAGGGCGCTGCCCGACGCATCGGCGAGTTGGCGTCCTTCCCGGGTCAGCGCCACGCCGCGCGCATGGCGCTGGAACAGGGCGACGCCGAGCCTGGCTTCGAGCTTGCGCACATGGTGGCTGACCGCGCTCGCGGTGAGGTGCAGTTCCTCCGCGGCATGCGCGAAGTTCTGGTGGCGCGCGGCCGCCTCGAACGTCGCCAGGGCCGGGAGCCAATCCGCGCGCAGGGTCATGAAGAGCCTCAAATCAGGTTTGTGTCTGGGCGCCAAAGTATGCGCTTGTGGTGCGATGGCGGAACCGGAGAATTGACGCAAGGCAAGAGTCAGATTGTCGTTCGATCCTGGATAGGGACGAAACGTTCCCCTCCGACCCGGAGTCGTCCATGAGTTCCATCGCTTCCGCCGCTGTCCCGTCAGCCACTCCGAAACAACGCGCCTGGCAGACGCCGCTCGAACTCGGATTGCTCGGTGCGATCTGGGGCGCGTCGTTCCTGTTCATGCGGGTGGCCGCGAAGGACTTCGGCGCGACGCCGCTGGTCGAGATCCGGCTCGCGCTCGGCGCCGTGATCCTGTTGCCGTTCCTGTGGCGCGAGCGCGCCGCGTTCCCGCCAGGACTGTGGCCGAAGCTCGCGCTGATCGGTGCGATCAATTCGGCGATCCCGTTCGTCCTGTTCGCATGGGCTGCGCAGCGCGCGCCGGCCGGCATCGGTGCGATCTCCAATTCGATGGCAGTGCTGTTCACGGCGCTGGTCGGTTTCCTGTTCTTCGGCGAGAAGATAGGCAGCCAGCGCGCGATCGCGCTGCTTTCGGGCTTCATCGGCGTGGTCGTACTCGCCAGCGGCAAGACGGCAGGCGCGAGCGTCGGCTGGGCGGTCGCGGCGGGCGCGACGGCGGCCTTCCTCTACGGCATCGGCGTGAATCTGGTGCGCCGGCACCTGGTCGGCTTGCCGCCGGCCGCGACTTCGGCGGCGACGCTCGGTTGCGCTGCGCTGCTGACGCTGCCGTTCGCGATCGCGCAGTGGCCACAGCACGCCGTTCCCGAACAGTCATGGCTGGCGGCCGCGGCGCTCGGCGTGCTCTGCACGGGCCTCGCCTTCGTCATGTATTACCGGTTGATCGCGCGCATCGGCCCTTCGCGTGCGGTGACGGTGACCTATCTCGTCCCGTTGTTTGGCGTTGCATGGGCCTGGTTGCTGCTCGGCGAACCGCCGACACTGACGATGGGCGTCGCCGGCGCGATGATCCTCGGCAGCGTGGCGCTGAGCCAGCGCGCCGCGAAATGATCGGCGATCAGCCAGCGCCGAGCTTGCGCAGCAAGGCCATCGCCGCGGCCGGATTGCGCTCCTTCGCGCTGCTGATGAAATAGACGAACACATCGCGCCTGGACTTGACCGGGTGCGGTGCCGCGAGATGCGGGAGATTGGCGGGATCGCCGCCTTGCGCCCATGCTGTCGCGCGACGGCACCAGGCGTCGAGTTCGTCGTCCGGATAACCTTTCGTGATCTCCGTTCGCGAACGCATCAGCCGCGCATAGACGAAATCGGCGGTGATGTCGGCGAAGGATGGGTATTCGGGCGAGTCGGTGAACACGGTCGCCATGCCGTGCTGGCGGGCAAGGGCGATGTGGTCCGCATCGACGAATGCCGGGTCGCGCACGTCGAGGACGTGGCGCAGTCGCCGACCTTCGACTTCGTCGGGCAGCAATTCCAGGAATGCGACGAACGTGTCGCGATCGATCCGCAGTTCCTTGTCGAACTGCCAGACGATCGGGCCGAGCTTGGACCCGAGTTGCGCAATCCCGCCGAGGAAATCGTCGATCGCGCCGCCCGTCTTCGCGAGTGTGCGCGACATGGTGATGCGTTGCGGCGCTTTCGCCGAGAACATGAAACCGTCGGGCGTCTCGTCGCGCCAGCGCGCGTAGGTCGCTGGCTTCTGCGCGCCGTACCAGGTTGCGTTGACCTCGATCGCGGTCACGTGGCCGCTGGCGTACTCCAGCTCGCGCTTCTGCACGAGCCCTAGTTGTCGCGCCATGGCGCGTAGACCCAGCCGCCGATGCCGACGCGGATGCCTGCACGATGCTTTGGCGCGCCGCGGGGCAGGTCAATCATGCCGGCGCCCCCGCTTGTCGATGCTCGCGCGATCAGCCCTTCCACGGATCGTAGCTGCCGAAATACCACAGGTGACCTTCGGGATCGCGGCACGAATAACCGCGGCCGCCGTAGTCGGGGCTGGCGATCTCATCCACGATTTCAGCACCCGCTGCCTTTGCCTGCGCGTAGTGCGCATCGGCATCGGCGACGATCACGCAGGGGCTCTGGGTTTCGCGGCCGCCGATCGCTTCGGGCTGCACGATGCGCTCGCCCCACGTGCTCGCGTTGTCCGCCGAGCCGAGCATGATCATGCCGTTGCCGAACGTGAGTTGCGCGTGGTGGACGGTGTCGCCGTCGGCGTAGACGGCGTGCTTCACGAAACCGAATGCCTCGCACAGCCAGTCGATCATCGCCAGCGCATTGCGGTAGCGCAGGCACGGAATGACGGTGCTGACGGTATCCATTGCAGGGCCGGGCATCGCGGACGCTCCCGTGGTTGTACGAAGTGCGCCCGCGCGGGCCGTGCGAAGCGCGCGGATCAGTGCGTCGTGGGCTGCTGCGCCGGTGCTGTGGCGGCAGGCGCTGCCGGGGGCGCGACGCTGACCGTAACCAACGGCGTCACCGTGGCCGCAACAGCCGTCTGCACGGGAGCGGCAGGCGGCGCGATCGTTGGCGTTGTCGGCGCCGCGATCACCACGGTCGTGGTGGGCGCTGCGCCCGGCATGACGATGGTTGCAGGCGTGGGGACCGGGGCGGCGGGAACCGGATCAGGAGCCGCTGGCGCATCGGCATCGGGCGCCGCGGCAACCGGTGCCGGCGTGACGGCAACCGCAGGCGCCGTCGTCGCCGGGACAGCGGCTGGTGCTGGCGCAACGGGCGGGGTCGCGGCGGGAGCGTTGAGCGGAACGGCGGTCGACGCGGACGGCGTGGCAACGGCAGCGGCGGGCGTCGCAGCGGGCGCGGCATTCGCGGATGCGCCAGCGGCAGGTGCCGCGACATGCCTGCGCAACACCTTCTCCTCGTCGAGGAGTTTCTCGATCCGCGCGAACACTTCGCTGCGCGAGAACGGCTTCTTCATGAAGTCGTCCGCGCCGATGCGTTGCGCGTAGAACTGTTCGGTCGCCAGTTCGTTGCCGCTGATCATGATGATCGGGGTGGTCTTGGTGATCGGGTCGCGGCG
>JBBQHA010000154.1:0-7530 GCA_038323475.1 Lysobacterales bacterium
CATAGGCTGCGCGGTCGGTCAAACGCGCATTGACGCGCAACCACAACGGCGCGATCCGGTTGCCAGCCGCGAGCAGTTCTTCGAAATCGTCCGGCCAGTCGATGCGCAGGCGCGCGGCCAGCCAGTCGGGGTACGAGTAGGTGATCGCGGCCTGGTCGCTGACCGGCCACGGCTCGCGCGAGGCGCGTCGCAGCAGCGCATTGACGAGGCCGACGAAGGCCGGTCGCCGCAGCGCACGCGCGGCTTCGGCGGTGGCCGATACCGCCGCGTGCGCGGGCAATGCGAGCGCATCGAGCTGCGCCAAACCTGCCAGCAACAGCGCTTCGACGACGTGCTCGCGCGCCGGCAGCGGCTTGTCCATCCATTGCGACAACGCATGCCGGTAACGCCGCAGATGACGCAGCGCATGAAAGCAGATCGCTTCGACGAGGGCGCGATCGCGCACGTCGGGGATGCCAGCCAGCGATTCGGCGAGCACCGCCTTGAGCGAGCGCCCGTCGTGCAGCACCGCGTCGATGGCGCGGGCGGCGGCAGCGCGCGCGGCCGCACCCGTCGGGACGTCGGCGGGGCGTGTGGTGCTGCGTTCCGGACGCGAGGTCTTCATGGGCGCAGCGACAACCGTGCATTGAGGTAATCGGCGATCGGCATCGCGCGCCCGCCTTCGCGCTGGACGATGCTCAACCGCAGCGCGCCAGCCGCGCAGGCGATGTCCAGGCCTTCGCGCGACATCGCCAGCACGCTGCCCGCGGCGGCGGCGTGTTCGACATCGCGGGCATGCGCTTCATGGATGCGCAGGCGCTCGCCGTTGACCACCGCTTCGGCGACCGGCCATGGCGTGAACGCGCGCACCTTGCGTTCGAGCACGGCGGCCGGCTGATTCCAGTCCAGCCGCGCCTCGGCCTTGTCGAGCTTGTGCGCATAGGTGACGCCATCCGCGGCTTGCGGGCGCGCGACCGGACGCATTCCCGCGCGCAGCAGGGTCAGCCCGTCGGCCAGCACTTCCGCGCCGAGTTCCGCGAGCCGGTTATGCAGGCTGCCGGCGGTGTCGTACGGATCGATCAGCGTGGCTTGCGACAGCAGCACCGGGCCGGTGTCCAGGCCTTCTGCCATCTGCATCAGGCAGACACCGGTCTGCGCGTCGCCGGCTTCGATCGCGCGCTGGATCGGGGCGGCGCCGCGCCAGCGCGGCAGCAGGGACGCATGCACGTTCCAGCAGCCATGGCGCGGGATTGCGAGGACCTTCGGCGGCAGGATCAGGCCATAGGCGACCACGACCAGCAGGTCGGGTTCGAGCGCAGCCAGCGCGCGACGCGCCTCGATGGTTTTCAGGGTGGTTGGCTGGCGCACCGGCCAACCATTGTTGAGTGCGGCCTGCTTGACCGGCGAGGGCGCGAGTTGGCGGCCGCGACCTGCCGGGCGATCGGGCTGGGTATAGACAGCGACGACCTCGCCCAGGCGCGCGGCGGCGCGCAGGCTGGGCAGGGCGAATTCGGGGGTGCCGGCGAACACGATCCGCAATCGGTCGGTCATGCCGATTTCACGCGTCCGGCAGGCTTTTCCGCAGCTTCCGCGGCAGCTTCACGACGCGCCTTGGCGAGCTTTTTCTTCACCATGTCGCGCTTGAGCGGCGAGAGGTAGTCCACGAACAGCTTGCCCGCCAGATGGTCCATTTCGTGCTGGATGCAGACCGCGAGCACGCCGTGCGCATCGCACTCGAAAGGGTTGCCGTTGCGATCGAGCGCGCGCACCCGGATGTGTTCGGCGCGATGGACGTCGGCATAGATGCCGGGCACCGACAGGCAGCCTTCCTGGTAGATCTGTTCGCCTTCGCTGGAAAGGATTTCCGGGTTGATGAACACCATCGGCGCGTCGCTGTGTTCCGACACGTCCAGCACCAGCAAGCGCTTGTGCACGTCGACCTGGCTCGCGGCCAGTCCAATGCCGGGCGCGGCGTACATGGTTTCGAACATGTCGTCGATCAGGCCGCGCATGGCGTCGTCCACCTCTGCCACGGGCTTGGCAACGGTGCGCAGGCGGGGGTCCGGGAATTCGAGGATGCTAAGTTTGGCCATGGGCGTAAGATGGGGCTGCAAGGGGAGTGCGCAAGTCGCGAAACCCCATTGTAGCCCCGAGGCTTGCAATTGGCTTCGGAAAATGGTCTATATGCGGGCAACCTGCCCGGGGAAATCAGGTAGATAGCCGCCATGTTTAATCGAATGCTTGCGCTCGTGAGCGCCTTGTTGTTGAGCCTCGCCACCTACGCCGTTGCGGCGGAGCTGCGCGGTGACCATCCGAATTCCTACGTCGTCCGCAGGGGCGATACGTTATGGGATATTTCGGCCCGCTTCTTGAAGCAGCCGTGGCTATGGCCGGAAATCTGGCAGGCCAACCCGCAGGTGCGGAATCCGCATCTGATCTATCCGGGTGACGTGCTCAACCTGGCCTACCTAAACGGTGAGCCCAGGATCGAGCTCAGCCGTGGTCCTGCAACCGGCCCGGCGATCAACACGATCCCGTTGTCCGATATCGAGGACTTCCTCAAGAAGATCCGCGTGGTCGATACGTACACGCAGTTGCCGTATATCGTCGGCCTTGAGGAAGACCAGTTGCGGACCGTGAGCGGCCAGCTGGCGTATGCGCGCGGAATTCCGAACGCACAACCCGGCGACATGTTCGCGATCATGCGGCCGACCATGCGCTTTGGTCGTTCGCACCGCGGCTCCGGCGAGTTCATGCTGCGTAGCGACGAACTCGACTACCGCGGCAGCAGGCTCAACGGCAGGAACCAGGATCACTACTGGAAGGACGTGTCGTTCGGCACGAAGGACCAGCCGGAATACCTGGGTACGGAGATGAAGGAAGTCTCGATCGCGCAGGTGACCCGTGCACAGGGCCATGGCATCGAGACCACGACCCTGCTGCTTCTCGGCCAAGGCGTGGAAGTGCGCGAGGGTGATCGCCTGATGCCTGTCGAGGATCAGCCGTTCGACCTGCAGTTCTTCCCGCATCCGCCGAAGCGCCAGGCGGTCACGTCCGAGTACACCAAGTTCCGCGTGATCGGCGTGCCGGACAACATCCAGGTTGCGGGCACCCACGAAGTGATCGCCCTGTCCGGCGGCACTGTCGACGACATCGATGTCGGCACCGTGTTCTCGATCTGGCGCATCGGCACCAACAAGGTCGATACCGTTCGCCACACGAACGCCCTCGCCGCGGACAACGACCGCGTCAAGCTGGCCGATGAATACGAAGGGCACGTGATGGTGTTCCGCGCATTCAACCGCATGAGCTATGGCCTGCTGATGGATGGGTTCAAGCCGATCCAGGTCGGCGACGTCCTTAAGCACCCGGACGCCACCCGCTGACCACGTGACGGTGGCGCAGGATGCGCTGCCAGCCATGACCACCAGTTCCAGCAACAACGACAACGCCCGCGCCTGGCTTCGATTGCTACGCGCGGGCGTTGCCGCATATGCGCTCCGCCGGATGGCCGAGGCGCATGGCTCCGCGGCCGCCGCACTGGCCCGACCACATGCCGAATGGCGCGCCGCCGGCGCAAAAGACGATGCCTTGTCCGCGCTGCGCACGACCGACTCCGCCAGCCACGCCGCCGATTGCGCCTGGCTCGACCTGCCGGCTCACCACCTGGTCGGCTGGGACGATCCGGACTATCCGGCCCTGCTGCGGCGCGTCCCGAGTCCGCCCCCGGCTCTGTTCGTCGAAGGCGATGCCAACCTGCTGTGGAATCCCCAGGTCGCCATCGTCGGCAGCCGCAACGCGACCGCCGGCGGCATCGGCAATGCCCGCGATTTCGCGCGCGCGCTGCTAGCAGCAGGCCTTACCATCACCAGCGGCATGGCCGAAGGCGTGGACGCGGCGGCGCACCTGGCCGCGCTCGAAGCGAATGCGCCGACCATCGCCGTGGTCGGCACCGGCACGGATGTGGCCTATCCGCGCAGGCACGCCGGACTCGCCGCGCGGATCCGCGCCAGCGGCGCGATCGTCAGCGAATTCCTGCCAGGTACCGAAGCGCGCCCGGAGTTTTTCCCACGTCGCAATCGCATCCTTGCGGGGCTGAGCCTCGGCACATTGGTGATCGAAGCCGCCGAGCGCAGCGGCGCGCTGATCACCGCGCGGCTGGCTGCGGAAGCCGGGCGCGAGGTGTTCGCGGTGCCGGGCTCGATCCACAATCCGCTCGCGCGCGGCTGCCATCGGCTGATCCGGCAGGGCGCGGCACTGGTCGAGGACGCCCGCGAAGTCATCGAGGCGCTGGCGCCGGTCGCGACCGAACTCGCCGACGCATTGCGCGCACGGCTGAACGAACCGGACCTCGCGGACGCGGCCGTCGCCGCGGTCAACGGATCCGGGCCCGTGCTGGACCCGGAACAGCGCAAGTTGCTGGCCGCGCTCGGCCACGACCCGGTCGGCATCGACGCCCTCGCCCAGCGCACGGGATTGACGGTCGCGGAACTGTCCTCCATGCTGCTCCTCATGGAGTTGCACGGTCTGGTCGCCTCCGAACACGGACGGTATGCCAGGAAGATGTCACGCAACACCTGACGCACCCACCGCGCCACGGCGCAGGCGGAGAGGAATGAAAGAAACCATCCTGGATGTGCTGCTGTACCTGTTCGAACACTATTTCTACGAAGACCCAGACGCGGTCAGAGACCGCGACTCGCTGCAGAATGGCCTGCTCCAGGCCGGTTTCGCCCCCACCGAGATCAACAAGGCCTTCGATTGGCTCGACGAATTGTCGCGCCAGCGCCCGGCCACGTCCGCGCCGCGCGACAGCAATGCACCAGTGCGCCTGTACGTCGAACAGGAACTGAGCAAGCTGGACCGCGAAACCCTCGGATTCCTGATGTTCCTTGAACAGCAGGGCATCCTCGACGCCGCCCAGCGCGAGCTCGTGCTCGACCGCGTGATGGCGCTGGACCAGGAAGAAATCGACCTCGACGACCTCAAGTGGGTCGTGCTGATGGTGCTGTTCAACCAGCCCGGCGCCGAAGCCGCCTACGCCTGGATGGAAAACCAGATGTTTGAGGACGAGCCGGAACCGCTGCATTGAGGCTTCTGGCCGGCAATGCGGGAAAATGCGCGGCGCCAAAGGCTCCTGTTTGATGGAACCCGCAGTTCCTGCGGAGATTCCCGCGCGGGAGCCAGGTCTGTCTTCGCGCTCGCTCATGTTCTTCGTCGTGATGATTCCCGTGTTCTGGGTGGGTTTCGTTGCCCGCACCGCATATCTGGATAAGAGAATCCGCCCGCAAGGCTCGGTGGGCGCGGAACTTGCGGACGGTAGCAAGGCCGCAGTCGCCGACTACTTCGCCAGGAACCATGCGTTTCCATCGGACAACCGGCAAGCGGGCTTGCCAGAGCCCACCGCCATCCACGGCAAATACGTCAGCAGTGTCGCGGTGGCGGACGGCACAATCACGGTGACCTTTGGCAACAAGGCCGATGCGCGCATCGACGGCCAGAAGTTAGGGTTCTCTCCGCATGCGGAAGCTGGCTCTATCCAATGGAGCTGCAATTCCGCAGCTGGAACCACGGTCGAAAACAAGCTGCGTCCCAGCCCCTGTCGCCAGTAGGATGTCCGCAACTGCCAGGGGGCATGATGGATCAGGAAATTCCCGCGGATGAGCCCGGGCGCAAACCGCGTCGGCCGTCTGGTTGGCGGATTGTGGTTGCGGTCTTGGTCGTTCTCTCAGCCGCCGTGGTCGTTCTTCTGCCTCTACGAAGCGACTACACCGTCCGCGCCCAAGTGTCGGAAGGCGTGGCCCTGGCAGACGACGCTAAGACCGCCATCGCCACGTTCTACGAGAAACATCAGGCGTTTCCGCTAGACAATTCGGAAGCCGGAATCGCCCAAGCACGCTCGATCACGGGCTTCTACGTCGTCAGCCTGACGGTTGCGCGCGGAAACGTGGTCGCGGTGTATGGCAACAGGTCCGACGCAACGATCGCCGGCAAGCGGCTGGTTTTCATGCCGCATCCCGCCGGCTCCACGCTTGCGTGGACCTGCGATTCGGCTGCCGGCACCACGATTGCCATCAAGGACCGCCCGGCCCTCTGCCGGTAGGAGCATCGCAAAGGCAGGGAGACGGGATGGATCGCGAGGATTCCGCTGCTACGCTGCGGAGTGGGCCAGGCCGGAAATCCGGATGCCGGATGACGACGGTCGTCCTGCTGCTGATCCTCGTCAGCATTCCCCTGCGGATCTTCCACAGGATCACCCAGGAGCACTGGCTTCGTGGGCAAGTGTCCGAAGGCGCCTCGCTGGCAGACAGCCTGAGACCTGTGATTGCCGCCGGGTACGCGAGCAATCACACCTTTCCTACGGACAACCGGCAGGCCGGCGTGGCTGAACCTGGCGCCATTTCCGGCAGGTTCGTCAGCAGCGTCGCCATCGCGAACGGCACGATCACCGCGACCTACGGCAACCGGGCCGATGTGCGCATCGCAGGCAGGAAGATCGTTTTTTTGCCTCATCCGGACGGCGACAAGGTCGCGTGGAGCTGCAATTCCCGCGCTGGTTCGACCGTGGATTTCGAGTACCTGCCAAGCTTCTGCCGCTAGCGGCGGACCGCTCGCCGGCCGTCTCCAAACGCCTGCCCGGGGCGCCCTCGCTTGACAGTGCCGCCCGCCGTGGTGCCTTAATGTCCGGCTTGATTTATCGGGCCGACCCGCGTTTTGCGCGGGTTTTGGTCGTTTGGCACCCCTGGATTGCAGCACGGAGTTGTACGCGGCATGGCGAAAAACCTGCTCATCGTCGAATCGCCTGCGAAGGCCAAGACGATCAACAAGTACCTCGGCAAGGACTTCACGGTCCTCGCCTCGTACGGCCACGTCCGCGACCTGGTGCCGAAGGAAGGCGCGGTCGATACCGGCAACGGGTTCGCGATGCGCTACGAGACGATCGACAAGAACGAGAAGCACGTCGAGGCGATCGCCAAGGCAGCCAAGTCCGCCGAAGCCCTGTACCTGGCGACCGACCCGGACCGCGAGGGCGAGGCCATCAGCTGGCATATCGCCGAGATCCTGCGCGAGCGCGGCTTGCTGAAGGATCGCGCCCTGCATCGGGTGGTGTTCACCGAAATCACCCCGCGCGCGATCAAGGAAGCCGTCGCGCACCCGCGCCCGATCGCGATCGACCTGGTCAACGCCCAGCAGGCGCGCCGCGCGCTGGACTTCCTGGTCGGCTTCAACCTCTCGCCGGTGCTGTGGCGCAAGGTGCAGACCGGGCTGTCCGCCGGCCGCGTGCAGTCGCCCGCGCTGCGCATGATCGTCGAGCGCGAGGAAGCGATCGAGGCCTTCATCGCGCGCGAATACTGGTCGATGGACGCCGACATGGCGCATGCATCGCAGCCATTCAGCGCCCGCCTGGTGAAACTCGACGGCCACAAGTTCGAGCAGTTCACGATCACCGACGGCAAGACCGCCGAGGCCGCGCGCGAGCGCCTGGTCAAGGCCGCGCACGGCGCGTTGCACGTCACCGACGTCACCAGCAAGGAGCGCAAGCGCCGCCCC
>JBBQHA010000155.1:0-7078 GCA_038323475.1 Lysobacterales bacterium
GTACTCGTGCGCGTGCACGCCGCGGCAGTCCACATTGGCGATTGCTTTGGCGTGCGCGGGTCGCCGCTGCCCATGCGGCTGGCGACCGGCCTGTTCCGCCCAAAACCGGGCGTGCCTGGCTTCGATTTCGCAGGCGTGGTCGAGGCTGTTGGCAACGGCGTCACCGGCTTTCGCGAGGGCGACGAAATATTCGGCGTGAGCCATGGGACCTGCGCCGAGTACGCCTCGGCTTCGGAGTCCCAACTGGCGCTCAAGCCGAGCAACTTGACGTTCGTACAGGCCGCCGCCGTACCGACGTCGGCGCTTGCCGCGCTGCATGGGCTGCGCATTGCCGATTCACTCAAGCCGGGTCGGACGGTGCTGATCAACGGCGCTGCTGGCGGCATCGGTACGTTTGCGGTCCAGATTGCCAAGGCATTTGGTGCGAATGTTACTGGCGTATGCAGCACACCAAATGTCGAGTTGCTCCGATCGCTCGGCGCGGATCATGTGGTCGACTACACGCACGACGATTTTGCTCAATCGGGCATGAAATACGACCTTGTTTTCGACAACGTGGAGAACCGGACCGTGTCCGATTGCCGGCGAGCGCTCACTCCTACCGGCACGCTTGTGCTCAACAGCGGCTCCGGGGCGAAGGGACTGCGATTGCTGGTTCGCTTGGTTTGGCCGCTCGTGTTGTCGCCATTCGTCCGGCACGACTTGCGCCGATTCCTGTCCAAGCCGAACGCTCTTGATCTCGCGCTGCTGAAAAATCTGCTCGAAACCGGGGCAATCAAACCAGTCATCGATCAGACGTTGCCATTACAGGAGACGCCGGCTGCATTGCGTTACCTCGAGGCAGGTCACGCTCGCGGAAAGGTCGTTATCGTGGTCCAACCCCACTCCGTCCATTGATCTGAAAACAGCGCAAGCAAACGTCTGCTACTGGCCCGGAAGCGGATGCGGAAGTCGTCCGATCGTCGTCCTGAAGTGTCCGCTCACGACCCCAAGCAGGCATGCGCCTTAAGCGCTCAGAAAAATCCAAACGGCGCTCAGCCGCTGTGCGCTGCCTCGTGGTCGGCCACTTCCACATCGACTTGGCCACGATTGAGTCGGCAATTCGTACCACCTGCCAAGAATGCATCCATGCATGCAGTGATCCGGCTTTCCGAGCACCAACGCATCGGCGGATAGCGGATAACGCAACAGGCAGCATGTTGCTGCCCGATTGCGTCGCTGCCATCAGGCCTGGAGCAGGAAATTGCTGGAGAACCTGCGCTCGATGCCTGTGAGCGGATCGATGAACGACAGCCGCTTGGCCAGCAATTGCAATGGCGCCGAGAAATCGCCCGCCGCGCGGTGGAACAGCGACGGATACATCGCATCGTTGGAGATCGGCGCTCCCAGCGCGGCCATGTGCACACGCAACTGGTGCTTGCGGCCGGTGACCGGCGTCAATGCATAACGCCAATACGCATCGCCGCGTGCGACGACGTCGATCCGGGTTTCGCTGTTCGCCGGCCCTTCGATCTCCTGCATGCGGAAAAACGGTTCACCGGCGACCATTCGGCTGGTGCGGGCGGCTGGAAATTCGACATCCGGCAACGCCGGTGCGATCGCCTCGTAGCTCTTTTCGATCCGTCGCTCGCGAAACAGCGCCTGGTAACTCGCGCGGCTGTGCGGGTTGTTCGAGAACAACACCAATCCTGCGGTGTCGCGATCGATCCGGTGCAGCGGCGCCAGCGAATGGTTTCCGGTTCGGCGGATCAACCGCCCCAGCAGGGTTTCGTGGACATGCGCGCCTGCGGGCATGACCGGCAGGAAATGCGGCTTGTCCGCCACCAGCAAATCGGCATCGGCATGCAGGACAGCTTCATGGAACGGGATCGGCGCTTCGCCGGAAACCTCGCGGTAGTAGTGAACTTCGAGGCCGACCCGATATGGCGTTTCCAGCGTCAACCATCGTCCATCGCCGTCCACGACCCGGCCCCGCGCCATTCGCTCCAGCCATTGCAAGCGCGTTACCGCCGGGAACCGCTCGCACAGGCAATCCAGCACCGTCGGCCACGCCCCCGGCGGCAATTGCAGCGTGCTGGCAGCGAGTCCATCGATGCTGGAGGGACGATTACGCATGGCGGCAGTGTGTCGGCAGCTTGAGGGAGTGTCAGCCTGCTACTTCAACTCAGCGTCCGCTTCCGATGCGAAGCGGACGCTTGCGGCATCTCGCAGTCGACAGTCGTCTTTCACCGAAGCCAAGATCGCGGCGGACACCAGCGCGTGTTCCGAGCCAACCGGGGCGTTGGCAAGCCTTCTGCGCATCGCTTGCAGCAACGCCGTCGACTAGCTACCCACTACGCTGCCGCGAAGACCCAGATTGATCGATTCGACCAGCTCCGCAGCGTTCCATGGTTTGGACAGGAACTCGTGCAGGCCGGCTTCGCGGCGTACGCGGTCCACCGCCGATTGTTCCGCATGCCCCGAGAGCATGATCTTGACGACGGTCGGGAAGCGCTGGTGCGCCTGGACCAGGAACTCGTCGCCTTTCATGCCGGGCATCAACCAGTCCGACACGATGACCAGGACGGTGTGTCCCTGCTCGGACAACTCGTCGAGCAACTCCAGCGCTTCCTCGGCGCTCTCGGCCACCTCGACCACATAATCGCTGCCGTAGGCGCGACGCAGCTGATCCTTGAGGGCGGTCAGGACGATGACCTCGTCGTCGACGCAGAGCAACACTCCCCTTTCCATCATGTGACTCCTGCGTTGGCAACGCCTGCCACACCTGCAATGGGCAGACTGAAGGTGAACGTGCTGCCGCGGCCGACTTCGCTGTCGACGGCGATGCGACCGCCATGTTTCTCGACGATCTTGCGGACGATGTCCAGGCCCAGGCCGGTGCCTTCGCCGGCCGGCTTGGTCGTGAAGAACGGATCGAAAATCCGTCCGCGCAATTCAGGCGGAATCCCGCAGCCGGTATCGCCGATCGAGACCAGGGCGTTGCCGTCCTGCTGGCGCAACCCGATCGTCAGGGTGCCAGTGCGGCCCATCGCCTGCAGCGCGTTGTGGATGAGGTTGGTCCACACCTGGTTGATCTCGTCCGGCAGGCAGTGCACGAGCGGCAGGTCTTCGAATTGCCTGACCAGCTCGATGCCCTGCTTGATCTGGTTCTGATAGATCGTCAGGACCGTCTCTATGCCTTCGCGCAAATCGGACTTGACCCAGACCTGCGCGCCGCCGAAGCGCGAGAACGACTTGAGCGCAAAGATGATCTTCGCCACGCGGTCGACCGCGGTGTTGATGTTGTCGGCGTTGGTGGTGATGGTCGCGATGCCGTATGCAGTCTCGAGGATCAGCTGGTGCGAGGGATGCCGCAGCAACGGCAGTACGTCGTCCAGGGTCTCGTGCGATTGCAGTTGGACCAGCAAGCCGGCGCGATGCCTCGCCTGGTCGATGCCGAGCGCTTCCAGCCGCTCGGTGACCTGGCGCACGATGACCCGCTCCTCGCGCGTGCTGAGCACGGGCCTGGGCGCGCTCGCGCGGGCGATCAGGTCGCTGAAATGCTGGCGATGCGCGTCGTCGAGTTCCGTCAGCAGCTTCGGCAGGCCGAGCAGGGAACTGCCGATCGAGTCGGAGATATTCTTGCCGCTGGACTTGATCGCGCCGATCGGCGTGTTGATCTCGTGGGCCACGCCGGCGATCAACTGGCCCAGGGAAGCCATCTTTTCCGAGTGCACCAGGTGCGCTTCGGCCTGGTGCAATTCGACCAGCGCCTGCGCGGCTTCGCGGCGCGCCTTCTCCGCGGCCGCGAAAGCGTCGGCATTGGCCAGCGCGATCGCGGCGTAGGCCACGGCCGAACGGAACACCTCAAGGTCGCGCTCGTGATAGGCATCGGCGGAATGGCTTTGCACCGTCACCACGCCGATGCGCCGGCCATTGGCGATCAAGGGACGAAATACCGCCGACAGGATCGGCGCGCTCGCGGTGATGTTGGTGCCGGTCGGCGCGTCGTGCAGCTGGGTTTCGTTGAACAGCGTCAGCTCGCGGTCTTCGCGCAAGGTGAGCACAGCCAGCGAGGTCGGATGGTCGAGCGGGTAGGACGTGGCGGTGTCGACGACGCCGTCCTCGATGTAGTGGACATAGTCGAGCGAATCGCCGGCGGGCGAGATCAAGGCCACGCCGAACGCATCCATCGGCAACAGCGCCGCGCAGTGTTTTTCCAGGGTGCGACAGATCGACAGCACGTCCAGGCTGGCGGTCAGGTCCTTGCCGATGTCGCCGACCAGGCGCAGGGTCTCGGCCGATCGGGCCAGCTCCGCGTTCGCCTCTTTCAGCGCCTTGTTCGACTGCCAGCGCGCGATCAGCGTGGCGACGTGGCTGGCGACGTAGGTGAGCAGGTCGAGGTCGGCTTGCGTGTAGCTGACGTCCGCACTGTAGCTCTGCACGATGATCAGTCCGTACACCGAGTCCTGGGCGATCAGCGGCGTGCCCATCCAGCTGTTGAAATCGATCGTGCCGCGCGGCGCACGGATCTCGCCGCTGTCGACCAGCTCGCGGAACTTCGCGTCGTCGAGCAACCAGGGCTTGCGGCTGCGGATCACCAGCGAAGAGATCCCTTCGCCGTAAGGAAAGGTTTCCTTCACTTCGTTCGGGTCTTCGTCGACCAGGTATTCCTGGCGGATCAGCTGCTGCCCGGCATCGTAGGTGGCGATGATGAAGTTGCGCGCGTCCATCAACCGGCTGACGATCTCGTGCATGCGCGCGTAATGCTCGTGTTCCGGGCTGTCGGCCGCGGACAGCGCGGCGATCTCGTACAGGGCGCGTTGCAGTTCTTCGCCGCGCTGGCGGTAGGCCAGTTCGGCTTCAAGCGCGGCGATACGCCTGGCGAGCCCGTGTTCGGCAAGACTGGTGGACCCGTCATGCATCAGGCCGACTCCACGCAATTGCGGCCAGCCGCTTTTGCCTGGTACAGCGCGGTGTCGGCCCGTGCCAGCAGGGTGACCGCGTCATCGTTCTCCCGACAGGTCGCCGCACCGAAGCTCGCGGTGAGATGGCCGACTCCCGGAAAGTCATGGGCGGCGATCGCTTCGCGAAGTTTTTCCGCGGTGTCCACGCATCCTGCCAGTCCCGAGTGGCGGCACACCATCACGAATTCCTCGCCGCCGAACCGGGCCAGCGAGTCCGCTTCGCGGGTGCATTCCCGCATGATCCGCGCCATGGCTTCCAGGACGTTGTCCCCCACACCGTGTCCATGCTTGTCGTTGACGCGCTTGAAATGGTCGATGTCGATGATGATGACCGAGAAATTGATGGCATAGCGCCGGCTGCGGATCAGTTCCTCTTCCAGGATCTGGTCGAGCTTGCGCCGGTTGAACAGGCCGGTCAGCCGATCGGTGACGGAAAGCACCTCGAGCTCGCGGTTCTTTTCCAGCAGCTCCTGCGTCCGCGCCTGCACGGTGCTCTCGAGCTCGGCGTTCATCCGCTTGAGTTCTTCGTTCTGCCGGATCAGATCGCGCTCCTGGAAATAGGAGCGGATCGCGCCGCGGATGGTCAGGATGATGTCGTCGTTGATGAAGGGCTTTTCCAGGAACCGGTACAGATTGGCGTCGTTGATCGCCCGCTTGACGCCGCTCAGGTCGCTTTGGCCGGTGAGCAGGATCTTGACCGTGTTCGGGCTCTCCTCGTGCAGCCGGACCAGCAGTTCGTCGCCGCGCAGCCCGGGCATCATGAAGTCGGAAATGATCAGGCCCACTTCCTTCCCCTGCGCGCGCAGGTCGGCGACGATCTCCAGCGCCTCCGCGCCGCTTTCGGCGAACTCCACTTCCACTTCCGATCCGAAATGCTTCGAAAGCACGCTGCGCAGCGCGCTCAGGACCGTGGAATCGTCGTCCACGCACAGGATGATGCCGCCTTGATTCACTGGCTCTGCCTCGACATGTGTCCCGGGAATTCTAGAGCAAAATCGCGTACCGACAGGATGGTGGTTGGCGATCAGTCTGGCCGATCGCGCAGAAATGAACCTTGACGTGGGCCGCATTGTGCGCGGCTGATGCTCGAAAACCCGTCTCGCCGCGATCATCGGCATGAGCCGCTGCCGGCGCCGCTCTTGACCTGTTACGTTGAATAACCAGGTGCGTCTTTGAAGCTCAACCGTCCAAGAAAGCGCTGAAATCCAACTGGTTTCGAGGCAATTCCTGGATGCCCCGGGTTTTCCGCGGAATGGGCCGCCAGCGGCCATTCGATTGCTTCAATCCGGGAAACGGTCAGGCCGCTCCGGTCGCGACCGACCGCACGGGATCGCCGATCCACCCGCTCCATGACTCCGCATACAGCCGCGCGCCGTGCAGGCCGGCGTGTTCCATCGCGAGCAGGTTGTGGCATGCGGTGACACCGGAGCCGCACATCAGGACGACGCGATCCGGCGCCTGGCCGTCGAGCAGCGCGCGGAATGCGTGGGCGAGTTGGGCGACGGGACGGAAGCGTCCATCGCCCTGCAGGTTCTGCGCGAACGGACGATTGAGCGCGCCGGGCACGTGACCGGCCTTGCTGTCGAGCGGTTCGACCTCGCCGCGAAAACGTTCGGCTGCACGCGCGTCGATCAGCAGCGGCGCATCGGCCGCCGCCGGATCCATCAATTCATCGGCACCGGCGAGCAGTCCGGCGTTGTAGTTGGCTGCATAAACCGTCCGCATGGGCTGCACGGCATCGGCGCTCAACGGCAGGCCAAGCTGCGACCAGTACGCGTAACCGCCATCGAGTACCGCGACGCGCTGGTGGCCGAGCAGGCGTAGCAGGAACCACGCACGCGCTGCGGCCATCGCACCATCGCGCGCGTCGTACACGACGACCTGGTGCGCTGGCGTGATGCCCCACGCGCCGAGTCGCGCGCAGAAATCCTTCGCATCGGGCAACGGGTGGCGGCCATGCCCGAGGCGTCCGTGGTCCGACAGGTCGCGATCCAGGTGCGCGTACACCGCACCGGGCAAATGCGCGAGGGCGTAGTCGCGCTCGCCCTGCGCGGTATCGCCCATCCCGAAGCGCGCATCGATCAGGACCAGATCGGGCCTTCCGATCGCGGCCGCGAGTTCCCCGGCCGACA
>JBBQHA010000156.1:0-6913 GCA_038323475.1 Lysobacterales bacterium
CGTGCTACGAAGCGTTTATCCACATCATCGATTCGATGTTCAACCAGCATGCGAAGTGGCTGAAGGTCACCCGTGGAATTCCGTGGCGCGTTCCGATCGCCTCGCTCAACTATCTGCTGACGTCGCACGTGTGGCACCAGGACCACAATGGTTTCTCGCACCAGGATCCCGGCTTCATGGATCATGTCGCGAACAAGAAATCCGATGTCGTGCGGATCTACCTGCCGCCCGACGCGAACTGTCTGCTGGCCGTGGCGGATCGCTGCCTGCGTGGCCGCAACTGCGTCAACGTCATCATCGCGGGCAAGCAGCCGGACTGGCAATGGCTGGACGTCGATTCGGCGGTCCGGCACTGCGCCGCGGGCGCCGGCATCTGGGCATGGGCTGGCAACGAGGACGGCACGCCCGACATCGTGATGGCTTGCGCCGGCGATGCGCCGACCGTGGAGACGCTCGCGGCGGTGATGTTGTTGCGCGGCTACGTTCCGGACATCCGCATCCGCGTCGTCAATGTCGTCGATCTGATGGCGCTGCAGCCGCAATCGGAACATCCGCACGGGCTTTCCGACGAGGATTTTGAAGTGCTGTTCACGCGCGACGCGCCGATCCTGTTCGCCTTCCACGGTTATCCGGGGCTGGTCCATCGGCTGACCTATCGCCGGCGCAACCACGACAACCTGCATGTCCGCGGTTACAAGGAGGAGGGCACCACGACGACTCCGTTCGACATGATGGTGCTGAACAACCTGGACCGGTTCCAGCTCGCGTTCGACGCCATCCGCCGCATCCCGCGATTTGCCCACCTGGTGCCCGAAGCGACGCAGCGCTATTGGCGCGACATCGAGCGGCACAGTCTGTACATCGGCGAGAACGGCGAGGACCTGCCGGAGATCCGGGACTGGCGCTGGACGCCGCAAGCCGCGTGATCGCGCAGGAACGCACATGATCGATGCCGGCAACCATCGCGACAGCGGGGCGGGAATGCCGGTGCTCGCGATCAACGCGGGTTCGTCCTCGCTCAAGTTCGGCTTTCACCGGGTCGACGCCGCTGCGGCCGATCTCGTGTTTTCCGGCACGGTCGACTACGCGTCCGACGGACAGGGCAAGCTTTCCGTCGCCGATGCCGACGGATCCGCGCTGGAATCCGGACGGATCATCGGCCGCGATCCGCGCCAGGCCATCGCCTGTATCCAGGCCCTGCTGGCCGATCTTGCGCTGCCGGCGCCACGCGCGATCGGCCATCGCATCGTGCATGGCGGCTTGCACGTGCGTCGCCATTGCTTGATCGATGCAGGGGTCGAGGAGCAACTGCAGGCGGCGACCGCGTTCGCGCCCCTGCATGTGCCGCCGGCGCTCGCGTTGCTGCGGATCGCGCAGGAAAGCTTCGCATCGGTTGCGCAGGTCGCGTGCCTGGACACCGCGTTCCATGCGGACCTCCCGGAAATTGCACGCACCCTGCCGATACCGCGCGAACTGCGTGAGCAAGGCATCCAGCGCTACGGATTCCATGGCTTGTCCTGCGAATCGATCGTGCGCCAGCTCGGCGCCGCCCTGCCATCCCGCATGGTGATCGCCCATCTGGGCAACGGCACCAGTGCCACTGCGGTGGAGAACGGCAGGTCGATCGATACCAGCATGGGCTTGACGCCGAGCGGTGGCGCGATCATGGGCACGCGCTGCGGCGACATCGATCCGGGCGTGCTCGCCTACCTGATGCGCGAGAAGCAGTTCGACGCCGCCATGATCGAGGATCTCATCGACCATCGTTCCGGGCTGCTCGGCATCTCCGGGCTCGCCAGCGACATGCGTGCGTTGCACGCCGCGTCCGCGGGCAATGCGGACGCACGCCTGGCGATCGACATGTTTTGTCACTCGGTGCGCAAGCAGGTCGCCGCGATGGCAGTCGCGCTCGGCGGCATCGACCTGCTGGTCTTCACCGGCGGCATCGGCGAAAACGACGAGGTCGTGCGCGCTTCGATCCTCGCGGGGCTGTCATGGCTTGGCATCCGGCAAGCCGACGATGCGGGGGGCTGTCGCGTGCGCGTGATGCGCACGCACGAGGAACAGCAGATCGCGATCCATGCATGCGCGATTTCAGGCGCGTCCGGCAACGCCCCGTAGCCACCGCAGGAATCACGCTGCGGCGATCCGCTGCGAACCGATGCTTCGGCGCGCTGCGGCGATCCGCCGACTTGTCCTGAGAGCGTTAGCGCACATACAGGACCGGGAATCGCGACGACACTCGATTCGCAGCGATCTCCAATGCGGTGCGCTGTTGATCCAGATCAATACGCAGGCACCGCCCATGGACTAGCTTCAATCCGTCACTCGTGAGGTGTCGCCAGATGAATGTGCATGCCCCGTCACGCCGTCGTTTCCTGATCCGCGCAGCGCTGGCGACCGCCGCCTTGCCGATCGCCATGCGCATGGCGGGTGAAGCCCACGCGGCCGGTTTGGCCAAGCTGCCGCTGGACAACGCACAAGCCAAGGCACTGGGCTACGTGGAGGATGCCAGCACCACCAAGCATGCCAGCTACAAGCCCGGCAGCACATGCGCGAACTGCCAGTTCTTCACCGCCGCCACGGGCGCCTGCTCGCTGTTTGCCGGGTTCAGCGTGTCGCCCACGGGATGGTGTTCGGCGTGGTCCAAGAAGCCAGCCTGAGTGCATATCCGAACCATCACCGCTTGAAGAACGGCTGCGCAAGGGGAATCACAGTGACCGCGTCGATCGCAATTTCGCACGAACTCGAACGGGGATCGCCGCGTCGACTCGCGGTGCCGGTGCGAATGGCGCTGCCGCTGATTGCGGGGATTGCCATCGTCCTCGCGTCGCTGTGGTCCTGCGCAGCGTCGGCGCTGCCGGTCTTCGCCCGCCAGACCGGGCAGAACTGCCAGGCCTGCCACGCGGGCGGACAGTTTCCCGAGCTCACCCAATACGGCCGCCTGTTCAAGCTGACTGGCTACACCATCGGCAAGCGCACGGTGCCGCTGTCCGCGATGGCAGTGATCAGCGATTCGCACGTCTTCAATACAGCCAAGAGCGACGATCCCAAGGCGGATTTCCAGAAGAACAACTCCCTGATCTTTGCGACCGCGAGCGTCTTCCTTGCCGGCAAGGTGACCGACAACATCGGTACATTCATCCAGGTCACCTACGACAACTATGCCGCCCAGTCCGACAACGGCAGCTGGATTGGCCACAGCGGTGCGGACAACATGGACATCCGCTACGCCGATCGCCACATCGATGCGAAGAACGACCTGATCTGGGGTTTTTCGGCAAACAACAATCCGTCGCTGGCCGACCCGTGGAACACCGCCGCGGCATGGATGCAGTACGTGCCCGTGCCGAGCCCGGGTAGCAGCCAGTTCATCGACGGCAACACGCCGTATCCGGGTATCGCCGCGGGCGGCAATATCTCCGGCATCAACGCGTACGCCCTGTGGAACCAGATGCTGTATGTCGAACTGGGCGGTTACCGCACCGCCAAGGGCCTGACCTCGTTCATGAGCGCAGGCGTGCCCGAGGCCGAGAAGACCAGGCTGCAAGGCACCAATCCCTATTGGCGCGTGGCCCTGACCCACAGCTGGGGGCCGCACAACATCATGGTCGGCACTTCCGGCATGGTGGCGGATGTCTACGACGATCCGCTCGACACGTCGGATCCGGCCAGCGTCCATCATTTCCGGGATTTCGGCTTCGATTCCCAGTACCAGTACCTGCTCGATCCGCACAGTTTCACCGCACAGTTGGCCTATACGCGCGACAGCCACCGCTATCCGGGGTTCCTCGCCAACCAGCCGGTGGACGACGTCGATGGCAACCCGTTGCCCAATACCAATGCGAGGGACACCACAAAGGTGTTCCGCGCCAAGGCGACCTACGTCTACAAGGCACGCTACGGCGGTAGCCTTGCGCACTTCAGCCAGACCGGCACGACCAATTCGGCGCTATACGATCCGACGCGCGTTGCGGGCAACGTCGCGGGCAATCCGGCCATCAAGGGCTGGACCTGGGAGGCGTTCTGGACTCCGCAGCAGAACGTGCGCCTCGGCCTGCAGTACACGGCCTACGGCACCTTCAACGGCGCCTCGCGCAATTACGACGGGGCGGGGCGCAATCCGGGCGACAACAACTCGCTGTTTTTCTATGTCTGGGGAGCGTACTGAGCGTTCCCCACTGCGTGGCGCAGCTTGCGGCGCCACGACCGAGCCACCCGTTGCAACGCAGTTCCCGGAGGGCGGAATGAACACGACACGTCTGCTAGTGACGCTGGCCCTGGTCGGGCTGGCGGCGGGTTGCGCAAATGTCGAGCGCTCGCGCAATACCGCCAATCCCGATGTATCCGGCGGAACCCTGGCGATGCAGGTCTGTTCGAATTGCCATGGCCAGACCGGAAACAGCGTATCGCCGAATTTCCCGAACCTGGCGGCCCAGCAGGAGGCCTACCTCGTCGCCCAATTGCAGCAGTTCAAGAGCCACAGCCGCGAGGATCCGGCGGGCTTCGAGTACATGTGGGGGTTGAGCCACAACCTGAGCGACAAGCAGATCCAGGAACTGGCGGCGCACTTCGCGAGCCAGAAACTGGAACGGGGCAGGGACGAGGGCCGGCCGGAACGTATCGCGGCGGGCAAGGCCATCTTCGCTTCCGGGGTTCCGGAAAAGAGCGTCCCCGCATGCGGCAGCTGCCATGGCCCCGACGGCATGGGCAATGCGGCGTTTCCGCGGATCGCCGGACAGCACGCCGATTATCTGGCCAAGCAGTTGAAGGTGTTCCAGCGCACCAACCAGCGGCCGGAAGGCGCCGTCATGAAGACCGTGGCCCACGACCTGACCGAGCAAAACATACAGAACGTGTCGGCCTACCTGCAGGCGATGCCGAACCAGTAGACCGGTCGCACGTTTGCGTCCAAGGCTCACCCCTCGCGGATCGTGTCCGCGTGCGTGCGGGCAGGGACGCGCCGGGGGGCTGCGAGGTCTCTTCCGTCCCCCGAAGCCGCCAATGCCCCCGCCCGGAGCCCCCGGTTTTTCCTGAAAGCCTCAGGTGGGATATCATGCCGCGCCGGAACGGTGCGCAGTGTGCGCCCCATCCCGGCCGCCACCCTCGTTGCAAGCGATGCCCGAATGCTCTGTGACGCAGGCCACGGCTCGGCGCGGCAGACGCATGCAACGACTCGCCAGATACAACCCTCCCGTGGAAATGCCCGGACTCATGCCCGGGCGGCTCCGTCCCCCATCGCGCGCCCGCAGCTTGCTGCGAACGCAACACATCCTAGGGTTACGAATGAAATCGATGCTGCTCCCGGAATCGCGCAAGACTTCCCTGGCTCTCGCCGTCGCGATGGCGATCTGCGGTACCGGCGCAATCGCTGCCGCCAGCGCCACCGCCCCCGGCGCGCTGGCCACGGTGGCGCGCACCACGGTCCTGCGCAATGGCGATGCGGTGATGGGCGCGCTGCCGATGACGCAGCCGATCCACATCGAAGTGGCGCTGAAGATGCGCAGCCGCGCAGACCTGGACGCGTTCATCGCGAACGCGACGAAGAATCATGTCGGCGCGACCACGCCGATGAGTCCGGGACAGTTCCTCGCGAACCACGCGCCGACGCTGGCACAGGCGCAGACGGTCGCGAACTACCTGACGAGAAGGGGTTACACGCATGTCGTCATCGCCCCCAATCGCCTGTTGATCTCCGCCGACGGTACCGCGGCGACGGCGCGCAACGCGTTCCTGACGTCGTTCGCGCAGGTCAGGACGCACGACGGCCGAATCGCGTTCGCGAACACCGGCGAAGCGCGCGTGCCCGCAGCGTTGCAGGACACCGTGTTGTCGGTGCTGGGCCTGCAGAACGTGCACGTGATGCACACCTTCGCCAGGCGGGTGTCGGGCGGCGTGCATACGCATGCGTTCATCGGCCACAACCCGCTTGAGTTTTCCGTCATCTACGGCGGCACCGGCGTGGCGACGGCAGCGGGCGTGACCGTCGGCATCATCACCCAGGGCAGCGTCGCCCAGACGATCACCGACCTCAACAGCTACACCGCAGGCAATGGCCTGGCCACGGTGACCACGCAGACGGTCAACAGCGGAACTCCCAACAACGACCCCAGCGGCGTGGGCGAATGGGACCTGGACAGCCAGGACATCGTCGGCATGGGCGGCGGCCAGGTCGGCAAGATCATCTTCTACAACGTCCCGCAGTTGCTCGATTCGGACCTGACGCTGGGCTTCAACTCGGCAGTGACCGCGAACGTCGCCAAGATCATCAATGTCTCGATCGGCGGATGCGAGACCGATTCGCTGAACGATGGCGCGGTGGCGGCGCAGGACCAGATCTTCGCCCAGGCGGTTGCGCAAGGGCAGACGTTCTCGATATCGACCGGCGACGACGGCGCGGACGAATGCGGCGATGGCGGCATCACGCCGAGCTGGCCGGCCGCTTCGCAGTACGTGATCGCCGCTGCCGGTACGCGCCTGAACGCTTCCACGAAGGCATGGGGCAGCGAAATCGTGTGGAGCGGCAGCGGCGGCAGCCCGAGCAACTTCGAACCGAAACCGAGCTGGCAGAATGCGCTGGTTCCCGGCACCAAGCGCGGCGTGGCCGATATCGCGTTCGACGCGGATCCGAATTCCGGCGCAAAGATCGTCGTCAATGGCGCGATCCAGCAATGGGGAGGCACCAGCCTCTCGGCGCCCATCTTCGCGGGCCTGTGGGCGCGCGTGATCGCCGCGAAGGGCGCCAATGTCGGCTTCGCCGGACCGGTGATCTACGGCCTGCCCGCAGCGGACTTCCACGATGTCTCCTCGGGCAACAACGGCGGTGAGACGGCGGGAGTGGGGTACGACTTCGCCAGCGGTCGCGGCAGCATCATCCTCAACAAGGCGATCCTGGATATCGCGGTCCACACCA
>JBBQHA010000157.1:0-6863 GCA_038323475.1 Lysobacterales bacterium
TGTCGTCCGCTGGCTTGTCGTCCCCAGGTTGTCATCCTGAGCGCAGCGAAGGATCTGTTCTCGCGTTGAACTCGATTCCGTAGCAAAACGTTTCGCGCTGCCGCGCGTGAAATGCGCTTGCTCCAGCGCCCCTCATCCGCCTCCGGCACCTCCTCCCCGCTGGCGGGGAGACGGGAACAGCAACCCCTCGCCGCACGTAGCCCCATCCCAACCTTCCACCGCAAGCGGGTGAAGGAGATAAAGACTACAAATTCCGCCGCGCAGGAATCAGCAGATTCCCGAACAACACCCCCGCCACCAGCGCCACCAATACCGTCAACACCGCCACTGCGGTATTCAACCCCAGTATCAAGTCCCGTTCGAGAACAAACGTCAGGCTGCGGAATCCAACGCTTCCGGGAACCAGCAGGACGATGCCCGGCACCCGCACCAGCGCGCCCGGCCGGTTCGCCCAGCGCGCATAGACATTGCTGACCGCGCTGATCGCCATGCTGCCGAAGAACACGCCAGCGTCGTTGCCGAGTTTCGCGCCGGTCCAGCGGGTGACGCCGTAACCGAGCCAGGCGGATGCCATCACGATCAGGTAATCGCGGCGATGCGCACGGAAAAGCACGGCGAAGGAATACGACGCGACCAACAGGGCGACGGCCTCGACCCAGATCGGGCTCTTGTGGGTGAGCGCCTCGTGGGGATGCCAGCCCAGCAGGCGCACGAACTGCATCGCGGCGACCGTACCGAAGGTCAGCTTGAGCAGGATCGCGAGCGCGCCGCCGAAGCGTGCCGTGCCCGAAACCAGATGCTGGCTCGACAGTTCGGAGACCGCGTTGGTCAGCATCATCCCCGGCATCAGCACGATGATCGATGCGATCACCACCGTCTTCGTCGTCAGCGGGAACCAGAACGTGGCGACCGCGGCCGCGAGGAAGGTCGCGATCAGCGCCGCGACCGCCTCCTCGGCTTCCTGCACGCGCGGCCGGCGCAGGCCGGCGATGTGCAGCATCCCGATCAGCACGCCGATCACGCCGGACGTGGCGATGTCGCTCCAGCTGCTGCGCAGCAGCCCCGCCACCGATGCGGCCGCCAGGCCGTAGCTCAGCGTTTCCAGCGCGAGCGCGCGCGGTCCGGGCGGGCGGTCCAGCGCATGCAGGGCGGCCGAGCCCGAGGCCAGGTCGCGGCTCCCGGCCAGCACGTCCTCGGCAATCGCATCGGCCGCGCAGAGCTTGCGCAGGTCGGTGCTGCCGGGTTCGAGCCGGATCACCTGGGTGGTATCGAGCAAAGGCGAGTCGGTGGTTCCGTCGGAAAACGACAGGATCATCCCGGTCGGGTTCGACCACGGATTGCAGCGCAGGCCGAGCCGGCGGGCGACCGCGCCGACCGCGCCCTCGAGGCGCTGCGCGGTGGTTCCGTAGATATGCAACCGGGTCGCCAGCTCGACCACGAAACGGATGCGGTCGGTGTAGGTCGCGCGCGCGTGCGGATCCGCTTGCGCCACCGGGGCGGGATGCGCATGCGCTGCGTCGGGACTGTCTGCTGGCTGCATGCGCGCAGACTGGGGCGGATCGCGACGGCGCGCAAGCGTCACGCCGAGCGCATGCCTCGATGCCGGATAATCGCGGTTTCACTGGCGCGGCGCATGCGGATCGGACTCGGCGAACTCCTCTCGATCGGCAGCGCTGCGTCCTGGGCTGCGGGCGTGATCCTGTATCGCAAGCTCGGCGAATCGCTGGCGCCGCTGACCCTGAACTTCCTGAAGAACATGATCGTGATGGCGATGCTGCTGCCGGTCGTCGCCTGGCTGTACGCCGCGGATCCGCCGCGGATGGGCGCCGCGCAGGTCGCCCTGTGCATGCTCAGCGGCCTGCTCGGGATCGCGGTCGCGGACACCTTGTACTTCTCGGCGCTCAATGCGGTCGGCGCCGGGCGCATGGGCGTGATCGGCAACTTCTACAGCCCGTTCGTGCTGACCCTGGCGTTCGCATTCCTCGGCGAGAGGCTGAACCTGATGCAGGGGCTGGGTTTCCTGCTGGTCTCCGCCGGCGTGCTGCTGGTGGCCAGGCCCGAGGGCGGCTGGCGCGGCATCGATGGCACGGCGCAACGGCGCGGCGCACTGCTCGGGACGACGGCGGTCGCGCTGATGGCGATCGGCATCGTGCTGGTCAAGCCAATCCTCGAACAGCAGCCCCTGTTGTGGGTTACCGGCCTGCGCATGCTTGGCGGGCTGGCGGGAATGATCGCGATCGCCGCGATGCGCGGCCAGCTGCGCCACTTGCTGCCGGTACGCCGGATGTCGGGACGCAAGCCACTGCACTGGCCTACACTGGCGCTTGCGGCGGTCGTGGGTCAGGGTCTTTCGATGGTGCTTTGGCTGGGCGGCAACAAATTCACCAAGGCATCGGTCGCGGCGGTCTTGAATGAAACCTCGTCGGTGTTCATCCTTCTGTTCGCGGCCATGTGGCTGCGCGAGCCGCTGACCCGTCGCGGCGGCGCTGGCGTCACCCTGACGATGGGCGGAATCGTATGCATGCTGACCCAAGGGAGCTGAACATCCGAAGCCGAGTCATCCAGAGCCGGAACATCCGATGAGCGATGCAACCAGCAGCGACACGCCGACCATCGCCACCGACACCGGCCAGCCGGACACGCTGCGCCTCGGCGGCGCGTGGATCCTCGCGCATGCGCCGGTCCTGGAAGACCTGGTCGCCCGCGCCGGCAATGCGCGCAGCATCGACGCGACCGGCCTGCAACGGCTGGATTCGGCCGGCGCGATGCTGCTCAACCGGCTGCTGCTGCGCCTCAAGCTGGGCAAGGATGCGTTGCTGCTGAGCGCGTCGCAGCAGTCGCTGATGGCCTACATCGACGAGGTCAGTTCGACCCCGGCCACACGCAGGAAAAAGGAACTGGGCCTGATCGCCTACCTGGGCCGGCTCGGCTTTTCGGTGGAAGACAGCATCAAGGAAATCTTCGCGCTGGTCGCATTCATGGGGCTGACCCTGAGCGTACTGCTCAAGGTCGCCACCCGGCCGGCGCGGTTGCGCATCACGCCGACGGTGTTCCATATGGAATCCGTCGGTATGGATGCGGTGCCGCTGGTGATCCTGCTCAACTTCCTGGTCGGCGCGGTGCTCGCCTTCCTCGGCGCCAACGTGCTGCAGAATTACGGCGCGCAGATCTACGTGGTCGAACTGGTCAGCTACGCCTTCCTGCGCGAGTTCGGCGTGCTGCTGACCGCGATCATCCTGGCCGGGCGCACCGCGAGCGCGTTCACCGCGCAGATCGGTGCGATGCAGAACCGCGAGGAGATCGACGCGATCCGCACCCTCGGCCTGGATCCCATCGAATTGCTGGTGGTCCCGCGCCTGATCGCGTTGTTGATCATGATGCCGCTGCTCGGCTTCATCGCGATGGGCGCCGGCATCCTCGGCGGCGCGGTGGTCAGCTGGCTCGCGCTCGGAATCCCGCTGGAACTGTACTGGTCGCGCTTCAACGAGACGATCGAGTTGCGCCATTTCGTGGTGGGCATCGTCAAGACGCCGATGTTCGCGACGATGATCGCGCTGATCGGTTGCCTCGAAGGCTTCCAGGTGCAGGGCACCGCGCAGTCGGTCGGCGAACGCACGACCTCGGCGGTGGTGCAGTGCATTTCGCTGGTGATCGTGCTCGACGCGATCGCCGCCGTGTTCTTCATGGAGATCAAATTGTGAGTACACGGCCGATGACGACACAATCGGTGACTATTGAACCGCTGGGGCCGTGCAGGTGAGCGACCAGCCGATCGGAAAAGGACCGGACAGCGTCCGCCAGCCGCCGCAACCGGCAGCGGACGCCGTGCATGGCGACGAACCGGGCAATCGGCCGGAAGTCGGTACCGACAAGGACCTGGCGATCAGCGTTCGCGGACTGACGAACCAGTTCGGCCAGCAGGTCGTGCACCAGGACCTCGACCTGGACGTGCGCCGCGGCGAAATCCTCGGCGTGGTCGGCGGCTCGGGTACCGGCAAATCCGTGCTGATGCGCTCGATCCTCGGCCTGAACCGTCCCAAGGCCGGAAGCATCAGTGTGTTCGGCACGGACGCGATGTCGGAAGACGAAGCCGTGCGCCATCGCATCGATCTCAACAGCGGCGTGCTGTTCCAGGACGGCGCGCTGTTCTCGTCGCTGACCGTCGCTGAAAACGTGGCGCTGCCGCTCAAGGAGCACCACAAGGAAATCGACGACGACCTGCGCGCGCAACTGGTGCGGCTGAAGATCCGCCTCGCCGGCCTGCCCGACGACGCCGCCGACAAGCTTCCCTCGCAGTTGTCGGGCGGCATGCGCAAACGCGCGGGGCTGGCGCGTGCCTTGTCGCTGGACCCGGACCTGCTGTTCCTCGACGAACCCACGGCGGGCCTGGACCCGATCGGCGCGGCCGCGTTCGACCAGCTGATCCTGACCCTGCAGCAGGCGCTTGGTTTCACCGTGTTCCTGATCACCCACGACCTCGATACCCTGTACGCGATCTGCAACCGCATCGCCGTGCTGGCCGACAAGCGCGTGGTGGTCAACGCGCCGATCGCGCAGGTCGAGAAGTTCGATCACCCCTGGGTGCAGGAATATTTCCACGGCCCGCGCGGCCGCGCCGCGCAGAAATCGATCCAGGCCCATGGCCAATGAGCATCACGAACTGCGTTTCCGATAGCAGCCACGCCGGACGACCGGTCCAGGAGTATTGACGGTGGAAACCAAGGCAAATCACGTCCTCATCGGCTTGTTCACCATCGGGGTGATCGCGGCGATCCTGCTGTTCATCCTGTGGGCGTCGAAATATGCGTCGGAGGGCACGTTCCACGAATACGACATCGTGTTCAAGGAGGCGGTGACCGGGCTCTCGGTCGGCGGCGTCGTGCAATACAACGGCATCGAGGTCGGCAACGTGCGCGACCTCAAGCTCTCGCCGGGCGACGCGCGCGAGGTGATCGCGCGGGTCCGGGTCAGGGCCGATACGCCGGTCAAGGTCGACACCAGGGTCGAGCTCGCACTGCAGAGCCTCGCGACCGGTGTGGCATTCATCCAGTTCTCCGGCGGCAAACCCGGTAGCGCGATGCTCGTGCAGGCCGACGCGAAGCACATCCCGGTGATCATCGCCAGCGAATCGTCGTTCCAGCACCTGCTCAACTCCT
The DNA here is from genome assembly GCA_038323475.1 of Lysobacterales bacterium. Taxonomy (GTDB): domain Bacteria; phylum Pseudomonadota; class Gammaproteobacteria; order Xanthomonadales; family Xanthomonadaceae; genus SZAS-103. The sequence continues at coordinate 5,157 of JBBQHA010000157.1, forward strand.
CCGAGGACATCGCCACCACCCTCAGCCAGGTGCTGACGAACATCAAGAACATCCTCAGCGACCAGAACGCGCAGCGCATCGCCAAGATGCTCGAGAACGTGCAGAAGCTCACCGACACCCTGGCCGAGCAGCGGCAGGACATCGCCACCCTCATCAAGTCCGCGCGCGAAGCGGCCGATCGGCTCGACCATACGCTCGCCTCCGCGGACAAGCTCATGGGCACCCTCGACACCCAACTCGGCGGCAAACTGCCTGGGATGGTCGACCACCTGAACCGCACGCTCGCGCAACTCGATGCGTTCACCAGGAACGCCGACGACACCCTGAAGGCGAACCGCGGCGCGATCGACAATTTCGCCAACCAGGGGCTCGCCCAGCTCGGACCGACCCTGTCGCAGATGCGCCAGGTGCTGCGCGAGGTCGATCGCCTCGTCTCGCAGCTGCAGGAAAACCCGGCCAACTATGTGCTTGGCCGCAACAAACCGCAGGAGTTCGACCCGAAATGAGCGCGCATCGCCATCCCCTCCGCATCACCGTCGCCCTGGCCGCATTGACGCTGTCGCTGGCCGGCTGCGGCATCCTGCCGAAAAAGGAGCCGTTGCAGGCCATGACTTCGCAGGCGCATGTCGAGATCGATCCGTCATGGCCGCAGGTCCGGTGGCAACTGACCATCGCGCGCCCGAGCACGAACGAAATGCTCGACTCCAGGCGCATGGCGGTCAGTCCCGCGCCGGGGCAGATCCAGGTCTACAAGGGCTACGCCTGGGAAGGCAACGTGCCCGACATCGTCCAGGACACCGTCATCCATGCGTTCCAGGACTCCGGCAAGATCCCTGCCGTGGGCCACCAGACCAGCGGCCTGCATACCGATTTCCTGCTGCAGATGGACATCCGCGACGACCAGGCGGTCTATCGCACCCCGGCCGGGCCGCCTGAAGTCGTACTCGTGGTCACCGCCAGCCTGATCGACTACAGCAGCAGTCGCGCGGTCGCGAGCCAGACCTTCCGCCAGGTCGCACCCGCGTCCGGCAACGGCGTGCCAGCGGTCGCGCAGGCATTCGACACCGCCCTGGGCGCACTCGTGCACGACGTGGTCGGCTGGACCCTGGTGACCGGCCAGAAGCATCCCGTCGACGACGGCGCCGCGAAGCACTGATCAGGCGCAGGGCACCCCGCATTCACGCCGCCGCAGACTCCCAACGCAGACCCCTCGCCCCGCTGGCGGGGGTGAAGAGGAGCGCTTGCGAATCATCGGTTCGCGCGACGATGAACGCCTAGCGCCATGCGCAAAGGCCGGACAGGGTGGCCGCAGGACGGGCGAGGGGCGAACGCAGCATCTGGATCCAATCCTCGCCAGCTCCTCAGGCAGACAGGGCTGGTGACGCTGGCTTCAGCCTGCGAAACGTCAGGTTGATCCGTGGCCCGACCATCTTCGCGGTCTTCGGCAGTGCGTGACGATGTTGCGACTGGGTGTCTCCGCCCATCAGCAGCAGACTGCCATGCGCGAGTTCGATCGCGAGCCGGCTCGCCGCATCGGTGCGATGGCGGATCACGAACCTTCTCACTGCGCCAAGGCTCAGCGATGCGATCAGCGGATGCTCGCCGAGTTCGGGCTCGTCGTCGGCGTGCCAGCCCACGCTGTCGTTGCCGTCGCGATAGAGGTTCGCGAGCACCCCGTTGAAGTCGGCGCCGCAGGCGTCGCGCAGG
>JBBQHA010000158.1:0-6807 GCA_038323475.1 Lysobacterales bacterium
GCGGCTGGAACACACCGGCACTCACCTGCCGCGAGAGGTACTGCAGCGACGGCACCACTAGGTCGTAGCCGGTATTGCCCGAGACCAGCTTGGCTTCCACCAGTTCGTTGCTGTCGAACACGTCGTAGGTGACCTTGATCCCGGTCTCCTTCTCGAAATTCGCGATCGTGTCGTCGCCGATGTAGTCCGACCAGTTGTAGATATTGAGGACTTTCTCCTCGGCCGGTTGCGCACCCGCCTTGGCGTCGGCCTTGCCATCGGCAGCCGCAGTCTTGTCGGCGGGGCCGCTGGTGCAGGCGGCGAGCATGCAGGCGGCGACGGTGAGACCCAGTACGCGCAGTTTCATGGCAGACGGTTTCATGGTTGTCCCCTCGCCCGGTCGGGCGGCAGTGGTTGGCGATAGTCGATGGGCGTTCGCAGGTCGGGTGTCACATCTCCAGGGCGGCAGCGGTTTCGTTCAGCGTTTTCCAGGTTTTCTCGAACAACTCGTCGATGTGCGCGCGGGTCCATATCAGCGGCGGCGAGAGCAGCATCGAATCATACGTCGCACGCAGGATGAGGCCGTTCTTCAGCGCGATGTCGCGGCAGATCGTACCGACCTTGCCACGTTCGGCGAAGAATGCGCGCCGGCCCTTGTTCGGAACCAGCTCCAGCGCACCGACCATGCCGGCGCAGCGGACCTCGCCGACGAGGCGATGTTCGCCCAGTTCGGCCAGCCGCTGGGCAAGGTACGGACCGGTGTCGCGCTTGCAATTCTCGATGATCGTCTCGTCCTGCAGGATGCGGATGTTTTCCAGCGCCACCGCGGTGCATACCGGATGCCCGGAATAGGTGCAGCCATGCGCCAGCTCGCCGCCCTGTTCCTTCAGCACGCCGGCGACGCGGTCGTTGAACATGGCCGCCCCCAGCGGGATGTAACCCGAGGTAATGCCCTTCGCCAGGGTCATCACGTCCGGGGTGAACCCGAAATACTGGGAGCCGAACCACTCGCCGGTGCGGCCGAATCCGCAGATGACCTCGTCGGCCACCAGCAGCACGTCGTACTTGCGGCAGATGCGTTCGATCTCGGGCCAGTAGCTCATCGGCGGAATGTACACGCCGATCGCGCCCATGATCGGTTCGCCGATGAAGGCGGCGACGCGATCCGGGCCGAGTTCGAGGATCTTGTCTTCCAGGCGCTTCGCGGCGACCAGGCCGTATTCCTCCGGCGACAAGTCACCGCCGTCGATGAACCAGAACGGCGGGTCGATGTGGTGGATGTCCGGAATCGGCAATCCGCCCTGCTTGTGCATGCCGGCCATGCCGCCGAGGCTGGCGCCGGCCATGGTGGTGCCGTGATAGCCGTTGTGGCGGCCGATGAAGATGTTCTTTCGCGGCTGGTCCTGCACGGCCCAGAAATGCCGTACCAGCCGCAGGATGGTGTCGTTAGCCTCGGAACCGGAGTTGGTGAAGAACGCGTGGTTGAGATCGGCCGGGGTGAGTTCGGCCAGTTTCGCGGCAAGCTGGATGGTCGGCTCGGTGGTGCACTGGAAGAAGCTGTTGTAGTACGCCAGCTTCGTCATCTGCCGCGAAGCGACTTCGCCGAGTTCCTTGCGGCCGTAGCCGATGTTCACGCACCACAGCCCTGCAAACGCATCGAGCAACTGGTTGCCGTGGGCATCCCAGACATAGGCGCCTTCGCCGCGGGTCAGGATGCGGGTTCCCTTCAATGCGAGCGCGGCGTTGTCGTTGAACGGATGCAGGTGGTGGGCGGCATCGAGTTGCTGCAGGGTGCTGGCGTCGTGCTGATCCATGGTGGCTCCGGAAGAAGGGCTCGGCTCCCGCACGGGAGCGAAAAACGGCAACGTCAGACGTTCAGCAGCAGGAACTCCCGCTCCCACGAGCTGATCACCCGGAAGAAGGTTTCGTATTCCTTGCGCTTGACCGAGATGTAGGCGCGCACAAAGCGGGGACCGAGCAGGGCTTTGAGCGGCTCGCAGGTTTCCAGTTCGTCGAGCGACTCGCCGAGCGAACGCGGCAGTTCAAAGCCGATGTCCTGCGCGCTGGTCGCCAGCGGCGCGGTCGGGGCCAGCTTTTCGCGGATGCCGAACAGGCCGCAGGCCAGGGTCGCCGCCATCGCCAGGTAGGGATTGGCGTCGGAACCGGCGAACCGGCTTTCCACCCGGGTGTTTTCCGGCGTGTCCATCGGCACGCGCAGGCCACAGGTGCGGTTGTCGTAACCCCATTGCACGTTGATCGGCGCGACCTGGCCCAGTGCGAGCCGCCGGTACGAATTGACGTTCGGGGCCAGCAACGCCATCGCCGCCGGCACGTATTTCTGGAGTCCCCCAAGGTAGTGGTTGAACAACCCCTTCGAGGCGTCGGCGAACACGTTCTCGCCGGTGCGGGCATCGAGCAGGCTCTGGTGGATGTGCATGGAACTGCCGGGCTCGTTCTCCATCGGCTTGGCCAGGAACGTCGCATAGATGCCATGGCGCAACGCCGATTCGCGCATCGTGCGCTTGAACAGGAACACCTGGTCGGCGCGCGAGAGCGCATCGGCGTGGGTGAAATTCACTTCCAGCTGCGCGGCGCCGGATTCGTGGATCAGGGTGTCGACATCCAGTTCCATCGCTTCGCAATAGTCGTACATCAGGTCCAGGATCGGGTCGAACTCGTTGACCGCGTCGATCGAATACGACTGGCGCGCGGTTTCCGGGCGACCCGAACGCCCAGCCGGCGGCAGCAGCGGGAAATCCGGGTCGGTGTTCTTCTGGACGAGGAAGAATTCCAGCTCCGGCGCGACGACCGGTTTCAATCCGAGTTCCTCATAGGCCTGCAACACCCGTCGCAACACGTTGCGCGGGGCGAGTTCGTGCGGCTGGCCGTCCTTGGTGTAACAGTCGTGGATGATCTGCGCGGTCGGATCGGTGGCCCACGGCACCATCCGAACGGTGTCCGGATCGGGGCGCAGCAGCATGTCCGAATCCGATGGCGAGGTCAGCTCGTAATAGTCGTCGGGGTAATCGCCGGTGACGGTGGTGGCGAAGATGCCTTCCGGCAGTCGGGTGCCGTAGTCGTGCGAGAACTTGTCGGCGGGAATGATCTTGCCGCGTGCAATGCCGGTCATGTCGGGCACCAGGCACTCCACCTCGGTGATGTGGCGCTCCTTGAGCCATCGCAGCAGCGCGTTTTCGCCCAGCTCGGAACTCGGCTTGCGCCGGATGGTTTTCATGGTGGGGCGTTTGGAAGAGGTCATGGGGGACTCAATGCGCTCGTTGACTTGCGCGTCGCTGGCAGGCGGCTCCGAAGGCGCGGAAGATGCCCAGGTAGAAGGGGTTTTCCGTGACCCGCCATTCCGGATGCCACTGCACCGCGAGCAGGAAGTTCCCGCCGCCGGCGGCATCGCGGGAGCGATCGTCCAGCCGAAACGCCTCGACCAGGCCATCGGGAGCGATGGCCTCGACCGCCAGGCCAGCGCCGAGCCGGGCGATTCCCTGGCCATGCAGTGAATTCACAGCCACCGAGGCGGCCCCGGCAAGCCCGGCAAGGATGCCGCCAGCGCTCAGTGCGACCGGGTGATCAGGGCCGTACTGCACGTCCAGCGGATCGTCGAGATCCTCGCGGTGATCCATGAACCCGGGCTGCTCGTGCACCTTCTGGTGCAGGCTGCCGCCGAAGGCGACGTTGACCTCCTGGAAGCCGCGGCAGATCGCGAGCAGCGGCACGCCCATCTCCACCGCCAGCGGGATCAGGCCGAGGTTGGTCGCGTCGCGCGCCGGATCGTGGACATTGCCAGGGTAGCTCGGTTCGTCGCCGTAATGATGTGGTTCGAGGTTGCTCGTCGAGCCGGTTAGCAGCAGTCCGTCCAGGCCTTCCAGCACGCGTCGCAGGGGCAGGGGGGGTTGCAGGTTCGGGATCAGCACCGGCACGCAATCGGCGCCGTCGACCACCGCGCGCACGTATTTCTCGCCGACGGCAAGGAACGGGTGCGCACCGATCGTCTTCCGATCTGTCGGCAAGCCGACCAGTGGCAATACGGTCATGCGTGGGCTCGGTGGGCGGTTCGGCCGCAACTTACCCCGGCTGTTCGATTTCTGCAACACGTCATCGCCATTTGTTGAAATAACGACGAAAATGCTGCGCCGCGGCACGCAATCGGCGCTGTTTTGCGCCTAGGATGCCGTTTATGCGTTGAGTATTATTGACGCCCGGGCAGCTGTAAGCTCTAACTCTCATCGTCCACCCACGACCCGCGATCCCATGCCCCTTACCCTGCCGTCCGAAGACGAAAACACCCTGCAGCGCATGCCCGACTGCGAAATGGTCGATCTGCTGCTGCCGGACATGAACGGCCTGCTGCGCGGCAAGCGGATCACCCGCGACGCCCTGGAGAAGGTCTACGCGGACGGCGTCTGCCTACCGATGTCGCTGATCGCCACCGACATCACCGGCAATACCGTCGAGGAAACCGGGCTGGGTTACGACATCGGCGACGAGGATCGGATCTGCCGCCCGGTGCCGGGATCGCTGCGGCCGGTGCCGTGGACGCCACGATCGACGGCGCAATTGCTGCTGTCGATGGAGGACGCGAAAGGTGGGACCTTCGAGGCCAATCCGCGCGAAGTCCTGCAGCGCGTGCTGGCGCGCTACGCGGCCCGCGGGCTGAAGCCGGTGGTGGCGGTGGAGCTGGAGTTCTACCTGCTCGACGCGCTGGCCGACGCGCAGGGCCGCCCGCAGACCACGATCAACCCGTTCACCGGCGTGCGCAATGCCAGCACGCAGGTCTATTACATGGAAGACCTCAACGATTACCGCGCTTTCACCGACGGCGTCGCCGCGGCCTGCACGACGCAGGGCATTCCTGCCGATACCGCGGTCGCCGAATACGCGCCGGGACAGTTCGAGATCAACCTCAAGCACCGCGACGACGCGTTGCTGGCCTGCGACGACGCGATCTACCTCAAGCGTGCGATCAAGGCGGTCGCGCAGCAGCAGGGGATGCAGGCCAGCTTCATGGCCAAGCCCTTCGTCGAGCAGGCGGGCAGCGGCTTGCATATCCACGTCAGCGTGCTTGATGCCGCCGGCAACAACATCTTCATGTCGACCCCCGACGCGCCAGCAGACACTTTGCGGCATGCGATCGGCGGCCTGCAGCGCAGCGCGCGCGATTGCCTGCTGCTGTTCGCGCCGCATGCCAACAGCTATCGTCGGTTCGTGCTCAACGCCTTCGTGCCGCTCAACGATTGCTGGGGATTCAACAACCGCACCGTGGCCATGCGGGTGCCGCACAGCGATCCGAAGAACACCCGCGTCGAGCATCGCATCGCCGGCGCCGACGCCAATGTCTACCTGGTCACCGCGGCGGTGCTGGCCGGCATGCTCGACGGCCTGGAGAACGGCTACGACCCGGGCGCGCCGATCGTCGGCAACGCCTACGAACAGACCGAGATCCGTACCCCGTTCTGGCGCGACGCGATCGCCGACTTCCTCGCCAGCGATTTCATCGAACGCCAATTCGGCGGTGCGTTCCGGCACATCTTCGGGCAGCAGAAGCTGAAGGAAATGCGCAGTTTCTATCGCGAAGTCACCACGCTCGAGTACGAGTGGTATTTGCGCTCGGTGTGATGCACGCAGCGCCTCGGCGCAGGCGGACCGTCATGGATGGCGAGACGGGCAGGGTGGCCGATCGCGGCAACCCCGGAATGATCCAGCGGGAACCTGAAACATGTCGGCGACGGAATCCTCGTTTCCCCCGAGTTGGTACGCGGCCAGCGCCACTCCGCTCGCCGAGCAACCGGCGCTGCAGGGCCGCATCGATGCGGACGTCTGCATCCTGGGAGCGGGCTACACCGGCTTGAACGCGGCGCTCGAACTCGCCGAGGCCGGCTACCGGGTCGTCGTGCTGGAAGCCGAGCGCATCGGCTGGGGCGCCTCGGGCCGTAACGGCGGCCAGGCGATCGTGGGTTTCAGTTGCGGCGAGGCGAAGCTCGAGGCACTCATGGGCTTCGCTGACGCGCGCAAACTGTTCGACTTGTCGCGCGAGGGCATGCGCCTGATCAAGGACCGCATCGCCCGCCACGGGATTGCCTGCGACTGGCGCGATGGCCACGCACACGTGCCGATCAAGCCGCGTCATATCGCCGAACTGCGCGCCGCAATGGACGATCTCGCCGCGCGCTACGACTACCCGACCCAATGGTGGACTCGCGAGCAGCTGCGCGAACAGCTCGCCAGCGATCGTTACCTCGGCGCGCTCTACGATCAGCAGAGCGGCCACCTGCATCCGCTCGAGTACGCCTTCGGACTCGCGCGCGCGGCGCTGGCGGCGGGCGTGCGCATCTTCGAGCACTCGCGCGTGACCGCACTCGTGCGCGGCGCGAAGCCGATTCTGAAAGCCGCGCAGGGCGAAGTCTGCGCCGACTTCGCGATCCTCGCCGGCAATGCCTGGCTGCGCGGCGTCGCGCCGGAACTCGAAGCCAGGATCATGCCGGTCGGCACCTACATCGGCGCGACAGCATCGCTCGGCGCGGAGCGTGCGCGCGCGCTGATCCGCAACGACATGGCGGTCGCCGACTGCAACTGGGCGGTCGATTATTTCCGTCTCAGCCGCGACCACCGGTTGCTGTTCGGCGGGCGCGCGAGCTATTCCACGCTGCCGCCGCTCGACCTGCGTGCGACGATGACGCGGCGCATGCGGCGCGTGTTCCCGCAATTGTCCGATGTCGAGATCGAATACGCGTGGGGCGGCTTCGTCGACATCTCGCTCAACCGCGCGCCGCACTGGGGCCGGCTCACGCCCAACGTGTATTTCGCGCAGGGTTTTTC
>JBBQHA010000159.1:0-6726 GCA_038323475.1 Lysobacterales bacterium
GCGGATCGGCAGCCCCGCCTATCCCTGCAACTCCCGCAGCGTCACCGACGGTGGGGTGTCGAGGACGCGGCGCGTTGCGAACATTCCGGCGATGAGGGCGGCGCTGGTGCCGGCCAGGGCGCCGGCCAGGGTCAGTTTCCAATTCGGTTGCCAGGACAGGTCGAACACGCGCGTGGCGATCAGGCCGGACAGGACCGATGCGGCGATCGCAGCGACCAGTCCCGACAGCAGGCCGATCACCGCGAACTCCGAAGCCTGCGCCAGGCGCAACTGCCTTCGGCTGCCGCCGAGCACGCGCATCACGCCGCCTTCGAGCAGGCGGTCGTCCTGGCTGGCGCTGATTGCGGCGAGCAGGACCAGAATGCCGGCCGCGAGCGAGAACCAGAACACCACCTGCACCACCAGCGAGACCTGGTCGCCGGTCGTGCGTACCTGCTGCAGCACGGCGTCGACGTCGATCACGGTGAGGTTCGGGAAGCGTTCGACGAGTTCGGCGGTGAAGCGCGTCTTCGTCGCCGGGACGCGCAAGGCGGTGACGTAACTGGCCGGATACGCATCGAGCGCCCCGGGCGATGCGATGACGAAGAAGTTCGGCCGGAAACTCTCCCACTCGATGCTGCGCAGGCTGGTGATCGGAGCCTCGAAACGTTGTCCGGCGATATCGAACGCTATGCGGTCGCCGAGTTTCCATCCCAGCGATTCGGCGAAGCGCTGCTCCACTGAAAGCTGCGGCGGTACTTTCGCATCGGGCTTCCAGAACGTACCGGCGACGATCTTGTTGTCCTGGCGCAATTGGGCCGCGCTGGACAGGTTGAATTCGCGTTCGGCAAGGCGCTGCGCCATCACGTCGTCCTTCGCGACCGTCGCGCCACCAGGCTTGCCGTTGCGCCCGACCAGCCGCCCGCGAACCATCGGAAACAGCGTCGGCGGAGCCAGCCCCTGCGCGGTGATGAATGCCGCCACCGGCTGCACCTGGTCGACCTGCGCATTGATGATGAAACGGTTCGGCGTGTTGTCCGCCAGCGACAGCTGCCAACGGTCGAGCAGATCGGTGCGCACGAAGGTCAGCAGCAGCAGCGCCATCAGGCCGAGGCCGAGCGCGGAGACCTGCGCGACGCTGGTGCCGGCGCGACGACTGACGTTCGCCAGGCCATAGCGCAGGCTGCCGCGCAGGCGCGTGCGCAAGCGGCGCACGCACCAGATCAGGCCCCATGCGAGGACGGCGAGAATCGCGAGCGTCGCGCCGATACCGAGCAGCACCACGCCACCAAGCGCTGCCGAACCGGCCTTCCACCAGAGCAGGCCGGCGAGCCCCGCGATTCCCGCGAGCGCAACCAGCCATGCGCTGGGTTCGCCGCCGCCGACATCGCGTCGCAGCACGCGCATCGTCGACACATGCCGCAGTGCGAGCACCGGCGGCGCGCCGAATGCGAGGACCACGACCATGCCGACGCCGAGCCCCTGCAGCGCGGGCATCCATCCCGCGGGTGGAATCGACAGTGCCAGCTTGTTCGCGAGCCAGCCGCCCACGACCCATTGCAGCGCGAATGCGAACGCGACGCCGATCGCGCTGGCGGCAAAGCCGAGGATCGCAAGCTCGCCGATGTGGATGCCGGCCAGCGTGCGCTGGCTGGCGCCGAGGCAACGCATCACCGCAGCGCCGGGCAGGTGCCGCTCGCTGTGGCGTCGCGCAGCCATCGCCACGGCGACTGCGGCGAGCACGACCGACAGCATCGCGGCGAGACCGAGGAAGCGACCGGCGCGATCGAGCGCCGAACGGATTTCCGGGCGCGATTCGCCGATGGTTTCCAGGCGCTGGCCGCGTTCGAGAACTGGGGTGACGGTCCTGGAGAACTGCTCGACCGCACCCGCGTCGCCGGCGACGATCAGCCGGTAGCCGATGCGACTGCCTTCCTGCACCAGACCGGTCGCCGGCAGGTCGCGCAGATTGAGGAACACGCGGGGCGCAACATTGAAATAGTTCAGCGATGCATCGGGCTCCTGCAGGACCAGCCCAGCGATGCGCAGCGTCGCATCGCCGATCGCCACGCTGTCGCCGACATGCGCGCCGAGGGTTTCCGCGCCGGCGCGGCTGATCCAGACCGTGGACGGCTGCGGAATGCCGCTCGCGTCGTGCGGGCGTCCATCGGCGCCGACGATGCGGAACTTGCCGCGCAGCGGGAATCCCGCGCCAAGCACGCGCAGTTCGCCAAGGCGCAGGTTGGCATCGGGGCCATTGCCGACGCGGATCATGCTGTCGAATTCCACGGTCTCGGCATGGTTGAGTCCGCTGGCGTTCGCCGCCGCGCGCACCGGACCGGCAATCGGTGCGTCGCTGCGCACCACCGCATCGCCACCGAGCAGGCGATTGGCCTCGATGACGAGCGCTCGCTGGGTGCGGTCGGTGACGAAACCGACCGCGGTGACGGCGACCACCGCGAGCATCACCGCGACGATCAGGATGCGTACGTCGCCGGAACCCAGGTCGCGCAGCAGCTGCCGCCATGCCAGCCGCAGCGTCTTCATGCCGTCGCCCGCATCACGCGCCAACCAGCCGGCCGCCGTCCAGGCGCAATGTGCGCCCGCAGCGGACCGCGAGGTGTTCGTCGTGCGTCACCAGCACCAGGGTCGTGCCGGCTGCGGCATTGAGGTCGAACAACAGGTCGATGATCGCCTGCCCGGTGCGGGTGTCGAGGTTGCCCGTGGGTTCGTCGGCGAACAGCAGCGAGGGCCGCGTCACGAACGCGCGCGCCAGCGCCACGCGTTGCTGTTCGCCACCGGACAGCTGTCTCGGGTAGTGCTCGAGGCGCTCACCTAGGCCGACCTGCTGCAGGATCGCCTTCGCCGGCGACGCGGCGTCGGCGTCGCCGCGCAACTCCAGCGGCAGCATCACGTTCTCCCATGCGGTCAGCGATGGTAGCAACTGGAAGTTCTGGAACACGAAGCCGATCTTCTTGCCGCGTATCCGCGCGCGACCATCCTCGTCGAGCGACGACATCGCCTCCCCATCGACGAGCACCTCGCCGCTGGTCGGCGTATCGAGTCCCGCCATCAGCGCGAGCAGCGTACTCTTGCCCGATCCAGATGCGCCGACGATCGCGACCGTATCGCCGCGACGGATCGTGAATGCCACAGCGTCGAGGATGGTCAGCGAGCCCGCCGGCAGCGCGACCCGCTTGCCCAACGCACTGACCTGCAGGGCAACCGGTCGCAACGGCGCAACGCCCGCAGGAACCCCGGCTTGTGGAACCGCAACATTGGCCTTATTCATGTGCATCGGGTCGCCTGTTCGTGAACGGATCGGGCAGCGCCTGCGCCCGCCGGATGACAGTGTCGCCGCAAGCCAGGAGGAATCGCGTGAAATCAGGACATGTGGTGCGACAGCTGGGCCTTCAATGGGTCATGGCGCTCGGATTGCTGTTGCTGGCGCTTGCGGCGACCGTAAAGCCCGCTTACGCGGCCGCGGCGGCGGCAGGCAGCGCCCCGTCACGCACGGTGCTGGTGATGGGCGACTCGCTGTCGGCCGCGCACGGACTGGCCGAATCGCAGGGCTGGGTCGCACTGATCGGTCAGCGCGTCGCCGCCGGCAAGCCGGGCTGGCGGGTGGTGAATGCGAGCATCAGCGGCGAAACCTCGGCTGGCGGTGCGACGCGCGTCGTGCACGAACTGTCGCTCCACCGCCCGGCGGTGCTGGTCATCGAACTGGGCGCGAACGACGCCCTGCGTGGATTGCCGATGCAGCAGATGCGCGCGAATCTCGCCCGCATGATGACGGCTGCGCAGGGCGTCCACGCGAAGATCCTGCTGATCGGCATGCGCATCCCGCCGAACTACGGCCCGGCCTACACGCACGCGTTCGAGCAGGCGTACCGCGACCTGGCGCGCCAGTTCGATGCGACCCTGCTGCCCTTCCTGCTCGAGCCGATCGCGCTCGATCGCAGCGCATTCCAGGCGGACGGCCTCCATCCTGTCGCGAGCGCTGAACCCAGGCTGCGCGACCATGTCTGGCCGGCACTCGAGCCGCTGATGAAGTGAGCGCAACGCCTTCGACGGGCGACCGCTTCAGGAAACGCGCCGGAACGAGAACAACTCGGCAAGCGGATGCTTCCGGCGTTCGATCAGCGCGCGCAGCAGCCCTGCCCCGACCATGCTGTAGGTGATGCCGTTGCCGCCGTAGGCCATCGCGAATTGCACGCGCGGGCCGTACCTGGGATGTGGCCCGAAAAATGGCAGTCCATCGGCGGTCTCGGCGAACGTTCCTGCCCACGAGAATGCGGGCTGCAACGGAAGGTGCGGAAAGATGCGCTGTACTTTTTCGAGGAGGACCCGCGTCTTCTTCACGACGCGGCGGTCGCGGCGCGCGGGAACATCCGTCGCATCGTCCTCGCCGCCGACCAGCAGGCGTCCGTCTCCCGTGCTGCGCATGTACAGGTACGGCCGCGCCGATTCCCAGACCAGGGTCCGCGCCAGTTCTCCCAGTTCATCCGCGCCCACCGGATCGGTGATGAAGGCATAACTGCTGCGATTGGCGGCTACGCGCTTGCCCAGCCATTTCTCGTTCGCGTAGCCAGCCGCCAGCACGAGATGCTTGCAGCGGATCCGGATCCCTTCCACGGTTTCCAGCGCGACACCTCGGGCCGATGGGCGGATCGATTCGATCGCGGTCCTGTCGAATACCAGTCCTCCGCGACCGGCTACCCTGGCGAACAGGCGATAGGTCATGCGATACGGATCGACGCGCGCGGCCAGGCGGCTCAGGATCGCGCAAGGGGCGTCGATGCGGAATTGCGACTGCAGTGCGGCCGCATCCAGCCATGCGATGTCGAAACCGTGTTTCCTGCGCAATTCGAATTCGTCGCGCAGTGCGCCTGCATCGCGATTGCGGCTCGCGTAATACAGGCTGTCCTGCATTGCGAAATCCACATCCTTCACGCTTTTCGCGAGCGCCTGCAATCCGCTGATCGCCTCGGCGCACGCCGTGTACGCGAGGACGGCGACGGCTTCCCCGTACTGCTTGGCAAGATCGACGAGATGGGTATCGATCTCGTACTGCAGGAGAGCGGTACTCGCCGCGGTGCTGCCCCAGCCGATATCGCGCTGCTCGACGACGACGACGTCGTGACCGTGCGCGGACAGCTCGTTCGCGATCAACGCCCCGGTGATTCCACCGCCGACGATCGCGACGTCGCACCGGAGGTCGCGATCCAGTCGTGGATACGCATGCATCAGGCCGTTCTTGACGGCCCAGAACGGGTAGCCACTCTTGAGATCCACCCGCCGCTCCTTGGTTGCGAATCGCATGCGCACGCCTGCGCCGAGGCAGCGCTCTGCAATCCGGGGGATTGCTTCAATCGGCCTCGTTCGCCGCGGGACTGTCGTGTGGTGGCAATCCATCCAGTTTGACGCCGTGCACTCCCACGGTCGTGACTGCGGGGTCGCCAGGATCCTTGGCCCTGCTTGCCAGCTCGGTATAGCTATCGCGGAATTTCGCGAGTTCGTCGGGCTCCAGGTCCTCAAGATCCAGCAGCGTGTTCTGCGCACCGTGGGTGACGCGGATGAGTTCGTCCAGCTTGATCTGGATCGCTTCGGTATCGCGGTTCTGCGAGTTCTGGATCATGAACACCATGAGGAAGGTGATGATCGTGGTGCCGGTGTTGATGACCATCTGCCAGGTTGCGCTGTAGCCGAAATAGGGTCCGGTAGCGGCCCAGACGATCACCGAAGCGAATGCGATCCCGAAGCAGAGAGCGCCGCCGGTGAAGCGGGACACACCCTTGGCCGCCCTGCTGAAGAAGCTGCCGTTGGCCATCATCGATCCTTTCGTCGAAGAAGATTGCGGCATCGTGTGGCGCTCCGGGCAGGTGTCGCCAGCCCCTGGCGGATCGAACTAGCCATGGCTCGGGACCGCAGCGCGGGCATGCGCCATGCCGTCGCGCTCCAGTCTGGACAACGCGTTCCACGACCGCGCGATGATCGGCCGCGCCTGCTCCCAGCCAAGCCTGGAAGATCCGCGCAAATCGTCCCACTGGCCCTTCAATTCCGCTTCCCTGCGACCGGCGCTTTCGCGGCAGTACGCCTTGAACGTGAGCAGCCCCAGCGCGTAGGCAGGACAATAGTCATCCCATTCCAGGTCGTCGTCGGTTTCCGACAGGATCGCGAAATCGGTGTGCGCCATGCGATTGAACGCCGGCGGTACCGGGGTCATGTCGGGATAGGCAAGGCAGTGCTCGACCAACGCCAGCGTCTTCGGCTTCGACCGGGAGGCATGCAGCATGTCTTGCATGGTCATCGAAATGGTCTGCATGCCGCTTGTCCATGGCTCCATTGCTTGCATGCACGCATGCGATACGACACCACGGCGCTTCGTGCCAGGCACTGCGGGTCTGCTTCGACCCGATCGGCAGCGTGTTGCGTCATCCGGTGAACAGTGTCGACCGCTGTGGAAGCGCGTCATGCGATTCCATGGCATCTGCCGATGCAATCTCTGTGCCAATGCGCCATCGCCCGGGCATCCATGATCGACACGGCCCACGATCTACCGCAGCAGTCGCCGTGGAGCTTGCCGGTCGTCCGAAAATTTCCGACCGCAGAAATATTTTCCGGCATCCGCGCAATCGTCCATGGCGCGCATGCGCCGCAACGACACAGCGTCACCCCGTCTGCCAGCTCACCGGAACCTGCACGGCGGAATGGAGGTCGCTGCGTCCGGATTTCGATCAGCGCTTG
>JBBQHA010000160.1:0-6582 GCA_038323475.1 Lysobacterales bacterium
GCATTCCGGAGCAACAACGCAGCGATTCTAGGCTACCAGCGCGGACCGTGTGCGTTCTGTGCGATCCGTCGAGGCGCGGGACGCCCAGGCAATGCGAAAATGACTGCGATCCGCGGCGTGGAAGCTGCGTGGATCGAACCGGTCGTCGATTGAAAGCGGGCAGCGACGAATGGCACGATTGCGCTTGCCGGAAGCGATTCCAGCCATCGACGGCGGTTGGACCGCGCAGCGCTCCCCGAAATCCGGTGATCGAGTCCGGCCTTGGTTTGCGCGTTAGTAAACAGGGCAGGCGTTTCGGTGACGAGGCGGCCTGGCCGCATCGCGCGATCGGCGTGGTCGAGGATCGCGCGGGATGACATCGCAAACAGGGGGAATCCATGCATGAGGCAAGTCCCGGCGCTGCCGAGCCGTTCGTCCGTTCGTTCGGCATCCCACCGCCGCCACGCGTGCCCCAACGCGTCCGCTACCGCATGCAGTTCACTGGCAGTGCCGGGGAATATTTCCGGATCTGGATCGTCAACATTGCGCTGTCGATCCTCACGCTCGGCGTTTACTCGGCATGGGCGAAGGTGCGCACCAAGCGCTATTTCTATTCGAACATGCGGCTCGCGGACTCGTCGTTCGAGTACCTCGCGCAACCGATCCCGATCCTCAAGGGGCGCCTGATCGCGTACTCGGTCGTCGCGACGTTGTGGGCGAGCGCACACTTCCAGGTGCTCGTCGTCTACTTCCCGCTGCTGGCGCTGGTGATCCTGTTGTTGCCATGGGTGATCTATCGCACGCTCGTGTTCCGCGCGCGCTATTCGGCCTGGCGCGGCCTGCGTTTCCGCTTCCACGGTGGCGCAGGCGACGCCTACAGCAACTACTTCTTCCGCCCGATGGTGCTTCCCTTCACTCTTTACCTGGCGTATCCGTGGTTGCGCATGCACCAGCACGACTACATGGTATCGGGGCATCGGTTCGGCGGGCGGCGCTTCCAGTTCGCCGCCAACACCGAGGGCTATTTCAAGCCGTTCTTCGCAATGCTGGGATTGAGCCTGCTGGTCTACATCGTATTCATGTTCCTGGCAGCCATGGTGTTTTCGACACTGCCGCATCCGGATCCTGGCGCGCCCAGGCCGACGTCGCCGCCGATGGCCGTGATGGCCCTGATGGCGCTAACCTACGCCGGCCTGCTGCTCGTCAAGACCTTCATGAGTACGCGCTACCATAACGTGATGTGGCAGCACACGCGGCTCGGCGCGCATCGGTTCGAGTGCACCCTGAGCGCGGGCCAGATGATGTGGCTGTATTTCAGCAATGCCGTGGTCATCGTGCTCACGCTCGGCATGGCGATCCCGTGGGCGATGGTCCGGCTTGCGCACTACCGCGCCGAACAATTCACCGTCGTTGCCGCCGACAGCCTCGATAATTTCGTCGCCGAGAGCGCGCAGGCCGAAGGTGCGGCCGGGGCCGAGCTGCTCGGAGCGCTCGACATGGATATCGACATCGGCCTGTGATCGCCATGCATGGCACGTGGTACGACGGGCGCGACAGCCGCCGCCGGGCGGTGCGCCTGTCGCAGCCACGGGCGGGATTGCTGCGGATCGAGCCTGATGATGGCGACGCGTTCGACGTGGAGGTGTCCGCCGCGTCGATCAGTCCACGGCTGGGCAATACGTCCCGGGTGATCAACCTGAAGTCCGGCGGCCAGGTCGAATGCGCGGATACGCCCGAGTTCGACGCGTGGTTCCCGCGCCAGGGTCGGATCGAGATCGCGGCCGACTGGCTCGAGCGGCGCAAGTCGGCCGCGCTCGGCGCAGCGGTGGCGACGCTGGTCGTGGTCGTGCTGTTCTTCGAATTCGGGCTGCCATGGATCGCCGGCCGGGTCGCCGAGCATGTCCCGCCGGTCGCCGAACGCGCCATCGGCGCGCAGACGATGGCATTGCTCGACCGGACCGCGCTCAAGCCGAGCCGGTTGCCGCCCGCGCGCCAGCAAGCCCTGCAGGCACAGTTCCGTGCGCTGGTCGCGGGCTTGCCGCGGGTCGAGGACATGCACCTGGAGATGCGCGATGCGCAGGGCATCGGGCCGAATGCGTTCGCGCTGCCCGGCGGCGCGATCGTGATGACCGACCAGCTCGTCGAAATCGCCGGATCGGACGAGGAACTCATGGCCGTGCTCGCGCACGAAGCGGGTCACCATGTGCATCGCCACGCGCTGCGCATGGCGATCGAGAACGGCGGAGTCGCCGCGATGGCCGGATTCCTGTTCGGCGATGTCTCCGGCACCGGCACGCTCGCGGTGTCGATCCCCGTGCTGCTGCTCAACAACGGCTATTCGCGCAGCCATGAGCGCGAGGCCGACCAGTTCGCGATCGACCTGCTGCGCAAGCGCGGGCTGTCGCCGCATCTGCTCGCCGACATGCTGCGCCGGCTCATGAAGATCCATGATGAAAGCAATGGGACGATGAGCTACCTGTCCACCCACCCGCCGACCCAGGAACGCATCGACGCCGCCGAGCGCGCCGCCGGCATGAAGTGACGCGCCTGCTTCAGAGCGCCGCTTCGAGCTCCGGCACCAGCTTGAACAGGTCGCCGACCAGGCCGATGTCGGCGATCTCGAAGATCGGCGCGTCGCCGTCCTTGTTGATTGCGACGATCGTGCCCGCATCCTTGATGCCGGTCAGGTGCTGGATCGCGCCGCTGATGCCGATCGCGATGTACAACTCGGGCGAGATGATCTTGCCGGTCTGTCCGACCTGCATATCGTTCGGCACGTAGCCCGCGTCGACCGCCGCGCGCGATGCGCCGACGCCGGCGCCGAGCTTGTCGGCGAGCGAGTACAGGATCTTGAAATTGTCGGCGGAACCGAACGCGCGACCGCCGGATACGACGCGCGCTGCGCTCTGCAGGTCGGGACGGTCGGACTTGCCGACTTTCAGTTCGACGAAGCGCGTATGCGTCGGTAGTGCTGCATCGGCCTGCGCGGCTTCGACCGGGGCATTGCCGCCGTCGTTCGCGGCCGGCCACGACGCCGTGCGGATCGTCGCGACGACCGGGTCTGCGCTCGGGACCTGCACGGTGACGATCGCGTTGCCCGCGTAGATCGGGCGCTGGAACGTGTGCGCGTCCTCGACCGTCATCACGTCGCTGACCTGCGACACGCCGAGCAGCGCGGCGACGCAGGGCATCAGGTCCTTGCCGAACGTCGTCGACGGGCCAAACACGTGCGTGTAGCCGGCTGCGAGTTTGGCGACTTGCGGCGCGAGTACTTGGGCGAGCGCATGCGCGTTCGCAGGATTCGATACCGCCAGCACGCGGCTCAAGCCGTCGATCTTCGCGGCCTGCGCGGCGACGGCCGCAGGGTCGGCAGCGAGCACGACGATGTCGATCGCGTCCGCGTTCAATGCCTTCGCGGCGCTCACGCATTTCGCGGTCGCGTTGTTGAGTTTTCCGTCGAGGTGTTCGGCGACGATCAGGACCTTGGCCATGCTGTTCTCCTCATCTTGTCTCCCTCTTCCGCTTGCGGGAGAGGGTTGGGGTGAGGGTGTTCGCGCAAGGTGCGCCACCCTCATCCGCCTTCGGCACCTTCTCCCGCCAGCGGGAGAAGGGATTCTTTAGAGCAAACCCTTCTGTTTCAGTGCGGCGACGAGTTCGGCGACGTCCTTGACCATCACGCCACGCTGGCGCTTCGGCGGCGCGGCGTAGCGCAGCGGCGTGAGCTGGTGCCCGCTGTCCACGCCGAGGTCGGCCCAGGCGATGGTTTCGAGCGGCTTGGACTTCGCCTTCATGATGTCCGGCAGCTTGATGAAACGCGGCTCGTTGAGGCGCAGGTCGGTGGTGATGACCGCCGGCAGGTCCACTTCGAGCGTCTCCAGCCCGGCATCCACTTCGCGCGTCACCGTCGCCTTGCCGTCGGCGACAACGACCTTGCTTGCGAACGTCGCCTGCGGCCGGCCCCACAACGTGGCGAGCATCTGGCCGGTCTGGCTGCAGTCGTCGTCGATCGCCTGCTTGCCGAGGATCACCAGGCCGGGCTGTTCGCGCTCGACGAGCTTGAGCAGCGCGCGCGCGGCGGTCAGCGGCGAAACGTATTCGGACGTCACCACATGGATCGCGCGGTTCGCGCCCATCGCCAAGCCGTTGCGCAAATGCGGCTGCGCATCCGCGGGAGCGATCGTCGCGACGATCACCTCGGTCGCGATGCCCTGCTCGCGCAGGCGCAGCGCTTCCTCGAGCGCGATTTCGTCGAACGGGTTCGGCGACAGCTTGACGCCGTCGGTGACCACGCCCGAACCGTCGGGCTTGACCTGGATGCGGACGTTGTAGTCCACCACGCGCTTGTAGGCGACGAGAATCTTCATGCTGTGGGTACTCTTGGACGGTCGCGGCTGCGTCATTCGCGGTCGGCGACGGGGATGCGAATTGTACCGGCTCGGCCGCCGCCGGCCCAGCGTGAGCGATCTGCTCCCTCCCTTGCGAATGCAGGGGAGGGTCGGGGAGGGGTTTGGCCATGTAGCGGAACAACCATGCTGGAAGCACCCCCTCCCAACCTCCCCCTGTGCTCTGCGCAAGGGGAGGAGTCAGCCCGCCAGCCGCGCCTGCAGCACCGCCACGAACCGTGGTCCGGCTTCGGCATCGGTCGCGAGGAACAGCGAGGGTTCCGCGAGTTCGAGTTCCAGCAGGCAGGGCGAGCCGTCGGCGGCGCGGATCAGGTCGACGCGCGCATAGGTCAACGGGAACTCGGCGTCGACCAGCTGCGGCAGTGCGGCGATGATCCGGTCGGCCAGCGCGCGCTCGTCTGCGTCGGGCGTGCGCGGCTGGATGTGTTCGGCGGCGAACAGGGCGCGGGTGGCGTCCGCGTCCGGGCGCAGCAGCGGACCCTTGCGGATCGCATGGCTGTACCGGCCCTCGAAATACATCAGCGCGGTTTCGCCGGCCGTGTCCACCAGCGGCAGGTAGGGTTGCAGCAAGGCGCTGCGGCCTGCGTCGAGCAGGTATTGCGCATGCGCCTGGATCGCCGCGACCGCATCGCGCCGATGCCGGCGCGCATCGCGCGAACCGGCGCCGACGGCGGGCTTGACCACGATCTCGGCGGCATCTGGATGTGCGTCGAGGAAGTCGGCGACCGCGGTCTCCGCATCGCCATCGGGTTCGACGAACGCGCTCGGAACGATCGGGATGCCGGCGGCCTCGAGCTGCGCGAGGTAATGCTTGTCGGTGTTCCAGCGCACGACCGCGAGCGGATTCAGCAGCCGCGTGGTCCGCGCCGTCCGCGCGCACCACGCGAGGAATTCCGGCAGCCGTGTGCTGTAGTCCCAGGTCGAACGCAGCAGCGCGATGTCGTAGCGCGCCCACGCGACGGTCGGGTCGTCCCAGGCGCGCACATCCGCCTGCAGGCCCGCAGCTTCGGCGGCGTGGAGCAGTGTCGGCATGTCGTCATCGAGCGCGTGGGCGGCGATGGCGGTGACGAGGGCGATGCGGGGCATGGCGGGATTTTGGCACAGTGCGGTGCGGCGAAGGGTTGCTGTTCCCTTCCCCCCGCTGGAGGGGAGAAGGTGCCGCAGGCGGATGAGGGGCGCTGGAGCAGGAGCATTTTCGACCGCTGCGCGGCCGAGCCACCTTTCTTTGCAGTGTCCAAAGAAACGTGGCCCAAAGAAAGGACACCCCGGCGATTGCGCTCTCCGGGCATCCTGCCCTCCGAGTCCGCGCGAGGCGTTGGGTCGTTTCGACGGCACATCCATGATGCCGACGAAACGATGGCCGACATCGTGTCGGCCACACTGCGTGCTGATCCGCCACCCCGCGCCGCAACGCAGGGGCTCCGAACAGCAGCGGGCATCCTGCCCGCGTTTCAAACAGGGTTCGCAGCTTGCGAGCCCTCGCAGATACCTCATTGACCAACTGCGTCCTTAGATCTGCGATTGATCTGCTGTGGACTTCGGGTCCCTTGAGTCGCGGCGGTTCCCTGTGCTCCTCAGCAAGAACGGGCCGGCCCGAACTCGCGCATCCACGCGCTCAAACATGCGAGCCTTGCTCCCGTCATTGCTTCCGGTGCTCGGCTCGCTTTACGGCGCAAGAGCAATAGCAAAACACAACAGCGAGTAGCTCGGATGGAGGCGAGTCGCGCCGGCCCAGAACCTTCGTTCGTTGGATGCGGCGCTTCCCTGGATGTTGCTTCGCTGCATCCGGGCTACTTGCGGATTGGCTTGGATTGATGAAATGAATTATGGAAAAGGCAGGTCGTAAAGCGACGCAATACGGGAGCGTAGCGGGCTCCATCCTGCAGGATGGCTACAAGCTTGCAGGCTATCGTTGAAACTTACTTCAGCCAGTTTCTTACGCCAGCAAGCTGCATCAGCTTCGCCCCTGTGTCGAAAACTGCAGCTTCGTGCGGCCCTTGCTCACGCTGGATCGTCCTGGACACGCGATACCGACCATGGCGGCAAATTTCCATCGTGACATTCAAGCCGTCGAATTGGCTGAAAGGCCCCTGCATTGGCTTTGTCGCCAGCACTTGGTCAACGAGAGTCCACAATGACCGACTATCGGTAGCATCCAGATGCGCGCTTGTGGAAGTCTCGGGATTGCCGCCTGGTGTCT
>JBBQHA010000161.1:0-6510 GCA_038323475.1 Lysobacterales bacterium
TCGGTCCCGTACCGCTCGATGAACTCCGCCATCGACAGCCCCCGCTGCAACTGCACCTTCTTCGCGCTCATGACCCACCTCCGCATCGACAGTGGGCGTAGCATCAGATCAGCCCGTCGCATGGCCTGCGAATGGCTGAGGATCGGTAGGAATCAGGTCCTTCCATGAGGAAGTATTCTCTGTCCAAAACTTCTGGATGTTAGAGAATCCATCAGCGGATTCAAACCATCCTGAGATGATAAGTTCTGTTGTGTGGTCTTTGAAAATGAAATAACGAGGACTGTCAGTTGCCCCGTCTGAATGTATTTTTTCGTTGGTGAGCGTGCCTTAAGCAATGATAATCGCAACTTTACTTACAGGAACTGTAAGCTTGAACGAGCTATTATTCTCTACCACACGTAATGTTAACTTGTCTCGGGCATAGGCAGTGGTCGGAATCGCTGAAACTAGCAACGAAATTGCAAGAATAAGTTGAATAAAGACGCGATACACGGTGGTTCCTTATGGCTAACCCTTGCTAGACCCCGAAATAGGGAATATGCAACGGATGTTCAGGGGCGGGGCGAGGCATGTCAATCAGAAGATTCCTACGCATGATCAAGCGCTTCCCCGATGCCGGGCTTGCGGGCGGAGTGGGCACGATGCCTTTCATATCGACGAATCCGGTCTGCTATGTCGTATCCCCCACGAGGCGCGGTCATAACAGCAGGGGGTGCGGCGACGCCCAATCCCCGTCTGTTGGGCGAGGTTCGGCGGCGCTTGCGGGTCAAACACTACAGCTTGCGGGCCAAGGCCATCTACGTTGGATGCCCCCGGCGGTTCATCCTGGCCATTGGCAGGCGGCATCCCGGTGGAGGTGCACGGGCAGTTTGCGTGGGGCGTTTGGTGATCATCGAGCCGGGTGAGCCACGGTCGGAATATCGTCCGATGACCGACGTGCCGCAAGAAATTTCTTGCTAGCCGATGAAGCAGTTGCCGCCCGAACTCGCACGGGGAGTGCCTTCAGCAACGACACCCGGGGGCTGACGATCCTCCGGAACGCCTTGCTCGATCTGCTGATACCATCGAACAGAGGGGTAGCAGGCGCAACGCGGGGGTATGTCCGGCGGTACATTCGCGAATCGTGAATGCCAGATATAGCCATTGCAACGATTGCAACGACTCATGCGGTGCCCACCCCGCCCACCTGCAACATGGGGAAATCGCGATGCATTTCTTGCTGTCGGCCCGGCTATGGGGTTTTGCGCTGTGCGTCGTGCTGTTCGTGCTGTCCGGGGCGGCGGCGATCTGGAACCACGACTGGCTCTGGGCCGCGCTGGCCTTCGGCGCGCTGGTTGCGGTCGGCGTCCACGACATCGTGCAGCGCCGCCGCGCGGTCAGTCGCAACTATCCGATCCTGGCGCACTTCCGCTATTTCCTCGAATCGATCGGGCCGGAAATCCGCCAGTACTTCATCGAACGCGACACCGAGGAAAATCCGTTCTCGCGGCTGCAGCGTTCGATCGTCTACCAGCGCGCCAAGGGCGAGCGCGACACGCGGCCGTTCGGCACCCAGGTCGACGTGTACGCAAACGATTACGAATGGATCAACCATTCGATGCGTCCGACCGAGATTGCATCGCACGATTTCCGCATCGTGATCGGACCGGACTGCGCGCAACCGTATTCGGCGAGCGTGTTCAACATCTCGGCGATGAGCTTCGGGTCGCTGTCGGGCAACGCGATCCGTGCGCTCAACTCCGGCGCGAAGATGGGCAATTTCTACCACGACACCGGCGAGGGCTCGATCTCGCGCCACCACCGCGCGAACGGCGGCGACCTGACCTGGGAAGTCGCATCCGGCTATTTCGGCTGCCGCAACGAGGACGGCACGTTCAGCGAAGAGAAGTTCATCGCTGCCGCCCGCGACCCGCAGGTGAAGATGATCGAGATCAAGCTTTCCCAAGGCGCCAAGCCGGGCCACGGCGGCGTGCTGCCGGCGGCGAAGGTCTCGGCCGAGATCGCCGAGGCACGCGGCGTTCCACAGGGCGTGGACTGCATTTCGCCGGCGCGGCACAGCGCCTTTTCGACGCCGCTGGGGTTGCTGCAATTCGTCGCGCGCCTGCGCGAGCTTTCGGGCGGCAAACCGACCGGATTCAAGCTCGCGATCGGGCACCCCTGGGAATGGTTCGGGATCGCCAAGGCCATGCAGCAGACCGGCATCCTGCCGGATTTCATCGTGGTCGACGGAGGCGAGGGCGGTACCGGCGCGGCGCCGATGGAGTTCATCGACCATGTCGGCGTACCGCTGCGCGAAGCGTTGTTGCTGGTGCACAACACACTGGTCGGCCTCGAGTTGCGCGGGCGGATACGGATCGGCGCGGCGGGCAAGATCACCAGTGCGTACGATCTCGCGCGGATCATCGCGCTGGGCGCCGACTGGGGCAATGCTGCGCGCGGATTCATGTTCGCGATCGGCTGCATCCAGTCGCAGAGTTGCCATACCGACCGCTGCCCGACCGGTGTGGCCACGCAGGACCCGATCCGGCAAAAGGCGCTGGATGTGGATACCAAGGCGATGCGCGTGTTCCGTTTCCACCAGAACACGTTGCGCGCATTGAAGGAACTGCTGGCGGCGGCGGGTTTGAGCCATCCGCAGGAACTCGGTCCGGAACACATCGTCAGCCGCGTCTCGCCCACCGAGGTGCGCTCGCTCGCATCGCTGTACAAGTACCTGGAGCCTGGGGCGCTGCTGGGCGGCGTGCCGGAGCACGCGGTATTCCAGGACTTCTGGGAGTCGGCCAGCGCCGAGGAGTTCGCGCCGCCGAGCAAGCTGCTCGAATTGCGCAACAGCAAGCTGCGGTAGCCGCTCCGGATCGGACATGCGGCCGTCTGTGGGTTCGGCAACCGACCGTTCAAGTGGCATATGGTATTAGTCTGTGGATGATCGACCTCCATTGCCACATGCTGCCCGGCATCGACGATGGCGCCCCCGACCGCGCGGTCGCGGTCGCGATGGCGCGTTGCGCGGCTGCCGATGGCATCACCCACGTCGCGTGCACGCCGCACATCTACCCGGGATTGTACGAGAACGACCGCGACGGAATCCTCGCCGCGATCGCGGCTTTCCGCGAGGTTCTAGCCGAGGAGGGCATCGCGCTTGAACTCATGGTGGGCGCGGACACGCACCTGACGCCCGACCTGTTGGACGGTATCCGTGCGCGCCGCATACCCACCCTCAACGACACGCGTTATCTGTTGTTCGAGCCGCCCCACCACGTCGCGCCGCCGCGCCTGGAGGAGTCGGTCTTCAACCTGCTCGCGGCGGGCGTCGTTCCGGTGTTGACCCATCCCGAGCGGTTGTCCTGGATCAACGACAACTACGCGGTCTTTGCCCGGATGGTGCGCGGTGGCGCGCTGATGCAGATCACGGCCGGCAGCCTGACCGGCCGCTTCGGGCGCAATCCGAAGTACTGGGCCGAGCGCATGCTGGATGAAAACCTGGTCCACCTGCTGGCCACGGATGCCCACCACATCGACAAGCGTCCGCCGCTGCTGGCGGAGGCACGGGAGGCTGCAGCCGAGCGTGTCGGCGACATCGAAGCGACCCATCTGGTCCTGACCCGGCCCCGCGGGATCATCGACGATCTCGCGCCAAGCGAGCTTCCGGCCCTTCCAGACTGTAAGATGCCCGACTCGAAACCTGCCGGGTTCTGGCAACGACTGTTTGGAACCGGCTGACACTGAGGGAAACAACGCATGCGTTTGACATTTCTAAGGATCGGATTCGCCGCATTGCTGGCGTGTCTGCTGGTGGCCTGTGCGGGCCAGCAGCCCGCGCTCACCCCGGGCAGCACCCATGTGGTGGCCAGCGCCAGCCTGCCAGCGCCCGATGCGAACGGTGTCTACGCCGGCGCCGCCGAATACAGGATCGGGCCGCTCGACCTGCTCACCATCGGCGTCCTTGGCGTGGCCGAACTCAGCCAGGACGTCCGCGTGAACGCGACCGGGGACATCTCGCTGGCGTTGATCGGCGCGGTCCATGCGGGCGGCGAGACCGTCGCCGAGTTGCAGCACGATATCGCGACCAAGCTCGGAGCCGGCTACCTGCAGAACCCCCAGGTCAGCGTATTCATCAAGGAATACACGAGCCAGCGGGTGACTGTCGAAGGCGCCGTCGCGAAGTCGGGAATCTTCCCGCTGACCGGTCCGACCACGCTGTTGCAGATCATCGCCACCACGGGCGGCCTCGGCGAGCTCGCCGATGCGCACGGGGTCGTGGTTTTCCGCAACATCAAGGGCCAGAAGATGGCAGCCGTGTACGACCTCGAAGCGATCCGTCACGGCGGCGCGGAAGATCCGCAGATCTACGGCGACGACGTCGTGGTGGTCGAGGAATCCGGATCGAAGAGCAGGTTGCGCACGTTCATCCAGTCAGCGCCGGCGCTGGGCTTGTTCCGCTTTCTAGCGCTTTGACACATTAACTTTTCCAGGACGACCCATGCAGGAAGACGAACAGAACCCCAGCCAGCCGGACGCCGATCGGCTGCTCCCCGCAGGCCGGCAAAAGCACCAGATGACGGTGGCCGCGGCGAGCCACGACCAGGCTTTGTCGCTCGACTTGCGTGACAACGACAGCTCCGCTACCGGCGACGAGATCGACCTGCGCCATTACCTGCAGGTCCTGCTCAAACGCAAGTGGACCGTGCTGGCGGCGCTGGGCATCGTGTTTTTCTCGGTGCTGGTCGCGACCTTGCTGATGACCCCGATCTATCGTGCGACAACGACGATCCAGATCGACAAGGACACCATCAAGGTCGTCCAGGTGCAGGGCATGGAAACGGGCGACGATTCCCGCGACGATACCTTCTACAACACCCAGTACGCGCTGCTGAAGAGCATGTCGTTGTCCGAGCGCGTCGCATCGCAGCTGCATCTCGCCGACGATCCCAATTTCCAGAAGCTCCAGGATGCATCGCCGTTCTCCAGGCTGGTGGCGATGCTCGTCCCCGGCAAGAAGCCGGAGCAGACGACGCTCGCCTCCGCAGCGGATTCCGCGACGCTGGGCCTGTTCGTCAATCTGCATATCGATATCGAGCCGATCAAGGACACCCGGCTGGTGCAGATCAACTTCGACAGCACCAGCCCGCAGCTCGCGGCCCGCGTGTCGAACGCGATCGCTGACAATTTCATCGCCGCAAACCTCGAGCACAATTTCAATGCCTCCGCCTACGCGCGCCGGTATCTCGAGGGACGCCTGGCGCAGCTGAAGCAGAAGCTGGCGGACTCCGAGACGCAACTGGTCGCAGTCGCCGACCAGCAGAAGATCTTCCTCGGTTCGGATGGGAAAACCTCTCTGCCGGCGCAGAACCTGGCCGAGCTCAACGTCGCCCTCGCGACCGCGCAGGACCTGCGCATCCGCGCCGAGTCGCGTTGGCGCCTGGCGTCGTCGACGCCCGACGGCTCGCTTCCCGGCGACATGCTCGGCGGGTCGATCGTCTCGGAGCTGCGCAAGAGCCGCGCCGACCTGATGGCCCAGTATCAGGACAAGCTGAGCGTCTACAAGCCGGCTTATCCGCTGATGCTGTCCCTGAAGAGCCAGATCGACGAACTCGACAAGCAGATCAAGAACGAATACTCCAACGTGAAGTCGTCCGCGCGCAGCGAATACCAGGCGGCGATGACCCACGAAACGCTGCTGCAGAAGCAGATGGACGACCTGAAGGACCAGGTCCTCAACCAGGCCCACCGCAGCGTCGCGTACAACGTGCTCCAGCGCGACGTCAACACCAACCAGCAGTTGTATGACGGACTGCTGCAGCGCTACAAGGAAATCGGGATCGCCGGCGGCATCACCAGCAACAACATGAGCATCGTCGACAAGGCGAAGATCCCGGTCACGAAATACAAGCCCAACATCTTCTTCAACCTCGCCCTTGCGACCGTCCTCGGCCTGGCGCTTGGTACCCTGCTCGCGTTCTTCTTCGAGTATCTCGACGACACCCTGAAGACGCCCGACGACATCGAGAAGCTGCTCGGCCTGGCCGTGCTCGGCGTGATTCCGCGCCTGGGCAAGGGGCTCACCCCGAGGGAGGCGATCAAGGATCCGCGTTCGGCGTTCGCCGAGGCCTATCGCTCGGTACGCACGGCGCTGCAGTTCTCGACGGGTTCGGGTGTTCCGCGCAGCCTGCTGATCACCAGCGCCGCGCCCGCCGAAGGCAAGTCCACTACCGCGATGACGCTGGCGATGAATTTCGCCCAGCTCGGCAAGCGCGTCCTGCTGATCGATGCCGACCTGCGCAATCCCTCGCTGCACCGGACGCTCGGCATCGACAACAGCAATGGCCTGAGCAACTTCCTGTCCGGCGCGATCAAGCCGCAGGAAGCGATCCAGAGCCTGCCGGATACCACCCTGCAGGTGATGACGTCCGGTCCGTTGCCGCCGAATCCGGCCGAACTGCTCGCCGGCCCGAAACTGCTGTCGTTGCTGACCGTGGCGATCGCCAAGTACGACCAGGTGATCATCGATGG
>JBBQHA010000162.1:0-6468 GCA_038323475.1 Lysobacterales bacterium
GCTCGTTCGACGAGACGGACGTGGCGATCGAGCAAATCCGCAAGCGTGCATCGCACAACCCGAGGCTCGGCACCCTGCTAGCGAAGGGCATCGGCCGGCGTGCGTACCTGCCGGTCAAGGGCGGCTCCGACCTGACCGGCATTGCGACCGAACTGGATCGTGCCGCGCGGGCTGCGCCGGACCCCTTTTACATGGAACGGGCCGCTGTCGCGGCAGAGCAGGCGGGCAACCACGCGCTGGCATTGGGTTACGTGTCGCAGGCGCTGCGGTTCGCTCGGGACAATCCCGAATTCCTGATCCAGCGCGCCGAGATCCGGTTTGAGATGCTCGACGAGGAAGGCGCGTTGCGGGATGGGCATCGTGCAGCCGAAACGGTGAAGGTCGGCGCCGATTGCGATTGCGACAATGGCGAGGCGGTCGCCCTTCGCATCGGCAAGTTGTTCATCGACAGCGGCAAGGTCGACGACGCGCGCGCGATGTACGCGAAACAGATGCAATCGCCGAAGTCGCGCGAATGGGCATCCTTGCGGTGGTGCGAAACTTACGTCAATACCGCCTTCGACGGCCCGCATGCGCTCGCGTGCACGAAGCAACTCGCCGACGAATTCCCGAACAATACCGAAGCGCTGTACATGCGCAGCTGGCTCCTCTATCACCTGCACGACAACGGCGCAGACGCAGTCGCGGCGCGCTTCGCCAAGATCGCCGATGGCAGCAATCCGCGCGAGAAGTTCATGATCGCCGAACTGGCAAAGTTTGCCCCGTCCCGATAGCAGGAAGCCCGTGGCGGGCGACGCGCGCCGCGACCGCCGATCCGCGACCATGGCGCAACCGGCGGGAACGGGATTAAGGTAATGCGGTCGGTCCCCCGACAGCGTTCTTGCAACCTGGAGCGAGACATGCGCACGACATGGTTGCTCGCATTGATCACTGGCGCAGGCGTCCTGTGTGGCCTGCCTGCACCGGCGGCAGATCTCGGCATCCCGACGCCGTTCGCGGCCTATCGGTCGTGGAAGCTGCTGACCCTCTCTCCGCAGCCGATTCCATACCAGCTCGCGCAACTGTGCGCCGCCGCCGTGTCCGCGCTGCCGAAAGCCACCGACCACGGTCCGCACGCGAATCGCTGGGTCATGGTCTATGCGAACCTCGCGGCCGATGCCGCGCGCGCGGATGCCGGGGTCGCGAAGTATCCGGTGGGCGCGATGATCGCGAAGGAGAAACGCGCGACCGCCGGTGCAACCCATCCGGAGGGTGTCGCATTCATGGTCAAACACCGCAAGGGCGAATTCACCGCCAGCGATGGCTGGGAATTCCTTTACTTTCCCTCGGCGGGAAAGAATGCCAACTACGACGGCTGCATCAGCTGCCATCGCGCGCGCGCCGCGAAGGACTACGTGTTCGGCTCGTACGGCCCTCCCGAAGCCGCGCACTGATGTTCCTGGAGTGCCCGGATCATGGTTCGACAGGCTCACAACGAACGGAAATCCACTCCACCAAGAACGGAAAGTCTCGCTCAACTGCCGATCCTGGTTCGACAGGCTCACCACGAACGGAAATCCTCTTCACCACGAACGGACGTTTTGCCCACCACGAACGGCCGCTTGACTCACGACGAACCGAACTCTTGCGCGCCATGAAAACCATCGCCATCGCCAGCGTCCTGTGGCTCGCCGGATGCAGCTGTCATTCGCCACGGCACACACTGCCTCTTGCGGCGCACGTCGGCGAACGTGTCGTGCTGGAAGGCATCGCCGAGCCGCGCAAGCTGGGCGCCGCAGTGCGCGGCGACGGTTTCGATGTGTGGGTCGAACAACTCCACGATTGGCCAGTCGAATTCGTCGGCAAGCGCGTTCGCATCGCCGGAATCCTCGAGGAACGCCACGACTTGCCGGTTGTCGTCCAGCGGCCGGGAGAACCGATCGTCGCGGGTATCCCGGTGGCGGAAGGCCAGGACCTGCACGCGGCGAGTCTGCGCTACGTCATCCGGGCCGCCCGATGGAGTCTGGTGCGCTGATGCGGCCGCCGAGAGACGGCGGCCTGAACCCGCGCCGACGTCGATGCCTGTTGCACGATTGCCGAACCGGTACTACTTCACGCGGGGCACGCTCTTGTGTCGACGGATGCGCTTCCTGGGCTGCGGATGGCTGGCCTTGGCGGCGCTGGCCTTTGCAGCGTCGGCCTTGATCAGGGCGAACTCGTCCGGCAAGCGCGCTTGCAGCAGACCCAGCACTTCGATCGCCGGCGCGTGGCTGTCCGGCTTGCCGTCCCGCAGTACCGCGCTGACCTTGGTCGTGATGGCCTGCCCCGCGCTGGTCAGCACCAGCGCCCGCGTCAGGATCATGAATCTCTCGTCCCGGTATTGCACGTCGTACAAGCCGAGCATCTGCGACCGCCCCTCATAGGTGAGGCCGTCCACATGCACCAGGATCTGGCCGATCGCGTTCCAGGTGTCGAGCATGCCGGCAGCTATCGTGAAGTCGGTGGCCGGCGCCACGACAGGCAGGGGCGCGGCCTGCGGACGCGGCATCGAACTGCAGCCGGCGACGAACGCGACCATGGTGGCAATGCACAGCAGGCGGGGAGATCCGGGCATCGTTTTCCTTGCAATGTCGCCGATCATGCGGATGCCAGACTGGGAGGAAGGATAAACGTACTGGCAGGCTCCGACTGCAACGATAGACCGTTGCCGCGGCTTTATCCGGACGTGGAGCGCATTCCGCGTGTGCAGGCGCAGCCGCTGCTCGCGGGAACGCAGGGCGGAGCCCCCCGTTTTTTCCGACGGCAACCGAGCCTCGCCTTGAGGTGGATCAAGCCCTGCGCGTGTCAGCCGCGCGGAGGGCTACAGTTCGATCCGGATTTGGCCTATCGTGGCCCATGGCCCGTCGCACCCCTTACGCCTTCCTGGAGGATTGAATCGTGACCGATACCCCGAAATGCCGTTTGGTGACCCGTAGCGATTTCGATGGCCTGGTGTGTGCAGTGCTGCTGAAGGAGCGCGGCATCATCGACGAAATCACGTTCGTCCACCCGAAGGACATGCAGGACGGCAAGGTCCCGATGGGGCCGAACGACATCAGCACGAACCTGCCGTACGTAGCGGGCTGCGGCCTGGCTTTCGACCACCACGCCAGCGAGATGCAGCGCTTGTCCGGCGAACGACCGGCCAACCACATCATCGACCCGAAGGCCGCATCGGCCGCGCGCGTGGTCTACGACTACTACGGCGGAGCGCAGGCCTTCCCGAAGGTGTCGACCGAGATGATGGAGGCAGTCGACAAGGCCGATTCCGCGCAGTTCAGCCTGGACGAGATCCTCAATCCCACCGGCTGGGTGCTGCTGAATTTCCTGATGGATGCGCGCACCGGACTCGGGCGCTTCCGCAACTTCCGCGTCTCCAACTACAAGCTCATGATGGAGTTGATCGACTACTGCCGCGACCACACGATCGAGCAGATCCTCGCCCTTCCAGACGTCGCCGAGCGCGCCGAACTCTATGCCGCTCACCACGACCTCGCGCGCGCGCAATTGCTGAGCGCCTCGGTACTGCACGGCAAGCTGGTGGTCCTGGACCTGCGCGACCAGGAACCGATCTATTCCACCAACCGATTCACCCTGTATGCGCTCTTCCCGACGGCGACCGTATCGATCCACGTCATCTGGGGAATGAAGCAGCAGAACACCGCGTTCGCCATCGGCAAGTCGATCATCGACCGTTCCAGCACGCTGGATGTCGGCGAGCTGTGCCTGCACTACGGGGGTGGCGGACACACCGCCGCAGGTACCTGCCAGATCCACAACGACGATGCCGAGAAAGTACTCGGCGAGCTGATCGCGGCGATCAACGCGACGGAATAGGGATCGCTGGCATGAGGACGCAGGCGGGCCTCGAATCACAGGGGAAGCACCACGTCTTTCTTGCGACTTCCCTGATTGCGGAACCTGTCATCACGGCCAGGGACTTGACCTGGGGATGGATCTCGCAATTGCGGCCCCCTTCGCCCGCAAGATCCCTCGCTATGCTCGGGATGACATGCAAAATGGCGGCGCCCCCGCAGAAGGCGGCGCCCATAAAAGGTGTCGCCTCACAGCCTGTCATCCCCAACTTGGACGTGATCCGGTTGGGAACTCGAATGGGCTGCACCCTCCCCCGCAAGATCCCTCGCTATGCTCGGGATGACATGCAAAATGACGGCGTCCCCGCAGAAGGCGGCGGCCATGGAAGGCGGCGCCCCCTCAGCTTGTCATCCCCAACTTGGACGTGATCCGGTTGGGATCTCGAAAGGGCTGCTCCTTCGCCCGCGAGATCCCTCGCTATGCTCGGGATGACACACAAAAAGGCGGCGCCACCGCAGAAGGCGGCGTCCATGGAAGGCGTCGCCCCCTCACTTTGTCATCCCGAGCACAGCGAGCGATCTCGAAGTTGCCACCCATTCCAGCAAAGCCACCCTTTTGGGGAGCGCTGCGGCGGTTTTCTGACCGTAAAAATGGGGCGCTTTCCTGCACAGCGCTTAGCGCATTCCGCTTTTTGTGCCCGCTGAATATTTTGGTGGGGGCGGATTGCCCGCTTCTGGTTTTCTCGGGCGGGCCTCAGGGTCGGTGAAGAGCCTAGGGGTTGGTCCAAGGACCTTGTTGACCGCCGATTCCACATCCAGCTCCCAGCGACGCGATGCCGAGCAAAGGTCGACCGCGACCATGTCGTCGTTCTTTCCCACAATCAGCAGCGTGTCGCCCGGCTCAACGGGAACAATCTCGGCGAACTTGGTCCACCGTTTTGGTACCGGTGGCGCATAGCCGTTCCAGGTTTCTATCCCCTTGATCCGTCTCGGGTCCCCTTTGAACGTGATCTGAGGCGAGACTTCGAGCTTGATGTCCACCCGTCGGGATTGCCCCGAACTTCCGAGCGGCTTCACCAGTGTAGCGGTCACGACGGTCCCGACATAGACGACGTCGGCTTCGCGGAGTTCGTGATCCAACGGGCTGAAATCGCAGGATGCAAAAGCAGTCGCTGGCACTGCCATCCCTATGGCGGCAAGCGCGGTCACGATTTTCATTGGCCTTCCTTTCTGCCGAGAAGCGTTTCCGGGACGGATGCGTCGGCAGACCTTGGGTGAGGTCGATGCGCCGGCGATCGACCAACGCGCCATCGGAAGCGACTGTAACGAGAACGGCGGAGTTTCCGTGTTCGGCAACACCGACGGTTGCTGTTCGCTGCGCTGTTGCGTTCGCCAAGTCCTGCTCCTGAGCGGCAACCAGGACCGGAAATCCTAGGACGCCATGGCTCGCTCAGCCAATCGCCCGCACAAACAGTGACTTCCCGCCGCCTGGGCCGCCGGCGCGCTCTTCCACCGCGAACTGGGCTGGGTGGCGCTTCAGCAGGTCGCTGAGCTTGCGATGGCCGTACAGGCGCGAATCGAAATCCGGGCGGATCTTGGTGAGGTAACTGCCGACCGCGCCAAGATGCGCCCAGCCCTGCTCGTCGGACGCTTCCTCGATCGCGCGCCGCAGCAATTCCAGCGGCAGCGGAAGGATCGCGGTCTTCGCAGGCTTCGAGATTGGAGCCGCGGTCGCGACTGCGGGCGGAGGCGCCGGGGCCGAAGCCGGAACCGCCGGCTTCGCGGACTTCCTCGCAGATCGCGTGTTGCCCGTCTTCGCAAGCGTGGCGGCGGGCGCCTCGACATCCGCGCGCAGCACCTCGGTATAGATGAACTTGTCGCAAGCCTGCACGAACGCATCCGGCGTCTTGCGCTCGCCGAATCCGTACACGATCAGGCCCTCCTCGCGCATCCGCTGCGCCAGCCGGGTGAAGTCGCTGTCGCTCGACACCAGGCATACGCCGTCGAAGCGCGCGGTGTACATCAGGTCCATCGCGTCGATGATCAGCGAACTGTCGGTCGCGTTCTTGCCACTGGTGTAGGCGAACTGCTGCACCGGGTTGATCGAATACTTGAGCAGCACCTGCTTCCACTGCTGCAGCCGCGTCGAGGTGAAGTCGCCATAGATGCGCTTGACGCTCGCGACGCCGAACTTCGCAACCTCCGCAAGCAAACCCTCGATGACCGACGGCTGCGCGTTGTCCGCGTCAATCAGCACCGCGAGCCGGCGCTGGCCATCGTCGCTGTCGGGTTTGCTGGTATTCCTGGGTTTCATGGGGGTTCCTTGATGCGGTGATGGCAGGGATTCACCCTACCCATTCGGCGCTGCCAAGACGATTGGCCGTTGCCACAAAGTGACCCACGCGCGGGCGGTCTGTCAAAAAAGCGTGGCGCGCGCCAATAGGCGGAAAATAGGGCCAGAGCGATTTTTCGCTTCAAGCGCCAATTCACTCCGGCTGTCGGCGCCGACTGAATATTGAACCGCTCTGCCGATTGAAAAGTGAACCGGGACGGGACGCTGTGGTTTGCTCCAGCGTGTGTGGATGAGTGTAGCTCTGTTGTCGTTTGGGTTGCTTTGCTGAGTGGATGTTGGAAG